>DASYSS010000017.1 GCA_036003045.1 Gemmatimonadaceae bacterium
GACGTCAGCGCTCCTAGGACGTCAGCGATCCTAGGACGTCAGCGCTCCTAGGACGTCAGCGCTCCTAGGACGTCAGCGCTCCTAGCAAGCCCTCCCACCAAGTTGGCGCCGTTTCTTCCAAGACCTAACACCGGACCTCCCCCGCATCCGGCACAAACCCCCGATAGTTGTTCGCCGTTAGCGCCGTTCCCGCCGCCGCGAAGTACCGAATCCAAAAATCGCGAATCGTCGCCTCGTGCTGCGTCGTCGACCCGGCGCCGGCGACTAACACGCACACGCCGCGCATGTCGGGAAGTCGGCTCGCGCTGCGCCGAACCTCGATCCAGGCGGGAGACGGAATGCCGCCGGCGCGTTCCATGCGCATTTCGTCCGTCGAATTCTCCATGTCGGACAGCAGGATCAGCGTCGCCCGCCGACCGTCGGCCACTTTCGCGTAGTCGGCCGCACGTCTGATCGTCGCGAACACGTCGGTGTTGTCGATCCGGCGGACGCGGTTCGGGTCGAACATCGCGCCGACCACCTGATGCGCGACGACCTTGAAATCTTCGAGCCGCCGCTTGTCCGACGCGGTGACGACGCCCGGCCGGCGCAAGCGAGGAACTGAGTCGATCCACTGATGATCGCCGGTGTCCGCTGTGCCGTACATCTCCAGCAGGACCAGCTCGTCGCCGTTGTGCAGCCGCGTTTCAACCACGTCGTCGAGGAGCCGTCGCGAATCTCTTAGCGCCTCGACCGAGCGACTCTCGGAGAGGTCGATTCCGACGATGAATCGATTGGCGGGGGACGCGGCCGTCTTCGCGCCGGCCGACTCGCTGCAACCGAGTGCGGGCAACGCGAGTCCAACCGAAGCGATTGCGAGTGCCAGCCGCGTCCACATCGTCGCGCCCATCATATCGTAGTCGCGTCGCTGGGATTGATCGGAATTCGCGCCACGGCGGCACCGAAATCACGACGGGTCACAGCGAATTCCTCCTTCACCCTCGCGAAGTCCGTCGGCTCCGGGAAACCGCGCTCCGCTTCGACGATCGGCAGCGACAGGGGCGAATCTCCGGCGAACGCGATAATGCTCGCCGGGTCGATGCCGCGCAGTCGTGCGTTCTCGCCGCGGAACAACGGAATCACACCCGCCAATCGATCGACCTTGGCGCTCCACTCGGCGAGCGGGCTCGCGGTCATCAGATGCTCGACGCGTGCGATGCTCGCGCGGGCGCGTGTTTCGGTCGCGCGGCCGGCCTGAACGGCGGCGTGCGCGTCTGTCTGCAACCTTCGCCGATCGGCGCGCAGCTGGATGATCGCCGGATGCGCTTCGCCTCCCTCTCCCTCGCTCACTTTCTGGCGATACGTCAGGAATCCCAGGATCGCCGCGCCGAAGACGAGTCCCAAATTGAGGAAGAACAGCGGCCCGTTGTTGTTCTGGACGGTGGTCGCATAGGCGCGATCGTCGCGATGGATTTCTAGCGTCCGCGTTTTCTCGAGAATCGCCGAGGCGGACCGAGCCATCGCGCCCAGGTCTCCCGGCGCGAGCTGCTGTGCTTCGGCCTTGAGCCGTTGCAACTCGAGGCTGTCGGCGCGTACGCGCGACGCGGCCACCGTGGCGATGCTGCCACGCGACAAATACAGAAACGTCAGCACGGCCGCCACGCCCAACGAACAGACGAGCAGCGCCGCAAGGTGTTGTCGCCGAATGCTGCGAATGGTCGTCGCGGCGAGCGGCTGGTCCTTGGTCCTGAGCGCGACGAGAACGCGGCCCGATCCTCCCATCGTCTTGCCGAACAAGACCAGAAAGAGCACCGCGATGAGCGCGACGAAGAGCGCGTCGGCGTGCAGAACGACTTCTTTCATCTGTATCGCCAAACCCGCCCACCAATCGCCGCTCACGGCATCCTGCGCCGCGTCTTCCGCGGCTTTGGCGAGGGCCGGCTTCATCGGAAGCAGCAGGCGAAACACCGGAAAGTTCGCGAAGAACTCGACGGTTGTGAGCGCGATCGCAAAGAACCAGAAAAAGACCCAACTCGGGATTATGGGTTCGAATCCGACCCGCGCCGCGACCTCCTTTGCTTCGGTCCGCAGCTCGTGAATTCTGCGATCGGTGCCGGCGATCTCCGACTCGAGTCGCTCGATGCGCGTCGTCGACCCGCGCAGCTCGACGAGCCTGTCGCCGATCGCCTCGGCTTCGCGCGCGATCCGGTCGCGCATCGTCACGCGAACGTGATCGGTCCACTGACGAAACGTCTCGGTGCACCGGCCCGCGAGGAACTGTTCGACCTCGAGCGGAGCCGTTCGAGGGACGTCGTGCCGAGGCAGTCCCTTGTGGGCCCAGTCGGCGGCGAGCGAACGCGCGTCACCTTCGAGGGCTGTCACTTCCCGATCGAACCAAGCGTTCGTCGCTTTCGTGATCTCTTGAATGCCGCCAACCGCGGCGTTGGCGTGCGCGCCCGCGGGCTTGCTCCACGGCCACAGCCGCTTGATCGCGTCCCGCAGCCCACTCAGCCGCGAACCGGTCTTGCGGACCTGGAAGTCGACGGGCGCTGCGTCAGTGAATGAGCCGAGCGGAACCTCGAGCTCGACTTTCCTCGTCGCGCCTGTCGGGGTCGTTCGACCAAGTGACTCGGCCGCTGCGTCACGCAGTCGAGCATGGTCGATCTCACGCCGGGGGCCGCCGTTGGTCGTCTCCATCGTATTCGCCCGTCCACCGCTGAATACACATGACGGCGCCGTCGCCGTGTTTGTTTCGGTGCCGCCGAGGCTGAAATGCGACACTTTCCGGGCCATCGACGGCGGGAGCCGTCGAGCCTAGTCGGCGAGGGACGAACGAGTGTGCGGTCGAGCGCGGCTCCTATTCTCGCCGCGTCTCCGTTTCGCCGCGTCTCAGCATCGAGTCGTAGCGGCTGTACGCGTAGCCAACGGCGTCGGTTGTGCCGGCTTCTCCGGCGACGGACGCCGCACGGGCCAATACCCGCGCCATCCTCTCCGCGGGATGCATATAAGAATCGAAATACGATCGGCCGTTCAACTGGATCGCGAACAGCGAATCCGGATTGTCGAGCAGCCGATGGCAGGCTTCCACGCACGCTTCGGGCGTCGATACGTGAACGAGATGAAAGCCATCTTCCAAAGGCTCGGGAAGGATGTGCGTGAGCGGCTCGCCGACGACGGCGCATCCGGCGGCCATCGACTCGGGCAGCTTCCACGCGGTCGAGCCATGCAGGCCGCGCGTGTAGATCGAGATCGCGCTATTGCGGAGATCCTTGAGATACGCGCGTCGACTACCGCCCGACCGATCGATCAGCTCCGGACACATTCGCTGCGCAACGGACGTCGGTAGAAAACCGCCGGTGAACCTTGAGCCCAAGCCATTCTTGAGCCGGCTGATCCATCGGATCCGTTCGTTGTTGACAGCTTCCGCCGTGTCTTCGCCGCGGACTTCGGTGTCGTCCCAGAGGCGACTGCGCAGCAGGACGCCGTGGGCCCGTTTCCTCGTCGGAGCGGCGATGAGAGAAGTGTAACCCGGATACTCGATCCGCTCGCGTACGACGCTGATCGCGCGCAGCTGGCCAAGTCCCTGTCGCTTGATCCACGCGCCGAAGATCAGGCGCTTGCAGGCAGCCGTCGCGACGTTGAACATCGCGCCGAAGGGCACGATACGGTCCGCGGGTGCGCCGGCGCGAATCACTTCGTCGGCTACGTAACTGCGCTTGAAGTACAAGCCTGCTCGTTCGAGCCCGATCGGAAAAAAGAGGTCGGCGCGATCGTGCGTATCGATAAAAACCCGCATACTTCGGCCCGACGACCAAGTTATGTCCAACTCGACGTACGGGCGCGACCGCTCACCGGCCAGCAGGCTTGCGTAGTCGATGTCTCGAACGTCCAGCGAGATGCGGCCCTGCTTCGACAACGACAGCGTCCCGCTGAACGCGTAGCTGTTGAAGTACATCGACTGCTGTGCGTCGACGAACAGCGTGACACGAGGCACCGAGGTCGCGCGAGAGTCAGGCATGCTGGAGGCTACCCATCCGACGACCTACGGCGCGTTTGTGGATCCGAGCGCGTTGTTCGTGAACACGTTCCCCGCCGACGCCAATGGATTGGGAGTAACGATTCCCTGTAGCTCGACGTACAGCCCCCATCCTGCGCCGTCATGGATAGTCGAGTTGGTGACTTTGACCGCTCCGCCGGCCGTGATCTCTACGTTAGCCGGCCGAGTTCCGCAACCCGCTCCGCCATCCGCGACTTCGGCGAACGTCAGCTCGCTGGTTCCATTCGACGTCGAGAAGACGAGACCGCACCAGAATCCTGGAGTCGTCTGCTCACCCAAGAACCGGATGCGAGAGGCGGACGTCCCGATCGCGGTGAGACTGCCGTTCGTAATCGTGATGTTGCCGCCCGCCCGCACGATGACCGTGGTCCCCGGCACGAGCGTGAGACCGGCGGCGATGGTCGTCTGGCCGCTGAAGCGAATCGGGACTGATGTGATGCGCCATGTCTGAACACTCGACACGCCCCACGCGGTCGCGTCGAGATACGCAACGCCGTTGCCGGCGGCGTACTCCGACGCCACATCGAGGGAACCGACGAGTTGGTCGGTCACGCGGACGCCGACGTCCACGTTGTTGCGGAACGAGTTGCTCGAGAACAACGGCAGCGTCGCCGTGCCGGCGGCGTATAAGCCTACGCCCGCGCTCTGCTCGACGATAGCGTTGTCGAGCTGCAGCTGGCCGCCGCTCACCACCGCGATGTCGGCCGCGTTCGCGCCGCCACCACCGCCGGCGTACGACACGTTCGCGTAGCTCAGCCGGTTGGCGGCGTTGGTCTGAATGGTCAACCCGCGCCAATAGCCGCGTTGTTGTTTTTCGGGTGTGAACTGGATTCGGTTCGTCGATGTTCCGATCCCGATCAGGCTTCCCGTCGTAACGGTCAGCCCCGCATCGGCGCCGAACTGAACTGTGACGCCCGCCGCGATGACGAGATCCGCCGAAACAGTGGTCTGTCCGCTAAGGTGAATCGGAGTCGACGTCACCTGCCAAAGCTGAGAGCTCGAGACTCCAACGGCGTAAGCGTCGATGTACGACACTCCATTTCCGCTGGCGAAGCTCGACGCATTGTCGAGAACCCCGACGAGGCGATCCGGCAGCTTGATTCCAGCCTTGGCGTTGTTGCGCATCGTATCCAATGCGAACGTGGCGACGGTTGCGATGTCATCCAGGAAAAGGCCGACGCCGGCGCTCTGCTCGAGAAGAGTATGCGAGATCTTGAGCTGCGCCCCGCCAAGGACCGCCACATTCGCCGCGCTCGCCGTGCCGTCGCCGCCGGCGTACGAGACGTCGACGTAGCTCAACTCGTTCGCTGCGTTGGGCGTCAGGACGGTGATACCTCTCCAATAGCCCCGCGTGCTCTGGTCGCCCGTGAAGCGAATCCGTGCGGAGGGCGTACCGAATGCGCCGATGCTTCCCGTCGTGACCGTGAGAGCCGCGTTCGCCCCGAACGAGATGATCGTTCCCGGCTGAATCGTCAGCGTGCCGGTGACGTTGATGGAACTCGTGATATGGTATGCGACGCAGCCGCCGTTGCCCGTCCAATTCGTCGTGATGCTGATGTCCTGCGTGACTGCTATCGCCGCCGGGCAGCTCGCCGGCGTCGTCAGGCTAGCGGTGTTGGAATACGCACTGGTCCCCGCACTCCCCACCGCGCGAACTCTGTAGTTGTACGTCGTACTCGGCGCCAACGACGTGTCGCTGTATGTCGTGGCACCGGCGGCGGTTGTGGCAATGAGATTGAATGACCCGCTGGCCCCATTGGCCCGCTCGACTTGGAATCCGGTCTCGTTCGAAGAATTCCGTGTCCAGGTGAGCGTGATCGACGAGGCCGACGTCGACGCGGCCGCGAGGCCGGTTGGCGCCGCGGGGACTGTCGGTGGTGGTGGTGTCGTTGTCGTGTCGGGCGGGGTCGTGGTCTTGACTCCGCCATCGGAGCTTCCACCGCAGGCCGCGAGGTACAGAATCGACAGCAGCCCGGTCGCGGTGCGGCTGAGTGAGTGAGTTGGGATAAGGCGCATGGTCGTTCTCGGGCAGTCAGTGGGGACGCGTCAACGCCCTAGTAGGACGCGTAACCGCCCGCCGGAGTCATCCTTAGGTGCTCCGCCCACCGCCGCTGAGGCTGTCTACAATTGTGCGTCCGACTTGTCGTCGAGAGCGGACGGATCCGACGACTAGTTCAACGCGCGCCGGTCGCTAAGGCGTTGGTCGGCAACCGGTTCTCCCTCAGACCACGGATGGCGCCCTCTATGCCTCGGCCGAGGGCATGTTCCCGCCCGCGCGCTCGTACCCGCTCGGCGCGATCGCCGTCGCTTCATTGATCCCGCTGTCCGCGTGTACTCCGGCAAGCCTCGGCATCACGCCCGAATCCGTCCTCGGGGCAATCATCTCGACCCTTCCCGCCGAGATCCCGACGTCCGATGGACGATCGTCTCCCTCACCGTCCCCGTCCCCCTCGTCACGCGGCAAGCGCCGCATCCCTGACTCGCCGCCTCCATCCGCCGAGGCGGCGCGTGTGCTACGCACGGCGAGCGACTACGTCGGCACGCGGTACACGTGGGGAGGGAATACCCCGGGTGAAGGATTCGACTGCTCGGGGTTCACGAAATACGTATTCGCGAAGTACCACATCACGCTGCCGAGGACGTCGCGCGAACAGGCGCACGCGGGGCGTGCGATTCCGGCCGACTTCAGCGCGCTGCGTCCCGGTGACCTCATGATGTTCGCCGAGCCGGGTGGGGCGATCTCACACGTGGCGATCTACGTGGGAGACGGGCGGATCATTCACTCGTCGACCTCGGGGCACGGTGTGGCGTACACCGACCTGAACGCTGGTGGGGACTGGTTCTACAGCTACTTTGTCGTTGCGCGACGGGTGTTGTGACTTAGGGCCGTGGCTTAAACGGGACCTCCGCGCGCGGCGAACACTTTGGGCGTCGGGGGCGGGTGGCAGCGACAGAATAGAGCGCCGCTGAGATGTCGAGGACTTCGATCGAGCCGAGACAACCGCGGCGGATGCCGCGGTTGTCTCGTTTACGGCTAGTGTCCTTTTTTGCGGGAACCGCTTCCGCCGGCGCGTCCGGCGTTCGGCGACGGCTGGCGTTGGCGCTCGCGTGCCTCGATCTCGGCGTCGGTTACGAACTGATCGGTCGGCTCGCGGAACTCGCTCTGATCCCGATCGCGATCTTGAGTCGAGCGACCATTCTTCGCCTTCGACTTCGTCGTCCGGCTCTGCTTTCGTTGAGATTTCGCCATTGGAGCCTCCTCGGGTGAAATCGCAGGCGACGCACCGAACGTGCCGGAAATGCGTGTTGCTACCTCGAATGCCTGTGCCCCTGCCCCGATTCTGATCGTCCAGACAACTCTCACTTCGACGATCTCCCCAGCGTGCACCGCCTTCGTGACGGTGCCGTTTCCATAGGTGAGCAGCTCCGATTCGTCGGGTTTGTCGAGCTCGAGGAATGGTGCCACGCCTCCGTCACCGGCCGCATTTACGGTGAGCGTGCCGTCGGATCCCGCGACGACATGGAACGAACGGCATAGCGTGTTGGGGATGAGTGCTGGAGCCGTGTCCAACTCTTGGTACACCGGATCCCCAGGCGAAATCGTCACGGACAGCGAATCGCCCGCCGCGATCTGCTTCATTGTGTGGAGATGCGCGGCCTGCGTGAACGATGTCGCCGTACCGATGACGAACTGTCGATCCGTCTCGTAGTTCGGTGAATGGGTGATGACATAGGCGTAGGCGTGATTGGCCCCGACGAATCCGTCCATCGCTTCGGGGTCCGCCGTAAACCCTCCGACGAATGAACCGGCGGAGTTGGTCGCACCGAGAACGAAGCCGCCGTACGGGATGTTGCACGTCACACATCCCGCCGGCCGCGCGCCGTAGTAGATCTGCTGCACGGTCGCTCCCGGGACCGGACTCCCGCTGTCGTTAGTCGTGACGACGGCCAACTGAAACGCGGTCAAGTTGAGCGCGACCACCTGCACCGGCCGCGAATCTGACTTTCCGTCGCTCGTCGCGGAAATCGTCGCGTCGCCGACCGCCATGGCGGTGACCATCCCTGTATTGGACACGGTCGCCACGTTCGGCGCGTTGCTCGTCCACACAACCGGGTGCCCGGCCAGCACCGCACCGGTCGAATCGTGAACGGTCGCGGTCAGACCAAACTGCTCGTGCACGTCGAGCTTGATCTTGCCGGTGAAACCGTTCGGCTGATCGATCGAGACGTTTGCGGCGGTTGGGCCCGGTGGGGGCGGAGGCAGCGTCGAGCTAATCGTGCCATCGCCGCCGCAGGCCGCGAGACAAGACAACGTCAGTCCCAAGGAAACCATTCGTGCGGTGGGAATCATCGCAGTAGGGGTGCGTTTCCTTGGAAACGAAAAAAGGGATGTAAAGTTGACACTGAGAAAGGGCAGACGGCGCAGATGACGACGGCGCGACGGCCAAACGGCGCAACTCCCCAACGGCGCAACTCCCCAACGGCGCGAAGTGCGCAGAAGCCGAACCGCGCAGGGGGGCGCGACCAGCCGCGTCGTTTGGCAGTCGCGCCCTTCGCGCCGCTCGGGAGTTGCGCTCCTCGGGATTTGCGCCGTTCGGCGGTCGCGCCGTCGTCATCTGCGCAGTTAGCAGTTAGTCAGCACCGACAGCACGTCTGAGCTCCGCCCGTGCAATTCTCATCTGCAGCTCCGCCGCCAGCGCGCGCGCCTCGCTCTCAGCGACCTCCGCCTCCGTCGTCGCCAACGCTGTCGCCGGAATCAAACCGCGCCCCGCTCGGTCTTTCGCGATCGCGAGCTCGGCTCGATGCGCCTGGAGTGCAGCGTGTGCAACTCCGGCTCCGTGCTCGGCACGAACAGCGGCTCGATACGCGCGATCGACGTCGACCGAGACTTGGTCGCGCGCCAGAGCGACGCCGATCGAGGCTGCATCCTGCTGCGCTGTCCGCTCGCGCGAGAGCGAGCGGCGTTTTCCCCAATCGAGCACCGTCCACGACCCTTGAATGCTGAGTCCCACGGCGTGTTGCGGCAGGAAGCTCACGCCGTTCAGCATCGTGTACGTGAGTCCGATGCCCAGATCAGGGATGTAGCTGTCACGAGCGAGCGACGAAGCGTGCTTCGCTTGCTCGAACGTCGCGTTCGCCGCGGCGACGTCGGGGTTGGACGCGAGACCCTTCGAGAGATAGACGTCGGCCGCGGCGAGTGGCTCGTTCCGTGACTCGGGGACGACGAGGTCCAACTTTGTACCCGTCGGCAGTGCGAGAACGTTTCGCAACTGACTCTCGAAGTCGGACGCGGAGTCGGCGGCGGCAAGGCGTACGTACTCCGCGTCAAGTGCGGATGCGGTCGCGCCGAGTCCCTGGGCGGACACGTTGATTCCGGCGGCGACGGCCTGCTCCACGTTTGCGGTCTGCTGCTGCGTTGCCCGCATCGCGAGCTCAGCTGCGTGCTCCTTCGCCCGGGCGATCAACACTGCCGCGTACAGGCGCTCGACGGCCAACGTGATGTCCGCCTCGGCGCGAAAGCGGCCGGCGACGGCGCCCATGGTCTGCGCGTTCGCCAGTTGCTGCGCCTGACGGATGCGCCACAGTTGCGTGACTGGCTGCGTGAACGAGACCTGTGAGTACGTGAGCGCGGCGGCGCCCTGATCGAAGCGCCGGTCGGCCGCGGGCAGTGGGGCGCCCGACGACTCGTTGCCGAGTGCGCCGCGCGGGACGACGATGGTCGTGCGGCCGCTGCTGCGCAGTTGTGTGCCCGACACCGAGAGCTGCGGGAGAAGATCGGCCGCGGCGCCGCGCTCGTGGGCTTCCGACGAGTTGAATCGTGCCTCGGCGAGACGCGTCGCGTAGCTCTGCTTTCTTGCCAGTGCGATGGCGTCGTCGATCGTGAGATGCATGACCGAAGTCGCCGATGGCGTTTGGGCCTCGAGGCGCCGCGATGGAACCAACGCCACGACGATCGAGACGCCGAGGATCAGCGCGGCGCTCGCTGCCGGGCTTAGCGCGGCGATGCCCGCCGGAATCTTCGCCGAGCTGGGAAGCGCGACGCCGTTGTCGACTTCATCGTGCGTGCGACGCGCGGCGCGGCGCTCCTGTCGTCGTTCGATCACGACATAGAGGACCGGCACCAGCACCAGCGTGAAGATCATCGACACGACCAGACCGACCGCGATGACACTCGCCATCGGCGACCAGAGCGGCGATCGTGAGAGAATCATGGGCGTCACGCCGAGTGCGGCGGCCATCGTCGTGAGGAAGATCGGTCGGAGACGCCGGCGGCCGGCCAACAGCGCCGCCGTTTCGACGTCGACCCCGTTGCGGCGCAGTTCGTTCGCGTAGTCGACGAGGATGATCGCGTTCCGAACGACGACGCCCGTGAGCGCGTTGAGCCCCAAGTTCGCCGTGTAGGTGAACGGATTGCCCGTGATCACGAGACCGATCGCCGCGCCAACCACGGCGAGTGGGATCGACGTCATGATGACGAGCGGGTGGCGCACATTCCGGAACTGGAACAGCAGAATCAGGAACACGCCGACGAGCGACGCGAGGAGCGCGATGTTTACCGCGCCCTGCACTTCGGCGCTTCCTTCCTTTTCGCCGCCGAACTCCATCCGTATTCCCGCCGGCAGCTGGAGGGCGGCGAGCTTGGGCGCCGCGGCGTTGAGGACGACGGACGGCAGAACGTTCGGCGCGGCGAAGCTGCGAACCGTGAGCGTTCGGACGCCGTTGCGCCGCACGATGCGGCTTGCACGGAACTCCGGAGCGACGTCGGCGACTTCGCGCAGTGGAATGCGGGCACCCGTCGTCGGCGACACGAGAGTCGTCGTCGAGACATCGCTCATTCCGGACCGTTCGGCGTCGTCGAGCCGGAATGTGACGTCGAGGTCGCGCTTTCCTTCCCAGAACGTGGAGATCGGCGCTCCGGCGAACGCACCGGAGAGTTGCATCGCGATGTCGGCTTCGGAGAGTCCGACACGCGTGGCGACTTCAGGCTTCACGTGCAACCCAAGTGCGAGCTCCTGATCGCGCCAATCGGTGTGGACGTAGGCGCTTCCGGGCGTCCGCTCGAAGATCTGCGCCACACTGTCGCCGTAGGTGCGGAGCAGGCTCGCGTCGTCGCCGACGAGACGGATCTCATTCGGCGCGGCGAACACGGGGCCCTGTTGCAAGGGCTTTACGTAGACCCAGGCTTCGGGCGCGACCCTGTCGATGTGTGTCGAGAGCCGCTCGACCAGCGCGTTCGTCGCTTCGGGCGACGCCGTATTGATCAGAAGCTCGCCGAAGTTCGGCGTCGGCGGCTCGGGGTTGTGATTGTAATAGAAGCGCGGTGCGCCTCCGCCGGTGAATGCGGCGACCGTGCGGACGCCCGGCTCCTTCTTCACAGCGGCCGACAGTCGCTGAAGCACTTCGTCCGTTCCGGCGAGCCGCGTACCGGCCGGCATCCAGAGGTCGACGATGAGCTGATCGCGCTCGTTCATCGGGAAGAAGCGGTACGGCACGCGGGACATCAGCGCGAGACCGGCGACGAACGCGAGCACCGCGCCGACCACCGTCCAACGCTTGCGGGGCATCGCCAGGGTCATGACGCGCTCGTACGCGGCCTGCATGACGTCGAGCGGCGTGCGCCGTTGTTTCGTCGTCGACGACGCGTTCGGGGCTTGGTGCAGACCGGTCTTCACCAGCGTGAGCGCGAGCATCGGCGTGAGCAACATCGCGACCGCGTATGACACCATGAGCGCGATCGCCACGGTGAACGACATGGCGCGAATGAATTCGCCCGGCGCGCCCGGCAGATAGGCGAGCGGCATGAACGACGCGACGATCGTGAGCGTCGCGGCCAGCACCGGCACGGCGAGCTCCGTCGGCGAGCGCCACGCGGCCTCGAGCCGGCTCATTCCGTGATCCAGCTTCTCGACGTAGTTGTCGACGACGACGATCGCGTCGTCGACGACGATGCCGAGCGCGACGACGAGCCCGGCGAACGTGACCTGGTGCAGCTCGATGCCCACGGCGTTCAGAATCGCCACCGTGATCGCGACCGTGATCGGAATCGCGACGGCGGCGATTGCCGCGACGCGAAGCGGCAGCAGCAGCACCGTCACCAGAATCACCGCGGCGAGCGTGATGAGGAACTCGCGGCCGAACTCGACCATGCGTTGCTGCACGTGCTGCGGCTGATCGGCGATCGGCTGAATGATCAGGTCTGGCGGCAGCGTCGTGCGGAGCTGCGCCAGCTTCTCCCGAACCTTGTCGCCGAACTTCACGATGTTGTGTCCTTCCTGCATTTCGACCGCGAGCAGCACCGTGCTCTCGCCGTCGACGCGAACGACGAACTGCGGATCGGCGTACACGCGGTCCACGGTCGCGAAGTCGCCGAGGTGCACGGGTCGCCCGTCGCGAGACGATCCGACGAGCAGCTGCGACAACGCGGTCTCGCTCGACAGCAGGTTGTTCGCGGCAATCGGCACTCGGCCGGCGTCGCCGGCGTCGATGGTGCCCGCGTCGACGAGCGCGGTGCGCGAACGGATGGCGCCGGCAACGTCGAGCGGCGTGATGCCGAAGCCGGCGAGACGGGCGTTCGTCGTCGACACCCGAAGCTCCTCGCGCTGCTCGCCGAGGCGGTTGATGCGCGAGACCTCGGGAATCGTGCGGATGGCATCGTCGATCTTGTCGAGATACTCGCGGAGCTCACGCGAGCCGTAGGTCGGGCCGCGCACGGCGAGGAGCATCGCGACGACGTCGCCAAAGTTGCTGTTGACGATTGGACCTTGCACCGTCGCCGGCAGCTCCGTCGCGTGCAGCTCGTTCATGTCGTGCCGCAGCATCGCCCAGAACCGATCCGGATCCTTGACCCACTCCTCGAGCTCGACGTTGACGACGAGCGCGGCGTCGCGCGACGTCGAAAAGGTCTTGAGCTTGCGAACTTCCTGGTGGCGAAAGAGGCGTTCTTCGATCTTGCGCGTCACCTGATCTTCGACCTGCTGCGCGCTTGCACCTGGGTAGCGCGCGAGCACGAGACCGGTGCGGATGGTGATCTTGGGATCTTCACGCCGCGGCATCGTGAACAGCGCGCCGATGCCGAGTAGAACCGCGAATCCGGTGAGTACGAGCACCACCGAGCGGTTGCGGAGAGCGGAGCGAACCGGGTTCATGGCTATCGCGCTCCCTTGGCCGCGTTCGCGCTCGAAGGAGACGCAACCTGCTGGACCCGCGCGCCGTCGCGCAGCCGCTGCTGACCAGCCACCACGATCTGCTCGCCGGTCGCGACGCCCGATGTAATTTCGAGCGAATCACCGTGCGCGGCGCCGGTCGTCACTCGGCGCGCGTGCACGCGAGCCGCGTCATGATCGAGCACGTAGACGATCGTCGTCCCGTTGACGCCGCCGTCGTGTACCACCGCCGGAGCCGGCACCATCATGGCCGACGTCGACTCGCGCGTGTGGATCGTCGCCTCGGCGACCATCCCGGCGCGCAGCTTTCGCGCGGGATTCGGCACCGAAATTTCTACGGCGTAACTTCGCGTCGCGGGATCGGCGGCGACGCCGATGAGCGACACGCGTCCGGCGAAACTCGTGTCCAGAGCCGGAATGCGCACGGTTGCCGTAGCACCTTCGGTGATGTGGCCGACGTCGGCTTCGGGAACGCCGACACGCACGCGAACCGGATCGAGCGCGACGATCGTGTAGACCGTCTGGCCGGCCGCGACGGTCGCGCCGACTTCTACGACTCGACGCGAAACGATGCCCGGGATGGGAGCTTCGAGCTTCGTGTCGGCCAAGTGCTTTTTCGCCAGATCCGCGGCCGCCGCGCTCTGACGCGCGCCGATCTCGAGGTGCTCCATCTCGGCCGGCGCGATTCCGCCCGACGCGAGCAGCGGCTGGTTGCGGTCACGATCGTGCGCCGCGCGATCGGATTGTGCGCCCGCCTGCTCGACGGCGAGTCGGTATTCCGTGGGATCGAGCGACGCGATCGGCTGGCCGGCGCGAACGGACTGTCCTTCGTCCGGCCCGATCGTGACGACCTTGCCCGGCACTTGGAACGCGACGTCGACGCTGGCGTTCGCCTGCACGATGCCGCTCGCGGTGGCTGACCACCCACGCGCCGAGAGCGAAATTGGCTGAGCGACGACGGGGATCGCACTGTCGGCGGCGTTCGTCGTCTTCGCGGCGGCGGGTGCGCACGCGGATGCCGCCGCGGCGACGCCGACAAGGGCGAGCGCGAGGAGCGCGGAATGCACTGCTGTGGTGATCGGGTTGGTCGATGCTGCGACGGCGGTGCTACGCGATCTCATACGTCCTCCACGAGTGGTGAACATCGGTATCACTGCTAACAGCGTTAACTTCAGGGCCTAAAAAAACGCCGCGTGGGCGACTGCTCGATCCTCCTTTTTTTCCCCGCTCGTCTAGCGCGCTCGAGACTTCCGAGCCGGCGCGCCGTTCGTGCGAGCGTTGGCCTCGGCTTTCACGAGGCCGGCCAACGTTGCGTCGATGAGCCGGTGCGCGGTCTTCCGCGCGTCGCGCCATTCGACCCAACTGTTCGGCCCTTTGATGTTGTGCAGGGCCATGAAGCCATGCGCGCTTCCCCAACAGATCTGTGCGACCTCTTCGGCGTCCTTGTACTCGGGCCGGAAGACACCAGCGGCGAGTCCGTCCTTCACCGTCTGTTTGAGAAACGCGTACGCGTTCCGCTCCGGATCGTCCTTCGCGACCTCCTCTCCGTCGGCAATGAACGCGTGCGGCGTGAGAAAGAGGAAACGGAAGTGGCTCGGATGATCGACGGCGAAGTCCGAATAGACGTAGCCGATCCGCCGGAGACGCTCGACCGGATCGAGCGCGCCGAAGTTCGCGAACTGCTGGGCCAAGCTTCGGAGCTGCCTATAGCATAGCTCCTGGATGATGGCTTCCTTGTCGCGAAAGTGCGCGTAGATGACCGGCGGCGAGTACTCGATGGCCTCGGCGAGCGCGCGCATGGTGACGCCCTGGGCGCCATCCTTCGCAAACACCTCCAGGGCCGCGTCGAGAATCTTCTCGCGGACCTGCGTTCGCTCGCGTTGTCGTCGTTCCTTGACGCCCATCGGCTGGTTCCGGTCGAACAGTGTTCCAATAGTTAACGGCGTTAGGCGATTTCGTCAAGGGCTCCGTTTTGGCGGCCCGCCTCTCGGCGGGCCCGACTCGGGGCGTGGGCGTTCGCGGTGGAACTGTCCTCCGCGGACCGTCGCGCTTACTGAAGCAGCGCCGAGACGGCCCGCGGTCGGGAGCGCGAGCCGAGGCAATGCTGCCGGGCAGTGTCGGCAGCATTGCACTGGTCGCGCGGAAGACCTCGGCCGGTTCGGCCGCGTGTCTCGTAGGTGGCGGCTCAGCGCGTGCTATGGCGTGCGAACGTCGAGCTCCGCGGCTGCATTGGCGCTCGTCATGCGCGCAGGCGGGAGCTCGCGGCGGACGGAGATCTCGAGGAGCTGTGCGGTCGCGCGGTTCACCGCGTCGGACTCGGTAGAGGTCGATGCGACGCCGGCGGCGAAGTCGAGCCAGGCGAGTGCGTCGTCGAAGGCGAAGCGGCGTTCGCAGGACTCGACGGCCTGCATGGCGAACTTGTAGGCCATGGTTCGTTCGCCCGCCTGCTCGGCGTGTCGCGCGATCTCACCGGGATCCACGTACTCGGCGCGCTCCGACCCGACGAGCTCCATCGCGAGCGCGAGCCCGCGATGCACTTCGCGCTTGCGGGATTTCCCGAGCTCGTCGCCCATGACGCGCCCGATCACCGGATGCGCGACGCGGTACGCTCCGTTGTCCTCGACGACCAAGTGACGCTCGACGAGCGCGTCGCCGATCGCCGCGGCGCGGAGGCGGGAAATGCCGTGCACGTGAGACATCACGTCGGTTCTGCAGCCACGCGTCGAGACCGCGATCGTGATCAGCACCCCTTTGAGCTCGTCCGACAGACACTCGATTCGCTCGGCGATTGCTTCGTGGACAGAGGGCAGCGTGAGCGCGGGCTCGTCGCCCGAGTCGCTCGGACGGACGATCCACTCGCCGCTCTCGGGCTCGACGGTCAGCCAGCCCTGAGCGAAGAGCGTCTTGAGCAGCTCGACTATATAGAACGGGTAACCCGCCGTCACTTCATAGATGCGCGACGCCAGCCGGTGCGCTCCGGCCGGTGTGCTCACTCGACCGAGTCCACGCACGAGCTGCCAGACTTCGTCTTCATTCAGCGGTCGAAGCGCGACGACCTCACACGCCGGCGATCCTCGCAACGCGCGCACCCAGCGCGCCGCCGCGGAGTCGCGCTCCACGGCGCCGAGCGCGAAGGTGACGAACCAGAGAATCGCCGCGCGCTCGAGCTTGCGCACGAGAAAGTGGAGCAGCGCGCAGCTGTCGGCGTCGATCCACTGCACGTCGTCGATGAGTACCGTGACCGGAGTCTCTTCCGAAATCGCGAGCAGCATCTGTGCGATCCCCTCGAAGAGACGCCAGCTGTCCGCGGTAGACGCGGGTCCGACGGCGGGAAGTCCGGCGAAACGTTGACGCAGCTCGGGCACGACGCGCACGATTTCCGTCAGCCACTGGGGGTCAGTCCCGCTCAGCCCTGGCGCGTCGATCCCCGAGCGAAGCGCTTCGATCATCGCGCCGAACGGCACGCCGACGCGCGCGTCGAATCCGCGTCCGCGAAGTACCGTGCCTCCCTCGGCGGTCACCCAGCGCGCGAAGTCGTCGGCGAGTCGGGATTTGCCGACGCCGGATTCGCCTTCGACGATCACGACGCGCGACTTGCTCTGCGCGACGGCGCGCCACGACGCGCGCAGGCGGTCCCACTCGCGATCCCGGCCGATGAGGCTTCCGTAAAACGATGGCGCGGCTGCGTACCATTCTTCGGTCGCTTGTCGTTTGGCTTCGCCGCTCGCACGCGAGTCGTGGATCCGTTGCGCCATCTCGACGAGCCGGTGATCCGGACGCTCGTCGGCGTCGAGACGCGACCGATAGTCGGCGAACGCTTGCAACGCCGCCGAACGATTGCGCGCGAGAAACTGCGATTCCATCAAGGCGAGCGTCGCGTCGGCGGAGAAGTCATCGACGGTCACCCATCGCTCGGCGACTCGTACGGCATCGCGCGAACGATTGCTGGCAATCGATTCTCGTACGGCCGCCGCGAGCACGCCGGCGTACCGTCGGAGAAGCGTGTGGCGCTTTTCATCGGCCCACTCGTCGAATCCAGCCGAGCGTCGCAACTGGAGCCCGCGGAGGAAATGCGGGATGTCGACATCGGCCGCGTCGCGGGGTGAGCTATCGGCGGCAGCAAGAAACCGGCGGATGTCGCTGTCCGGCTCCGAGACGAGAAAGACCGACGCGCGATCCGTGTAAAGTGCCTCGCCGAGTGCGTCGCGGAGATGCGCGAGCGCCTGTCGGAGCGAGGCGCGGGCTTTCTCCTCCGGGTATTCGCCCCAGAGCATGGCCATGATCTCGTCCCGGCTATGAGCTCCCGGCTCGAGCGCCAGAAACGCAAGCAAAGCCAAGCTCTTGTTGCCGAGCGACGCCGCGGGCAAAGGACCACCGTCGAGAGCCGCAGCGACGCGGCCGCACAACGTGAGTGACAGCGCGGACATGGAAGGGGGACGGTCTCCGCGAGAGAACTGCGAGAGGAACCGGCGGCGGGAACTGTAACTGACGAGCGCGACCGTATTTCACGATCGGCCCAAGAACATTCACGGTCCTTTCACAGACCGGAAGTACCATCTCATCCGTTCCTGACAGCAACCGGCACCCGCCGCACCCCGACCTCCTTATGGAAAGGCGTGACATGAGCAAGGAAAAAGAGATCGTCCGAATCGACCTGACGAAGGCCCAGAAGGAAGTCGTGAAGAAGGAGACGGGGAAGGATGCCGAGGCCATCGAGTTGACGGTCAACGAGCTCGAAGAGCGCATTGCCCCAATCATGAATTATTGAGTAAAGCTGCCGAAACCGATGTTAACTCGCCGTAAGTACCGCTGAGCCATTAGTTCCGTAGCCTCCTTTCCTAAACAAACTCCCTTATAGGTGCGATCATGAGCAAGGAAAAAGAGACCGTCCGAATCGACCTCACGAAGACTCAGAAGCAGAACGTGAAGAAGGAAACGGGAAAGGATGTCGAGTCGATCGAGTTGACGGTGAGTGAGCTCGAGGAGCGCATCGCACCCATCGTGCAGTGGTAACGCCGTAGAACTGGCGTTAAATGGGCGGGGGAGCCAACGGCTCCCCCGCCTTTTTTCTTGGGGAAGCGTTCCGCCCTTCCCACTGTTCCGCATAGCCCGCCGCCGGTCGCCTGTCCCCGTATTGCGGCTGAGACCGGGTCGTACCACGTTTGCCGTCCCTCCCCCGCTGACTCCTTCCTCCGGTGACGGCGACCGACTTGCCGCTGACGGCAACGCCTGTGGGACAAGCGGCGCTGCCCGACGTTTTCGATCCGCTTCACGGCGCGCTGGTCGAGCTCGCGGCCAGTCTCGACGCGCGCGAGATCGAGACGAAGACAGTTTCTTTCGCCCGCGCGATTCTTCGAGCGGACCGAGTCTCGGCGTGGATTGAGCGAGACGGTTCCCTGACCTGCTGGATAGCGAACGGCGAAGGCGCCGAGCAGGTGACCGGAGCGACGGCGCCGCTCGAAGCGCTGGAGCCGGCGATGGAAGATGAGGAAGGAATGGCGATCCTCGTCACGCCATTTCGCCCCTCGGAATCGGCACTCGGTGCGCTTCGTGTCGCGCGCGATCTCGCCGCACACGGCGCGTTCACACCCGCGGAGCAGGTCGCGTTCAGCCGTCTCGCCGAAGTCGCCGGCGTCGCGCTGCGAAACGCCGAGCGTGTCGCGGCGAACGATCGGACGAGTGATCTCGAGCTGATCATGGAGATGAGCCGCGCGATCGGATCGACGCTCGATCTCGATCGTGTGATGCGCGCGGTGGTGAATCTCGCGATGCGCGCCATTCGATTCGACCGCGGCGCGATCGCGCTCTACGAGCGCGGCAAGTGCGACATCCGCGCGCTCGCCGGCGTCGAGAAGTTCGACCGCGAGGATCCGGAGCTCCAGGATCTCGCCGTGCGAGGCGCGTGGGCCGCCGGCGTCGGCGAAGCGTTCTACCTCTCGGACCGGACCGAAGCCGCGTCGGACGCCGAACGACTCTTTCTCCAGATCTTTGAAGGCGATCTCGAGGCGGATGGCGTGAGGAGCGGTTTGTACATCCCGCTCAAGGACGACGAGGGCGTGCTCGGCATCCTGCTCTTCGAAGCCGAGCGTCCCGAGTTTGCGACGGAGCGGCAGCGCGAGCTGGCGACGATTCTCGCGAATCAGGCGACGGTCGCGCTTCGCAACGCGCAGCTCTACCAGCAAGTTCCCCTCGCCGACACGCTGGGCGCGATCCACGCCAAGAAGGAGCAGCTGCTCGCGTTGCCGGCGGCCCGAAGACTCACGTGGGCGATCGTCGCCGCGGTGGTGATCGCGTCGCTGACGCTCATTCAGTGGCCGCTGCGAGTCGACGGAAACCAGCCGGTTTTTCGGCCAAACGTCCGCACCCAGATCCGGCCGCTCGTCGACGGCGTCGTGGAGCGTGTCTTCATCCGAGAAGGCGCACGCGTGACGCGCGGCGATCCGATCATGCAATTGCGCGACGTCGATCAACGAGCGGCGCGTGACGCGGCGCTGTCGGATGCCGCGAGCGCCGAGCGCGAAGCGACATCGGCGTCCGCGCGCGGCGACGCGGCCGAGGAGCGGCTGCATCGAATGCGCGCCGACGCGCTGCGCCGCGAGGCGGCCGTGCTCGATCAACAAGTTCGCGGGGCGCTCGTGCGGAGTCCGGTCACCGGCGTCGTGCTGACGCCCAGGCCGCAAGAAAAACTCGGTTCATGGGTGGAGGCAGGGAGCGAATTGATCGTCGTCGGTCGCACCGACACGCTCGAGTTGGACCTCAACGTGGACGAGCGCGACATCGCCCGAATTCGTATCGGCGACGAAGTGCGCCTGCGAGTGGACGCATATCCGCAGCGGACGTTCTCGGGACACGTGACGGCGATTTCGCCCGTGGGGGTGGGGGTCGGCGTGGACGGGTCGACGGGTGGACAGGTGGTCGGGTCTAACGGCGCTACTGGAAACGGCGCGAGCGGGTTTCCTGTGCGAGCACTGGTTCCGAATGACTCCGATCTGGTGCGCCCCGGGATGGTAGCGTATGCCCGCGTTCTCACCGATCCGTCATCCGTACTTGGTCGAGTGACGCGTGAACCTTGGCGGAGATTGCGGCTCTTCTGGTGGAGGATCTGGTCGTGAGGAAGATCGGGCAATCGGGATACCGGGCTACCGGGATACCGCGACTCACCGTGGCGGGCAGTGTGAAGTCGGCGTGCCTGACCACAATCGTTGCGACGATGATGGCTTGTAGTCGACAGTCGAACGTCGTACCGAAGAAAGCAACGGTTCAGACGGCGGCTGGCATCCTCGTCGACACGACCACGGTGAGGGTACCACTGCGGTTGCCGGCGCAGCTCTACGTCGAGCATGATGCCGTCGTAGTCGCGCGCGCCGCGGGGAACGTGGACTCGGTGCTGGCCGATTTGAACGATCACGTCGCGAACGGCGCACCGTTAGCGTTGTTGGAGAACGCCGATCAGCAGATCGCTCTCGCTCAGGCCGACGCGTCGTTCGAGAATCTGAGTAAAGTCGTGGCGCGTGCGCGGTTGATGACGAAGGCGGGGGGCATCACCGTCGCCGACTCGGAGCAGGCGGAATTCCAGTACCAGCAGGCGGATCTCGCGCGACGGAAAGCGCGGCGGGACATTGAGCTCACCAAGGTCATCGCGCCGTTCAATGGAGTCGTCACGGCGCGATATGCCCGCGCCGGACGCTTCGTGAACGTCGGCGACACGCTCTTTCGCGTCACCGAGACGTCGCCGCTCATGGCGCGAGTTCGCGTGCCGGAAGCAACGGCGGCGAGCGTGCACGTCGGCGACCATGCGACGGTGTCCAATGACGCCGGAGCGACGGCGAGTGCAATCGTGGCCAGCGCCGCCCCGGTCATCGACGCGGCGAGCGGAACGCGCGAAGTCGTGCTTCGGGTTGGCGAAACGTCGCGGCTCATCCCGGGCGCGAGCGTCACCGTTCGGCTCGGCGCCGAGCGACGGCGCGTCGTCGCGATTCCGCGCGACGCGGTGGCGCCGGACGGCTTCGTGCTCGTCGTCGAGGGAGCCGGGACCGCGCTTCGTCCCGTCACGGTCGGCGCAGATCTCGGCGACGGTCGCGTCGAGATCGTGAACGGCCTGTCGCCCGGCGAGCGGATCGCTCGGCGCTGACATGGCCACCGCGGCATTCATCGCCGACGCGAGCGGAGCGCGGGGGGCGTTCCTTCCACGGCTTCGACCGGATCTGACGATCGTCGAGCAGCTCTTCAAAGGTGAGAAGAGCTTCGTCGTCAAGGACCCGACTACCAGAAAGTACTTTCGCTTCGGCGCGGTCGAGATCGCCGTGATGCGCTGTTTCGACGGCCGACGCACGCCCGACGACATCGCGCGCGCGCTTGCCGACCAAGGAATGAAAGTTCCGTCGCGAGCCGTCGAAGGCTTCGCGCGGAAGCTTTCGTCGATCGGCGTGTTGGAACGAACGCTCGTCGAGCGCACGACGCTCGAGCTGGAGCGCTTGCGCGCGGAGCGACGAAAGCGGCGCCAACCCGCGCTGTTCGCCGGCGAGCTGCTGCGGATGCGTTGGTCGATGGGAGACCCCGATCAGTTGTTCAACAGGATTCTTCCCACGATCCGCTGGTGCTTCACGCCGGCGTTTCTCGCGGCGTGCGTGCTCCTTTTCGCCGCATACTTCGGAGTTCTTGCCGCACGGTGGGACGAGTTCTCGCACACGATCGCTCAACTGTATTCATTCGCCAACATCACCTTTGGCGCGGTCGTGGTGCTCTGGTGCACCGCGTTAGTCGTCATTCTCATTCACGAGCTGGGCCACGCATTCACGTGCAAGCATTTCGGCGGCGAGGTGCACGAGATGGGATTCATGCTCGTGTACTTTCAGCCGGCGTTCTACGCCAACGTCACCGACGCGTGGAGTTTTCCCGAAGTGCGCTCGAGGCTCTGGGTCACCGCCGCGGGGGCCTGGATTCAATTCGCCGCCGCGGGGTTTGCGGCCCTGGTCTGGTCGGTCGCTCGTCCCGGCACTCTCGTGGCGGAGATCGCGCTGGCAGCGATGCTGATCGGCGGAGCGACGACGGTTCTCACGAATATGAACCCGCTCATCCCGCTCGACGGCTACTTCGCGCTGACCGATTGGCTCGAGATCCCGAATCTCCGTCAACGGGCGCTGGCGTACGTCGGATGGTGGCTGCGCCGCCACACTCTGCGGCTGGACATGCCCGAGCCTCCAGTGAGTGGCCGGGAGAAGCGCGTCTTCCTTGTGTACGGCAGTCTCGCCGTGTGCTACATCGCGCTGCTGTTCGCGCTGATCGGGTCCTGGTTCGTTGGAAAAGCGCGAGCGGGGCTCGGTGCGTTGGGAGTCACGCTCGCGCTCGCGCTGATCTTCACGCTGGCCCGAAAGACGATCGTCGAATGGGCGCGCGCCGTCGTCATGGCCGTTCGCATGCAACGGGCCGAGCGAGGACGCCGATGGGGTTGGAAGCGAATCGCCGCCTCCGGCATGGCAGCCGGGCTGATTGCGATAGTAATCATGGCGATGATTCCGTGGAATCTCACGGCGTCGGGTCAATTCGTGCTGGCGCCGGTGAGAACGTTCGGCCTCGTCGCGCCAGACAGCGGGATCCTCGCCGAAGTGTTCGTGCGTGAAGGAACGCGAGTCCCGGCGGGAGCCCCGGTGGCGCGCATCGTGGATCGCTCGCTCGAGCGAGAGCTTTTGTCCGCGGCGCGAGTCGTCGATTCTCTGAGCGTCGCCGCGCTGCGCGCTCGAGCGACTAATCAATCGGCGACGGCGGCACAGCTCGACGACCAGCGCAGCGCCGCGTCGGCGCGCCTCTCAGGCTTACAGAAGCGAATCGACGCGCTGACACTCCGCGCGCAATGGAGTGGCGTCGTCACGACTCCGCGCGTCGAGGAACAGACCGGACGCCGAGTCGACTACGGCACGAGCATTCTGACGATCGCGACAGTCGATTCCCTGGAGGCTCGCATCGCGCTCGACGGTGCGGGATCGACGCGAGTGCGAGCCGGACAGGTGGTGAATCTCGTCACGAACGCCGATCCGGCATCGCGCGTCGTCGCGACGGTCGACGCGGTTTCACCGGCTGGACGCGGGCTGAACGGTGTGGCGGGGGGAACGATCGAGGCGCGTGTCCCCGTCCGCACTGACGGCGCGTGGCGCGTGGCCGCGACGGGTGAGGCGAAAGTGGAAATTCAGCGGTCGTCGCTGCTCGGGGCGATGTGGTGGACTCTGAGGCAACGCGTGCGCGGCGATATTCTTCTCTAACATGCCGACCCACAGGACGTTTCCCAATCTTTGGTGCGCCGCGGCGTTCAGCGTGGCGTTCTCCCCTGCTGGCGCCCACGCGCAAATGAACGAGTGCGCACGTGTGACCGAAGACAGCGCGGCGGGGCGCGAGAATCCTCGCGACGTGTGCCGCCTCCTGTCTGCGCTCGCCGCCGATTCCATGGAAGGGCGCGCGGCGGGCACACCGGCCGTAGCGGGCGGCCCACTCGACCCACGTGCGCAACGATTGAGGTTAGAGCCCGCGGACTTCGGACGTCAGACCGGGATTTCGCTACACGGCTAACGTCGATCGCGAGACCCGAACCAGCCGAGCTCGAGCCACCGATCCGCGGCGGCGAGCAGACCCCACGCCGCGAGCATGATGGGCACCACGAACAAGAGCGACAACAACGCTTCGTTTGCGACGTCGCTCAATCGGTCGGCGTACGCCAATCGCACGCGTGCGACGAAGCTTGCGGTCCACAGCGTGACGAGGAGCGCGACACCGGTCTCGTAACGGTCGACGAGGCGCACCCGCGCGGCGGGCGTCAGGACAATCGATTCGGGTTCGAGCGATGAAGGCGGGTTCATGCCGGCGAGGACGGGAGTATATCATAAGCACAGGCATCGCGGATGGGATGTGCGAGCCCTCACGCGACGGACGCTAGCACGCGGACGACTGGCCTTCCGGTCCGGTAATATTACCCTTCGATCCGGGCCGCAAACGCCGCCGGCAAGGGTCCGGCCGGAATCAGTTCCTTGCCGGTGAGATCCACTCGAAGGTTGAGTCCTTCGAGTCCGTGCGCGCCCAGTAGCACCATGTCCCCATCGCGCGCAAACACGACCACCGACGGGCCGGAGTCGTCCGGCCGCGTAGAGCAACGCGAATCCAACTTCATGCTCGAGAATGCGGCCGTCGGTCGTCTCGAACCGGTCGACGCGCACCGGAGTGACACCGAGGTCGATCAGGACGTCGCTCGGAATCCAGTTGTACTCACTGCCCGTGTCCACCATGACGGGTGTTGGGATCTTGGGTTGGCATTCTACCCGAGTATTGCCTCCGTTGGGTAGGATGTCAACCCGAGTCGCCTTTGTCGGCCGAAGGCAGCGCCGTTCCCGCGGTCTTGACGAGGCTGCTCCGGCGGTGATGTTCACCGCCATGACCGTCCAGCGCGCGCTCTTGTTGCTCGCGTCTACCGCCTCCCTCGCCGGCGCGCAGGCGCGTCGTCCGCCGCTCGATTCCGCGGCGATCGCGGATGTCGCTCGATTGCTCCGGCTCGAGGACGTACGGCGCTTCGACACACTCGAGCTCGTTGGCGCGCTCGGATCGAAGCATCCGGAAGTGCGCCGTCGCGCGATGCTCGCCATCGCGCACATCAATGACAAGCGCGGCGTCGCGCTGCTGCGTGCCCGGCCGCTCGACGCCGACACCGCACTTGCCGCCACGGCGGTCTTCGCCGTCGGGCAGCTCCGCGACATGCTCACGATTCCGTGGTTCGACAGCTTGCTCGCGAATCCGAGCACCGCGCCGACGGTGGCGGTGGAGGCGGCGTGCGCACTGGGAAAAATCAAAACCGCAGCGGCCCGGGAGGTGCTCGCGCGCTATCTGACGCGAGCCAACGTCGCGCCGAATACGCGCGATGCGATCGGCGAAGCGCTGCTCGCCATCGGTCGCTCGACCGCCCGCGGCAACATCGCCCCGATCGTTCGCTTCACGAGCTCGCCCGACGAAGAGATCCGATGGCGCGCGACGTGGGCGCTCTTCCGCCCGCGCGATCCCGCGGCGGTCGCCGAGCTGCTGCGACTCAGCGGCGATCCCTCGGCGCTGGTCCGATCGTGGGCCGTGCGCGGCCTGGTCAAATCGCAAGCCGATTCCGCATCGCTCGGCGATCGCGCCGAAGCGAAGCTGATTGCCGCGACCCGAGACGACGATCGTCGCGTACGCACGGAAGCCGTGCGGGCGCTCGGCACCTACCCCGATTCGCAGGCAGTCGCGGCGCTGGTGACGGCGCTCGCGGCACCCGACGCATGGCTTTCGGTGAGCGCGGCCGAAGGACTCGGACGAGCGCGCGGACCGTCTGCCGTCGCGGCACTCGTCGCCGCGAGCGACGGGTCGCGCCCGTGCGCGCTACGCGCGACGGCGATTCGTCAGCTGCAACCGTTCGCCAACGCCGAAGCGCGCACCGCGGCATCAGCGCTGGCGAGCGACACTGTGCCCTACTGTCAGAATGTTGCCGCGCAGATCCTGCGCGACACGTCGGGCGGGGGAACCGGTCGCGGCGGAGGCAGAGGACGCGGCCGTCAGCCCCAACCGCTCGTCGAGCGACCATTCGGCGAGTACCGCGCCATCGTGGAGCGGTGGGTGGTCCCGGCGTATGAAGGAAAGCCGCTGCCGCGCGCCGAATGGCAGACGCCGCGCGGCACGATCGAGCTCGAGCTGTACGCCGGCGATGCGCCGCTCGCCATGGATGCTCTCGCGCGCATCACCGAACGGGGAACGATCGTCGGCACGGAGTTCACGCGCGTCGTGCCGGATTTCGTCGATCAGCAAGCGACGATCCGGGACGCCGCCCTACAGCGGGACGAAGTGAATCGCCATCGTCTGACGCGCGGCAATCTCGCGTGGGCGAGTGCGGGACTCGACACGGGACGGCCAGGCTACACGCTCAATCACACCCCGCAGCCGCACAACGAGGGCGACTTCACGTCACTCGGCAGAGTGGTTCGCGGCCAAGAGGTCGTCGACCGGATCGAGCTCGGTGATCGTATCACCGCGGCACGCATGATTTCCAACATGCCCCACCCATCATCTTGACCACGTCGTTCCTCTTGACAATCGAGTAGAGCACCCACACCTTCTCTCTGCAACCGAGAGGAGCCGCGGTGCCGCAGAACGACCAGTCCGGCGACATGATCCAGGGCATGCTCGACATGCTCATCCTCAAGGCACTCAGTCTCGCCCCGATGCACGGATGGGGGATCACGGAGCGGATCCACCAGTGGTCCGAGCAAGCACTGGCCGTGAATCAGGGCTCGCTCTACCCCGCCCTCTATCGCCTCAAGCGCCAGGGGTGGATCGCGTCCGACTGGCGCACCACCGAGAACAACCGCCGCGCGCGGTACTACTCGCTCACGACCGCCGGCCGGCGTCAGCTTGCCGCTGAGCAACGGGGTTGGGAACGGCTGTCGCGCGGCATCCAGCTCGTGTTGAGGATGGAACCATGAGCTGGTGGCGGAGGATCGTGTCCGAGCTCCGCCGCATTGTCGGCGGGATGACGGCTGAGCGTGAAGATGGGGCGATGCGTGAAGAGATGCAGTTTCACATCGACATGCACGCCGCCAAGCTGCGGGACCAGGGCGTCGGCATTGAGGAATCGCGCCGGCGGGCGGCGGTCGCGTTCGGCGGGGCTCAGTGGATCGACGCCGCGCGCGACGAATATCGTAGCCGCCCGCTCGACGAGCTCGCGCGCGACGTCCGGTTCGTGTTTCGCTCGCTCGACAACGCGCCGGCGTTTACGGCCACCGCGCTCCTCACCCTCTCGATAGGCATCGGCGCAGCGGCGGCGATTTTTACCGTCGTAAACGACGTCGTGCTGCGCGCGCTTCCGTACGGCCGGCCGCAGCAGCTCGCGTCGATCTCGCACGACATGAAGAAGCTGTCGTTCAACAACGCCGGCATCACGCCGAACATGTATTTGACGTATCGGCAACAAGCCCGGTCATTGCGCGGCATCGCGCTCTACCGCACCACGTCGGTCAACGCGAGCGACGCCGACGGCGCCGGCAACCCGGAGCGGGTCACGTCGGCGTTCGTGAGTGGCAACTTCATGACGATGTTCGAGGTGCCGGCGGCCAAAGGCCGAGCGCTGTCGGAGGCGGACGACGTGCCGAAGGCGCCGAACGTGATCGTGATCAGCGACGGACTGTGGCGCGCACGGTTCGGCGCGGACCCGAACGTCGTCGGCAAGAAGCTTCTCATCGCCGGCGCGTTGCGCGAGATCGTCGGCGTGATGCCGGCGTCCTTCCGCGTGCCGGCGGCGAACACACAAGTCTGGTTTCCATTGCAGCTCGACACGACCGCCGCGTGGCTCGGCGGCTTCAACTCGCGGGCGTATGCGCGTCTCGCGCCTGGGGCGACCGTCGATGCCGTCCAGCGCGAGCTGGCCGCGGCGCTGCCGCGCACGATCGAACGCTATCCGCTCATCGCGCCGGGCGTGACGACCAAGCTCTTGATCGAGCAGGGCAATCCGGCGCCGACGGTCACGCCGTTGCGCGACGATCTGGTCGCCGGTGTTGCGCCGACGCTGTGGCTCCTCGCCGCGGCCGCCGGCCTTGTTCTGCTCGTCATGTGCGCGAATGTCGCCAATCTCATGCTCGTGCGCGCGGAAGCCCGGCAACGCGAGATCGCTGTTCGCGCCGCCATGGGCGCGTCTCACGCGCGCCTCGTGTCGCACTTCCTCACCGAATCGCTCGTCCTCGCGGTCATCGCTTCGGTAATCGGTTTCGTCGGGGCGACCGCCGCGGTCCGGCTCCTCGTCGGAGCGAGCCCGATAGAGATCCCGCGGCTGGCCGAGGTCCACGTCGATCTGGCGACCGTTGGGTTCATCATCGTGACGAGCGTGTTGGTCGCCGCCGCCTGCGCGATCGCGCCCGCCGTTCGCTCGTTGCGAAGCGGCGTCTTTGTGGGGCTGCGCGATTCCGGCCGCGGGTCGACGTCGGGCAGCGCCCGCGCCCGCGCGCGATCGATCCTCGTCGGCGTGCAGATGGCGCTGGCGCTCGTCGCCCTCGTCGCATCGGGCCTCCTGTTGCGCAGCTTCGAGCGATTGCGAGCAGTGAAGCCCGGGTTCGACGCCAATGGAATCGCCACGCTGTGGGTGGCGGCGCCGGCGACGCGGTATCCGAAGGATTCGGACGTCGTACGTTTTCAAACCGAGCTCGCGACGCGCGTCAGCGCGCTGCCGGGGGTGACCGAAGCGGGCATCACCACCGACCTTCCACTCGCGTCGTCGGGCCATAACGGCGATCCGCTTTACGTGGAGGGCACGGCCGATCACTCGAAAGCGATTCCGCCACTCCAGATCTATTCGGCCGCGGATGCGGGATACTTCCGTGCCCTGCGCATTCCGCTCGTGAAGGGACGGCTCTTCGGTCCGCCGCCCACACAGCGATGGGACGAAGCCGTGGTCAGCACCGAAACGGCAAAACAGATGTTCGGGGACTCGACTGGCGCCACCGTTCTGGGCAAACGCTTCCAGATCCTACCGAGCGGGCCGCTGTACACGGTCGTCGGTGTGGTCGGCAGCGCGCGCGACACGTCGCTCGCCCTTCCGCCGACGCGAACTGTCTACATGCCACCCGTGGTGAGCCAGGATTCGATCGAGACTCCGACGGGGCGCACCGTCGCGCTCGTCGCGCGCACCGCCGGCGATGTGGACGCGACGACTCGCGCGATGCGGCGCGTCGTTCACGATCTGGATCCGACGCTGCCGACGTTCGACGCGCGCCCGCTTGCCGAAATCGTGCGCGCCTCCACGGCTCGTCTCGCGTTCGTTATGGTCATGCTCGGCGTTGCCGCGGGCGTGACGCTGCTGCTCGGCGTGGTCGGGCTGTATGGCGTGATCGCGTTCGTCGTTTCGCTCCGGACGCGCGAGCTTGGCCTCCGCATCGCCCTCGGCGCGACCCCGTGGGGAGTCGCCGCGATGGTGGCGCGACGCGGACTCGAACTGGCCGCGCTCGGTGCGATCGCGGGGACGATCGTCTCGGCCCTCGTCGCGCGATTCCTGAGAGCATTTCTGTTCGAGGTCACTCCGCTCGATCCCGCGATTTTGGCCGCGGCGATCGTCGTGTTGACGGCGTGCGCGCTTGCGGCGAGTTGGATCCCGGCTCGTCGCGCCGCGCGACTCGATCCGTCGAGCGCGCTCAGGGCCGAGTAGTCGCTGCAACGGTGGCGCGGGACGCGCAGCCGCTGAGCCGGTCACTCGTATCTCAACGACTCGATCGGATCCAACTTCGCCGCCCGCCTCGCCGGCAGCACGCCAAACACCAAGCCGATCCCGATGGAGACCGCCAGCGCCAAGACCGTGAGGTCGATCGGCGTCGTTCCATGCACGTTCATCGCGAGACTCGCCACGCGTCCGAGCCCCAGCCCGGCCACGACGCCGATCAGTCCGCCCGTTCCGGTCAGGGCCGACGCTTCAATCAAGAACTGTTGAAGAATGTCGCGACGCGTCGCGCCAACCGCCTTCCGGATTCCGATCTCCCGCGTCCGATCCGTGACGCTGATCATCATCACGGCCATCACACCGATTCCCCCCACCAACAGCGCGACGCTCGACAACGATACCATCACCAGGAAAAAGACTCCCGTGATCTTGTTGAACGTGTCGAGGATCTGGTCCTGCGTGATGAGGTCGAAGCTGTCGTGATCCGCGGGCCGTAATCGCCGCGACTCCCGCATCGCGATCGTCACCGCTTCCTCGGCCGCCGTTACGGTCACACCCGCGCGGGGTTTCACTGGAATAAAGACCGCGTTCGCCTTGTCGACGAAAAATTGGTGATCCATCGCGCGATAGGGGATTATCGCGTGCGTCGCCTGCCCCGGCGGCTGGAAGATGTTGTCCGCCGCCTGATAGATCCCGATCACCTTGAACGGACGGCCGCCGATGCGCACTACCTTGTCGATCGGTTGGATCGCGCCGAAGATCTTGTTTGCCACATCCACGCTCAGCACGGTGAGCGACGCACCGGCGACTTCCTCCTTGCGCGTGAACCATCGGCCTTCAGTCAGGTCGCCGCCGTAGATCTCGGAATATCCATCGTCCGCGCCGACGATCACGCCGACATTCGTGTGCGAGCCGCTGAACTCCACCGTGTTGTTGATCTGCCCCCAGATGGCTGCGTACTTGATCTCGGGCAGTCTCTCGATCATGTCCGCCTCCTCCATCGTGAGCTCCGGACGATTGCGCACCCAGGCCGGAAGATCTTGCGGGTTGATCGGGGTCTCCGAATACACTCGCAGCACGTAGAACGTGGTGGGGCCGGCGATCTCGATGGTCTGCACGATTTGATCGCGAATTCCCGAGACGATCGTCGCCATCGCCATCACTGTCGACACGCCGATCACGACGCCGAGCACCGTCAGGCCGGACCGGCCCTTCGCCGCGTTCAGCGAATCGACCGCGGACCATAAGTTCTCGCGAAGCTGATCGCCGAGCCGGAACATCGATCTGATCGGCCGCACTAGTCGGCCCTCATCGCGGCGACCGGATCGAGCCGCGCGGCGCGCGACGCCGGATAGACGCCGAAAATCACTCCGACCCCGGCGCCGAGTCCAAGCGCAACGACGATCGACCAAGTCGTGACGCGCGCCGGGAGCGGCGACACCGCGGCGATGAGCGCCGCGAATCCCCACCCACCTGTGGCGCCGATCGCGCCGCCTATCGCGGCCAGCATGATCGACTCGGCGAGGAACTGGCGCAAAATGTCCGCGCGGCGCGCGCCGACGGACTTTCTGAGCCCGATCTCGTGCGTCCGCTCGCGGACCGACATCAGCATGATGTTCATGATCACGATCCCGCCGACGACGATGCCGATGGCGACCATCGCCGGGATCACCGTGAAGAGCACCTGAGTCAGCTGCTTCCAGAAATTCACCAGCGCGTCGGCCGTCTCGATCGAGAAGTTGTCCGCCTCACCCGGGCGTAATCGGTGCGCGACGCGCATCGCTTCCTCGGCCTGCTGCATGGCCGGGGCGACGTCCTGCGCTTCGGCCATCTTCACCGAGATCGTCGTCGACTGCCGGCGTCCGTACATCGACTCGAACGTCGTGATCGGCAGCATCACGAATCCGTCGAACGACTGGCCGAGCACCTTCCCCTTCGCGGCGATGGTGCCGACGATCAGGATCGGGATGCCATGTACATGGATCGACCTGCCGACGGGATTGCGGCCGTCGAACAGCTTGTCGGTGATGTCCGCACCCACAACGCCGACGTATCGCCGTTCGCGGGTGTCCACGTCCGTCAGCGGGTCGCCGTACCGGAACTTGTAGTCCTGGATCGTCTGATACTCGGGAGTGACGCCGTACACCTGGATGGAGCCGAGCGTCTTGTCGCCCGAGACGACGTCGCTACGCGGCGTGGGGAAGCCCGATTGCACCGAGATCGCCGTGGCGTTGGGGAGTGCCGCGCGCACGAAGTCCACGTCGGCCGTGCCGAGCTTCGGCCGCCGCTGCATTCGCAGCCATTCGGCATCCTCGATCAGGCCGAGGTTGATGGGCAGCCGGCGAATCTGGAAGGTATTCGATCCGATCAGCGCATCGGCGATGCTCTCTTTTACGTACGCGTTCATCCCCTGGATCACGGCGACGACCGCCACCAGGAACGCCACGCTCACAATGACGCCCAGGAGGGTGAAGAACGAGCGGAGCTTGTTGGCGCGGATCTGGGTGATCGCAGTCGTCAGGACGTCGCCGAAGCGCATAACGACGGATGGAGAACGAGCGGGGGCCGGCTGTGGAGGTGGGAGCGGGGAGGGGGGGGAACCCTTCGAATCCTCACGATCGACCTGGTCGGGCGCAAGCATCGGCGGGTGGCCAAGGAGGTTCTCGCCGCCGTCAGCCGCGCGCGCTAGAATCTGGCCACCCACAATCGCCTCCTCGGAGCGTCAAATGATTCGCCACGTGAGCCGTGTCGGACTCCCGGCTGCTCTCGTCGTCACCATCGCGGGCCGCTTCGCGTTTGCGCAGGCCAATGCACCGGTCGCGCAGCAGTTCGAGAAACTCCACTTCCGCTCCATCGGGCCGGCGATCATGTCGGGCCGCGTCTCGGATTTCGCCGTCTACGAGAAGAACACTTCCATATGGTATGTCGGCACCGCCCACGGCGGCGTGTGGAAGACGACCAGCAACGGAGCGACGTTCAGCCCGCTGCTGCAGAACAAAGGGCTGCTCGCGATCGGCGACGTCACCATGTCGCAGCAGAACCCCGACATCGTCTGGGTCGGCAGCGGTGAAGCGAACAATCGGCAGACGACGTCGTGGGGCGACGGCGTGTGGAAGTCGACCGACGGCGGCAAGACGTTCACGAATGTCGGACTCAAGGACTCCAAGCACATCAATCGCATTCTGATCGATCCGAGCAACGACGACGTTGTGCTCGTCGCGGCGGTCGGGTCGATCTTCGGGCCGGGCGGCGACCGCGGCGTCTACAAGACGATCGATGGCGGCAAGACGTGGAAGCGCGTGCTGTTCGTCGACGACGAGACGGGCGCGAACGATCTCGTGATGTCGTACACCGACCCCAAAACGCTTTACGCGTCCACGTACCAGCGCCGTCGGACGGCGTGCTGCGTGAACGGCGGCGGACCGGGAAGCGGGATTTGGAAATCGATCGACGGCGGCGACACGTGGACGCGCCTGAGCGGCGGATTGCCGAGTGGTCCGCTCGGGCGGATCGGTCTCGACACGTATCGCAAGAACGGCAACATCGTGTACGCGTCAATCGAAGCACAGGGACCGCCGGGCGGGCGCGGCGGGCGAGGAGCGATCAACCCGGAGAGCGGCGACACGGTTCCCCAGGCCGGTGGACGCGGCGGCGGTCGTGGTGGCGCGGGCGCCGACGCCGGCGAGTCGGGACTCTATCGCTCCGACGATGGCGGCGCGACGTGGCACAAGGTGAGCTCGAACAATCCGCGGCCGCTCTACTTCAGCCAGGTGCGTGTCGATCCGAACAATCCGGAGCGCGTATTCCAGGGCGGCGTGAAGATGTCGCTCACGATCGACGGCGGGAAAACGAGTGAAACGCAGGCCTCGCTCGTCGCACACGACGACGTGCACGCGATCTGGATGGATCCCGCCAATTCCGATCACATGATGATCGGCGACGACGGTGGCGTGAGCGTGTCGTACGACGGCGCGAAGACGTGGAACTTCTTCGCCAATCTGCCGGCCGGCTTGTTCTACCACGTCGGCTACGACATGGCGCGCCCGTTCAACGTGTGCGGCGGCATGCAGGACAACTACGATTGGTGCGGCCCGAGCGCGTCGCGGTTCTCGAACGGCATCATGAGCTCGGAGTGGTTCCAGATTCAGGGCGGCGACGGCTTCGTCGCCATTCCCGACAAGAGGGATTCGCACTGGATCTACAGTGAGACGCAGGACGGCAACATCACGCGCAAGCACACGGTCACCGGCGAGTCGAAGCAGATTCGGCCAAACGCGCTCAACGTGACGCCGGCGCCGAAGCCCGGCGAGTCGTTCCGCTGGGAATGGGACACGCCGATGATCATCTCGCCGAACGATCCGAGCGCGCTGATCGTCGCGGCGAATCACGTCTTCGTGTCGCACGACCGCGGCGACTCGTGGACGATGATCAGCCCCGATCTCACGACGAACGCCAACCGCGACACGATCGTCACGATGGGACTCAAGGGCTCCGAGATCCGCATCTCGCGCGACGATGGCGTGTCGCAGTGGCCGGCGATCGTCACGCTCGCCGAATCGCCGAGGCAGCCGGGTGTGTATTACACGGGCAGCGACGACGGCCTTCTCTATGTGTCGCGTGACGCCGGGAAGAGCTGGCAGAACATCACGAAGAATCTCCCGGGTGCGCCGGCGGGCGGCTGGGTCAGCAAGGTCGCGCCGTCGGCCTACGACGCCGGCACCGTCTACGTCACGATCGACAATCACCGTCTCAACGACTTCAAGCCGTACGTGTGGGTGAGCACGGACTTCGGCGCGTCGTTCCACTCGCTCTCCGACAACCTGCAGAGCGACGTGGTCAAAACGTTCACCGAAGACCAGCGCAATCGCGACGTGCTCTACCTCGGCACCGAGACCGGCATCATGGTCTCGCTCGATCGCGGCGAGAGCTGGTCGCGTCTCCAGGCGAATCTGCCGAGCGTGCGCGTCGACGAGATGACGCTCCATCCGCGCGACAATTCCATGATCGTGGCGACGCACGGCCGGGCGATCTGGGTGCTCGATCACCTCGAGCCGATTCAGGAATACGCCGCGGCGCAGAACGCCGACGCCAAACTCTTCACGGTGCCGACGGCGCTCGAGTGGAAGACCAAGGACGATCGCAACGACGAGTTCTGGGGACACCAGTACTTCCTCGGTGAGAATCCGCCGAATGAAGCAGTCGTTCAGTATTATCTGAAGTCGCCGATGACCGACCTCTCGCTGCGCGTCACCGACGCCACCGGCAAGACGGTGCGCAGTGTGACGATTCCGAGCGCGAAGTCACAGGCGGGAATCCAGACGGCGTGTTGGGACATGCGCGGCGAGCCGATCACCGCCGCGGCGGACTCCGAGGCCGCCGGTGGCGGCCGTGGTGGGCGCGGCGGCGGCGGTGGGGGTGGCCGAGGTGGCCGCGGTGGTCAAGCAGTGCCGGGCGTACCGCAGCCTGTGCCGAGCGCGGGATATCTCCCGATGAATCCGTGTGCGAACCCGGCCGACAGTTCAGGCGCAACGGGCCGCGGCGGCGGGGGCGGGGGCGGCGGATTCGGTGGCGGTGGTGGACTCGGCGGGCCGGCGCCGTACGTGATGCCCGGTAACTACACGGTCGCGCTGATGTCGGGCACGAAAGTGCTCGACTCGAAGCCGCTCAAGATCGTGTTCGACCCTGACGTGCACTTTGGTCTCGGTGAGCACGAACGTTACAACGCGATCGTCACCGACCTGCACGCGATCCAGCGGCGCGGCGTCGCGATGGCGACGGCGCTGAACGCGCTCTATCCGCAGATGACGGCGGCCGCGAAGAGCGTGAGCGAGAAGAGTGACATTCCCGCCAACGTGAAGACGCAGTTCGAATCGCTGAACAAGGAGTTCGACGCGATCCGCAAGAAGTTCGGCGTACCGACGAACGCGGGAGCCGGCGGACGCGGTGGTGGTGGCGGAGGCGGGCGCGGCGGAGCGGCCGATCCGGAAAACGTTCTCGGTCGGACGTCGACGCTGAAGAACCAACTCGCCGGTGTGTGGGAAGCGCCCAGCGCGGCGTCGGTGCGGCAGTACAACGACGTCAAGCTCGCGCTGCCGAAGGCAGTCGCGGACGGCAACGCGTTCCTCGGAAAGGCAAATTCAATGAGTCAGGCGCTCGCCAAGTACGGCGTGACGATCAAGGTTCCCGCTTCGGTCAAGTGAACGTTGCGGGGTGAGGCTCGGGGGTGGGACTGTCTTCCGCGGACCAGCGCAGTATTGCCGACACTGCCCGGCAATACTGCCCGGCGGTATCGGCGGTATCGGCAGTATTGCGCTGGTCGCGCGAAAGACCTCGGGCGGCTCGGCGTGATTCGCGACCCACGGGTCGGAGCGTGTCTAGTCCGCGCGATCTCGCGGGCGGGCTGTGACGCTAACGGTTCGTCGGCACGCGCCGTATTCTTCCTTCGTTCCGCCGCCGATCGAGCGGCACCCTCTTCACGGTTAGCCATCACCGGCTCCCCGGTCCGACGACATATGCGCCTTTCCTCTTCCCTCGCCCGTCGCGGTGTCACCGCGGGCGCCTTGGGTCTCTTCGTCGCGGCCACGCTGGCGTTTGCCGCTCCATCTCTCCGCGCCCAAGCGTCCGTCAACGAGACGCGCGATCCGAACCAGCGACAGGATCCCGAGTTCGTCTCCTTCTATAAGATGTGGACGCACCACGGGAGCCCGCTCGTCGATCACCTCCCACTTGTCTCGGGCGTCCCCACGCCCAAACAGTTCCTCGGCTATTACGTCGGCGCGCCGGCGAAGCTCACGTACTACGACAAGATCATCGCCTACTACCGGGCCCTGGCTAAGGCGACGCCGCGCGTCAGAGTCGAGACGATCGGCAAGTCGGACGAAGGCCGCGAACTGGTGGTGGTGTGGGTGTCGTCGGAAGAGAACATCAAGAATCTCCCGCACAATCGCGCGAACATGGCGAAACTCGCCGACCCGCGCGGTCTGACCGACGCGCAGGTGCGCGACCTCATCGCCACGACCAAGCCCCACTACCATTTCCTCGGATGCCTGCACTCGGGCGAGACGGGTCCGTGCGAGATGCTGATGGAGCTCGTCTATCGGCTCGCGACGGAAACGTCGCCGCTGATCACGCAGATCCGAAACAACGTGGTCGTCTCGGTGTCGCCGGCCGCGGAGCCGGATGGACGTGATCGCAACGTCGATTGGTTTTATCACGGGCTCGACATGAAAGCGCAGTTCGGCGCGGCGGATTCGATCGCCGCGGCGGACAGCACGCGCAACGGCGCGGCCCGAACCGACAGCGCTCATGCGGCCGGCGCCGCACCAGCGGTTCCTCCCGGGGCGGTTGGCGGTGGCCGCGGTGGTCGCGGCGGACGTGGCGGCGGTGGACGCGGCGGCGCTGGAGCAGCCGCGCCGACTGACTCCGCGGGCGGCGGTCGCGGTGGCCCGCCTGCAGGTGGCGGCGGCGGCGGGGGACGCGGTGGCAGCCTCGAGGGCGGACTTCCGTACTGGGGGAAGTACGTCTTTCACGACAACAATCGCGACATCAACCTCTCGCAGTTGGAGATGCGCGCGATCACCGATTGGTACTTCACCGCGCATCCCCCGATCATCCACGATCTACACGAGGCGCAGCCGCTGCTCTACACGTTCAGCGGCGGTCCGCCGCAGAACCCAAATCTCGATCCGATCCTCTTCACCGAGCTGCCGTTCTTCGCGAACTACGAGCTCGAGCAGATGACGAAGTACGGCATGCCGGGCGTGTACACGTACGCGTTCATGGACGGGTGGTCGCCGGGCTACCTCGGCGCGGTCGCGTACAATCACAACGGCATGATGAAGATGTACGAGACCCAGTCGGGTCGAGACATCCCGGCCGACTCGATGGCCGACAGCATCATGTACGCGACACCCCGCGGCCGCGGTGGACCGGGCGGCTTCGGCGGCGGCCGGGCGACGATTCCGACCGGCAAAGGCGGAACGCAGGATCGCGAGTGGTATCGCGGACTGGCGCTCCCACCGAACGGCGTCGGCACGTTCACGCGCCGCGACAACACCAACTACATGGAAACCGGCGTGCTCTCGGCGCTTCAGCTCACGTCGATGTTTCCGCAGATGGTGTTGCAGAACTTCTATCTCAAGACGAAACACTCGATCGACGACGGCGCGAGCAAGGCGCCCTATGCGTTCGTCGTACCCGCGGCGCGGGACATGACCAAGCCCGCCGAGATGATCAACGTCTTCCGTGCGCAGGGCGTCGAAGTCGGCTCGCTCACCAAGGTGACCGTGGCCGGAAAAGACACGTTTCCGGCGGGCTCGTACGTGATCAAGCTGAACCAACCGTACGGTCGTCTGGCGAAGAATCTACTCGAGCGACAGGTCTTCCCCGACCCCGCGCTCACGACGTACGACGACAGCGGGTGGTCGATGGGTTGGGCATTCGGCGTCGCGGTGAAACAGGTGGACGACAAGTCGATTCTCGACGCGGCCGTGACGCCGGTGAAAGTGGCCGTCGTGAAAGGCACAGTGGCCGGCAACGGCAACGCGGGGCTTGCCGTGGCGCACCTCGGCTCCAACAACATGATCACCTTCCGCTTCGCGCTGAAGAGCGTCGCGATGAAGGTGGCCGACGCGGCGTTCACCGCCGAGGGCGTGAAGTTCCCGGCTGGTTCATTCATCGTGACCGGCTCGGCGGCAGATCTCGCCGCGGCCAGGCGCGAGGTGGATTCGCTCGGACTGACGGCGGCCGCGCTCTCATCGCTGCCGACGGTGGCGTCGCACGACGCGCCCCCGCCGCGCATCGCGATTTACTCGCAGTGGTCCGGCACGCAGGAGCTGGGCTGGTATCGGTTCACGTTCGACGAGTTCCACATCCCGTACGACCTGATCTTCAAGGAGCGCGTCGCACAAGGAAATCTCAAGAAGGATTACGACGTCATCCTGATGGCGGCGCAGAACGTGAATCGCTCGGCGGTGTTCGCGCAGAAGGCGAAACACCCGCAGCCGTACCTGAAGAGCGACAAGTACACGTTCCTCGGCATGTACGGTTCGACGCCGGATATGAGCGGCGGATTCGGCCAGGCCGGCGTCGACGCGATCAATGCGTTCCTCGACGCCGGAGGAACGTTGATCACCGCCGTGCAGTCCGTGCGCTACCCGATCGAGTTCGGCCTCGCGCGGTCGATAGACACCGAGAGTCCCAGTGGCGTGGTGGCGCAGAAGCCGCTCGTGACGGCGAAGATCGTTCGCACGGACAGCCCGGTCTTCTACGGGTATCCGGACACGATCCCGATCAAGTTCGGCCAGGGTTCGCAGGTCTTCCGCGTCGGGATCGCCGACTCGGCGAACGTGCTCGCTGAATACGCCGGCGGCGACGCGTCGGTGTTGAGCGGGCTCATGACTGGCGCCGACAACCTCCGCAATCGCGCGTTCGCCATCGACATTCCCAAAGCGCACGACGGACACGGACGCGTGCTGATGTTCGCGAACAATCCGATCTACCGTTGGCAGAATCATGGGGAGTTCAACATGATCTTCAACGCGATCGTGAACTGGGATGTTCCGACGCCGACGAAGACGGCCGCGCCGGTGACAAGCGTCACCCCGAGCGGGAGATAGCGAAGCAATCCGCGCTCTCGCCCACACCCCAGATCCACGCCTGTCACAACTCCGCAGCCAATCCTGTCTATATAGCGAATAGCGGTTCGGCGGCCCGGCCATTGCGGGGGTCGCCGTACCGCGGCTCGCATCGGATTGGAGGAGGAATGCTTTTCAGAAAGGCGCGCACACGACAGACGCGCATCGCGCGCGCATTCTATTGTGACATCCTGGAAGGCCGACAAGTGTGGGACGGAGAGCGCGAACGGCGCGCGGATCTGTCGTTCATCGTCGAGGGAACGCGCATCGACGTCGGTGCGAGCGGGCCGGCCGACGACAGCGAGGCGGTCGTTCTCTCGGTTCCCAACCCGGACGCGGTGGCTGAGCGATGCTGGGATGCCGGCTACAGCGTTCGCGTGGCCGATGAGGCCACGGGTGAGACGGCGCTGTCCGTGATCGATCCATTCGGCCGCCGCATCGATCTCGTCCGATGACGTCTGTGCCGAACCCCAGCGAAACTCGCTCGGATGTCTTCGCGTCGACGCGACCGCTGCTCTTCGCGATCGCGTATCGCATGCTCGGCAGCGTCACCGACGCCGAGGACCTGGTGCAAGACGCGTATCTCCGATGGCTCGAGGCGCCGGAGAGGGATGTGCGGGCGCCGCGCGCGTATCTCGCGACGATCGTCACTCGGCTCGCCATCAATCACATGCAGTCGGCGCGTACCAGACGCGAAACCTACGTGGGGCCGTGGCTCCCGGAGCCGCTCATGACCGAACACGCGCCCGATGCCTCCGAGCCCCTCGAGCTGGCGGAGTCGTTGTCGATGGCGTTTTTGATGATGCTCGAGCGACTGTCGCCGACCGAACGTGCCGTGCTGCTCCTGCACGACGTGTTCGAGTTCGACTATTCCGAGATCGCGCGCATCGTCGACAAGTCCGAGGTGAACTGCCGCCAACTGCTGACGCGCGCGAAAAAGCACATCGGCGAACCGCGCGTGCGCTTCGACGTCGACCCGGCACAGGGCGACCGATTGCTCCACCGATTCATCGAGGCAACGCGTGCCGGCGACATCGACGGGTTGGTCGGCGTGCTCGCGGAGGACATCACGCTCTGGGGCGATGGCGGCGGCAAAGTCACGGGCGCGGCGTTGCGCCCGGTTCACGGCGCGGGATCGGTGGCGAAATTCGTGGTTCAGCGGGCCCGAAGCGGTGCGTCGCCCGAAAACACGCTGCGTCCGACGCGGATCAACGGGCAACCGGGCTTCGTCATTTACCGCGATGGACAACCGCTCGCGGCGCTCGTTCTCGATGTCCGCGACGAGCGGATCCACAACATCTACGCGATCGCGAATCCCGACAAGCTCCACGCTCTCGCCTTGCCGGCGTAGCGGGTGGGGGAGGCGGCTTCACATCGCATCGGAGGATGCTCATCCATGTATTCCATATTTCTGTTCCTGCACATCGTCGGCGCGCTCGGCATTTTCGCCGGCATGGCAATCGAACAAGCTGCGCTGATCAACCTGCGTCGCGCGAGAACGATCTCGCAGGCCAGCGAGTGGCTGTCGCTGTCGCGCGGGCTGCAGCGCTTCGCCGGACCGTCGGCTCTGGCCCTGCTCGCCACCGGCGTCTACATGATGGTCACGCGCTGGAGCCATCAGGCGTGGGCGGGGCTCGGGCTCGTCGGCATGATTCTGCTTGCATTGATCGGCGCGCTGGTCACCGGGCGACGAATGAAGCCGATTGGACAAGCGCTACTCTCCGGCGACGCGAGCGGACCGCTTCCTACGACGGTGCGCGAGCGACTCGCCGATCCCGCGCTACGATTGTCGGCGTGGGTGCGCCTCGGGCTGGCGCTCGGAATCGTGTTCAACATGTCCGTGAAACCTGGAACGACAGGAGCCGTCGCCGCCCTGCTGGTCGGATCGGCGATCGGAGCGCTGGCGGCGCAACTCGCCGGTGGATTCTCACGCCCAATGCGTCGGCCCGCGGCGCAAGAGTAGAGGGTCTTGACCAACTATAGCCACTGTGGCTATAGTTGGCCATGACGGTCGATCGCGACGAGGTCGCGGCGCTCCTTCCCCTCCCGCCCGCCACCTTTCACATCCTGCTCGCTCTTCTGGACGAGGATCGGCACGGCTATGCGATCATCCAGGATGTCGAAGAGCGCACGGGCGGCGAGCTGCGCATGAGCGCCGGAACGCTCTACCGCTCGATCGCGCGGATGGTCGAGCAGGGACTCATCAGCGAGGTCGCGAAGCGCCGCCCCGACGATGACGACGCGCGGCGGCGTTACTACCGGCTGACGGCCTTGGGCAACGCCGTGGCGCGCGCCGAGATGGGCCGTCTTTCCGACCTCGTGCGTCTGGCCCGTCAACGAGGACTCACGCCGGGGACGACGTGAGGCGCCTCTATCGCGCGCTGCTCCATCTCTACCCACGACGCTTCAGCGAAGAATACGGCGAGGAGCTGTGGCGCGCTTTCGAGCAATCCGCGCGCCACCGCTCGACGCTCGGCCGGCTCGCGGCGGCGCTGAGCGACGTCATGCCGAACGCGATCGCCGCGCACTGGGATGTTCTGCGGCACGGCGCCGCCGCCGGAACGACCTGGCCCGCATTCGGGAGCGACATCCGCTTCGCATTTCGACAGATCAAGGCCGCGCCTCTCGTTTCCGGCGTCGTGATCGCCGTGCTTGCGCTCGGCATCGGGATCAACGCCGGTCTGCTCACCGTTCTCGACATCTTCGTGTGGCAGCCGGCGCCCGGCATTTCGCGCGACGCGTCGCTCGCGCGCCTGCTGCCTCGCGCGTCACGCCCCAACGGGCGGGGGGAGAAGAGCTCGACTTCCCTGTCGTACCCCGAGATTCTCGAGCTCCGGGAGCGGCGCGACGTCTTCGCGGATGTCGCCGGTTGGACGAGTCTACCCCTCGGGGTCGATTTGGGCGCCGGCGCCGAATCGATGACGACCTTTTTTCCGACAGCGAATTTGTTCCGCGTGCTTCGCGTGTCGCTCGCCGCCGGGGCCGGCTTTCCCGACGAAGCCGACCGATCGTACGTGCCATCCGCCATCATTCCGCACTCGATCTGGATGACGCACTTCGGCGGGTTGCCGGATGTGATCGGAAAGACGATCCGCGTGATGAATCAACCGTTCACCATCGTCGGCGTCGCCCCGCCGCTTTTCAACGGACCCGACATCCAGGCGTTCGGACAGCCGGCGATCTGGGTTCCCCTGGGCACACGCGGGTCGCTCGCGCCGAGCGATGCTCGAGATGTCTCGGCTCGGCGGACTGTGGCCTTCCGAACAGTCGCGCGGCTCGCGCCAGGCGTCGCGCCAGACGACGTCGCCCGGATGACGACAGCGACCGCGACGCGACTCGCGCAGCTCGAGCCGACGAGGCATGCGAGTCTAACGATCGACGCAGTACGACTCACCGCCATGCGCCCCGGTGGCGACCGGACGGAGACGATCGCCGGGATCGCGCTCGTTGCCGCGCTGATCGTCGTGATCACCTGCACCAACGTCAGCGCGCTGCTCCTCGGACGCGCGGCGGCGCGTCGCCGGGAGATCGCGGTCCGGCTCGCCCTCGGCGCGACGCGGCGCCGGCTCATTCGACAAATGCTGACGGAGTCGCTCGTCCACGCGCTGCTCGGCGCCACGGTCGCGCTCGTGTTGTATGCCGTGGTCATCAAGCTCGCGTACGCGACCATTCCCGACATCATTTATGGGTTGACGCCGCGGCTGCCGACGTTTCTCTCCGCGGCCGCGCTCGCGCTTGTGACGACGATCGTCTTCGGCCTCGCGCCCGCGCTGCACGCGACGAACGCCGACATCGGCGAGGCGATGAAGAACAGCGGGAGCGGCTCCATTCAGCGTTCGCGGGTGCAGACGTTGTTCGTCGTAGCGCAATTGGCGTGCAGCCAACCGGTGCTAGTCGTCACGTCGCTCGTGCTGGCGGACTTACGCGCGTCGGCAAACGAGAACGCGTCACGGGCGCCGGCGTCAGTGATCACGATGGCGTCGACGTTGATGAGGCCCGAGCATTCTGCGGCGTCTGAGAGTCGCGACGCCGTGGCGGATCTCCGTGCTGTGCAGTCGATTCGCGACCGACTCGAGCGCGTTCCGGCTGTGCTTTCGGTCGGCCTCAGCACGGAGGGCGCCGGCGTCAGCGCGGAGGGCGAGGAGGGAAGGTCGATCGTCATAACCGGGCGAGCGGACGTGGCGGCCGGCGGCGGAGTTCCGACGCGCCTTCATCAACTCTACGTGAGCTCGGGATACCTCGCGACGCTCGGACGGCCGATCACTCGCGGTCGCGCGCTCACTCCGGATGACGATCGCGCGGGTTCATCGGCCGTCGTCGTCAACGAGGCAGCGGCATCGGCTCTCTGGCCCGGTGAGAATCCAATAGGCAAACGTCTCTCACGCCAATCCGACGACGGACTGCAATCGACGCCGCTCGAGGTGGTCGGCGTGGTTGGCCGCGCTCCTTACGAGGGTGAAGAGACGGAACCGACCGCGCTGGTCTACGCGCCGCTTTCGACGGCCTCGGGTTGGTGGGACGCGAGACTTGCCGTGCGAACGGCAGGAGACGCTCGCGCGACGCTGCCACAGCTACGCGCCGCCATTCGCGAAGTAGAGCCCTACGCCGCCCTCGGCGACATCTCGACGCTGGCGGAGCGCTACGCGGCGCAGCGGCAAGAGGCGGTGCAGTCGAACGCCGCCGCGTTCGCGACCGGCGCCGCCGCGTTGGTGCTCGCGTCACTCGGTCTCTACGCGATCATCGCGTTCGCGGTCGCGCAGCGTACGCGGGAAATCGGCGTGCGCATGGCGATGGGCGCGAGCCCGAAGCGCGTGGTTCAGGAATTCTTCAAGAACGGCGTCCGCGTATCGGCGATCGGTCTCGCGATCGGACTGCCGGCGACGGTGATCGGCATCAGACTCGTCAAAGCAAGTCTCTTCGGATTCACGATTCACAACGTCGCCGCGGTGCTCGTCGTCGTGCCGATGCTCATCGCCGTGGCGGGGGTGGCGAGCTGGCTGCCGGCGCGGCGCGCCGGGCGAGTCGACCCGCTGATCGCGTTGCGGGCCGAATAGGTCGCAACGTTCGCGACGCTGCCTATTTCCTGCTCATTCCGATCCGGTTGACGACGGCTTCGTCGAGCTCGATGTCCCAGGCGAGTGTGAGCTGCTCTTCCGGCGTGTCCGCTCCGGCCGCATAAGTCCCCTTGCTCTCCAAGTGCAGCCGCCCGCCGGCGTACCGATAGTTCGAGAACCACTTGGCGATGTCGGCCTGGAGATACGCCACAGTGCGCACGACGGTGGTTCCCGGAATGATGTACGTGAGATTCGCCTGTGTGATTCGGTTGTCTTTGTCGAGGAAGAGGACGAGATACGCCGCGCCGGAACGATTCAGTGCGGTGTCGTCCCTGTTGTTCTTGACGAGGCGGGCGCGCGCCGTCGCGTCGATCGATGCCGCGTACATCTGGATCGCGAGCGCGTTGACTCGCCCGCCGAAGAATTCGTCTGTAAGGCTGACGAACGCGCTCGTGGCGTCGACGTGGCTCTTTCCGAGCGTTAGGACCTTCGACTTCTGGACGTCGAGATCAAATCGGCCGCGCGGCGGCGCGACCGAGAGCAGCGCCACAGACGCAACTGGAAGCCAAATCCACCGCATCGAATTCAGCCCCACGCTTCCACCTCTACTTCGCGATTCTCACGAAGACGGTCCCATGCCGCGGCACGACGCTCGAGAACCCGCCGTCGAACGCGCCGAGATCCTTTTGCCGCCAGAGATCTCGCACGATGCGCCGGCCGGTGATTCCCAACTCGCTCCACGACACCGAGACGTTCATGTCCATCTCGTCGCGGTTGAAGAGACCGACGGCAAACGATCCATCAGCGAGCGGGCGCGCCCACACCTCGAGCATGTCCTTCTTCGAGATGCGGTCCGCGGGTTTGCCGAGCGGGTCTTGGTGCACCGCGAGCACCTCGTCGTTGGTCACGAGGTTGAGCTCGAAGTCATCCATCTGCGTGAGGTCGTTGCCGAGCAAGAGCGGCGACGCGAGCAGCGTCCAGAGCGTGATGTGCACATACTGTTCGTTCGGCGTGAGACGCGAATCGCGGAGACGCGGACCCCAGCCGACTTTGCCGATGACGAGCATGTCGGGATCGTTCCAGTGTCCCGGCGACGCGTACTTCGAGTGGCCGACCTGCTGGAATCCGATGCCGGCCATGCTCTCCCAGGTGTCGGTGATGTCGCCCGTCGTGCGCCACGAATTGCCGGCGATGCCCGGCTCGGCACCCCACTCCCAAACGTTGCCCCAACCGTATTGGCACAGTGAAAAGACGATGTCGCGCGACACCTGGTCGAGCGCTGACCGTGCGACTTGATATGGACGCTTGAGGACCGGGAGCTGCTGGTTCGTTTCGCCGGGCGCGAGCACGCTCGAGTAGCTGCACCAGTCGTACTTGAGATAGTCCACGCCCCAGTCGGCGTACGTTCTAAAATCCTGAACTTCGTGCTGCCAACTCGCCTCGAGGCGCTGACACGTCGTGGGACCCGGTCCGGAGTAGATCCCGAACTTGAGTCCCTTACCATGGATGTAGTCCCCGAGGGCTTTCATGTTCGGGAACTTCTTGTTCGTGAGCATCGTGCCATCTTCGGCACGCACGGCACCCTCGAACAGCGGATCGGACTCGCGGGCGCTCCGCTCCCACCCGTCGTCGAGGTTGACGTACGTCCAACCGTGGTCGATGAGCCCCTTCGAGACCATCGCGTCGGCGGCTGCACGGGCGAGTGAATCGCTGACCGCGCGGCCGTAGGCGTTCCAGCTGTTCCAACCCATCGCCGGTGTGAGCGCGAGCTGTCCTTCCGCGACGAACGTAAACGGCTTCGACGCGGAACCCGCGGAATTCTTCGCGGTGAACGTGACGGGATAGCGGCCGCGCGCGGCAATCGTGCCGCGAATGATTCCAGTCGCCGGATCGAGCCGGAGTCCTTTGGGAAGATTCGTCGCACCGTAGGCGATCGGCACCGATCCGGTCGCCGGAATCTTGTAGAGAACGTCGTGGCCGGGTGTGACGCCGGTGAGTGACGGACCGTTGATGCGCGGAGCCGGTCCTGGTTTTGGCGTCAGAATCTCACGCGGTTCGACGGGAATGTCGATCGCCGTCGGCGTGGCGCCATTGACGGTGAACTTGGCGTCGGCCCAGTTGGCCGTGACGGCGCGGACGACGTCCACCTGCGTGACTTGCAGAACGAGCGTCTTGATGCCGCGCAGGTCGACGTCAAACGGCTCGGGTGCGTCGCCGCGCGACACCGGCTTGCTGACGTGCAGCACACGTCCGTCGCCCAAGGCGCGGAAGATGATGGGTGTGGGTGGCGGCGGCGCCGGCGGTTGAGCCCCAGGGGCCGCGTTGGGTGGCGGGGGAATGGGATTGTCATCCGCGCCGACGAGCGCCGAGAAGTGGTCGGCGCCGCCGTTCAGCTGGACGAAGAGGACGCTGTTGGCGCGTGTGCCGACGCCGCTCGCGAATTCCCTGCCCCCGATGTGAATCGGATTCCCATCGATGCTCTTGTTCGCTTGCGCGACAGTCTGAGGCGTCCCGCGTCCGCCGCCCGGCTGCACTTTCATCTTCGCGAGGTCGAGCGATGCGAGCGGGACGTCGGCGCGGCGTGGTCCGGCCGCGGCGATGGTGAACAGCAGCGCGGTTCCGGTGACGAACGACGCGGCCTTCGCCGAGCGTGAGATATTGGCCATGGTGATGCGCTGGGAGAGGCGACGGGCTAATGTAGCCGCCCGTTCCTGCCGGTCGCAAACAGCCTGGCGCTCCTCTCGCCTCTGACGGCGGCGGCGGTAGGTTAGGTGGCATGCAGGGAGATGCGCTCGTGGTGCCCGCACTCTCGCGCTGAGAATTCCGTGAAGACTTTTTCTCTCGTGTGTCTTCTTCTCATTGCGGCGGCCGGCCCATCCGGTGCGCAAGGACTCGTGCGCCTCGACTCGGCCGCCCTGGTGCGCGGTGCCCGATTCGGAACGTGGAGCGCGACGAACGGCAAGAGCACGTTCATCGGCACCTGGACCGCGGTTCCCGACACGACGAACGGCACCGTCACCGGAACGTGGACGCTCGCCGGCGCGGAAGGAAAGACGGTCGCTTTCGGCGGCTGGTCGGCGATCAAGGCGTCAGACCGATGGACAGGCGCATGGCGAGCGAACGTGACCGGCCGCGGCGGCGAGTACTCGGGTAGCTGGACCTCGAGCGTCGATCTCAAGCCGACGACGCGGTTCGCCGAAATGTTCGAGAAGGCGGCGCAGGCGATCGTCAGCGGAACATGGAGCATGGGCACGCAGACGGGAGCCTGGTCGATTCGGGCAGGGAAATAGCGTAAGAGCGCCTCCCATTCTGGAATCGCGAGCACTGGAAAGGACGGTGGCGCGCTAGAAATCGGACGTCTGATGTCAGACGTCCGACATCAGACGAGGCGTTTCTCGTTCGTCGCTCCGCCTGACGCTGCTGCCTGACCCTCGCGCCGAGAGTTTACCCTTCCGCAGCGACCCCGTTGAGCCAGCACCCCGCCCAACTCCTCTTCCTCCCTTGACCATTCGACAGGAACCTCCCTACCTTCCCTAGTCCGTTCGACAGGAGCCGCTGTGGCGACCTCGGCCGACGTTCTCCAGGGTACGCTTGATCTGCTCGTTCTCAAGGCACTTTCCCTCGCGCCGCTTCACGGCTGGGGGATCAGCCAACGCATTCAACAACTCTCGAAGGACGCGCTGCAGATCGGACAGGGGTCGCTCTACCCCGCCGTCTACCGCCTCGAGCGCAAAGGGCTCGTCACGAGCGAATGGAGCGTCACCGAAAACAATCGCGAGGCGAAGTATTATCGCTTGACGGCCGCGGGGCGCCGAGCGCTCGCCACGGAGCTCGATGACTGGCGCCGATTCGTCGGCGCGGTCGAGTTGGTCCTCGTCGCGAAGGAGGTGTCGCCATGACCGGCCGCGCGAGGTTCACCCTGTGGTTGCGGGCTCTTTTTCGCCGGCGTCGCGTCGAATCGGAGCTCGACCGCGAATTGCGGCTGCACCTCGAGCTCGAGACTGAAGAGAACGTCCGCCGCGGGATGACGCCGGCGGAGGCGCGCCGCCGAGCGCTCGTCGCATTCGGCGGCGTGGAGCGGACGAAGGAGGCGGTGCGCGACGAGCGCGAGACGCGCTGGCTGGATGAGATCTCGGCCGACGTCCGTTATGCCGTTCGCGGGTTTAGGCGCCAGCCGTGGTTCACGGTGACCGCCGTGCTACTCCTCGCGCTGGGCATCGGAGCGAATGTCGCGATCTTCAGCGTCGTACACCGGCTCATCTTGCGGCCGCTGCCGTTTGCCGACGGTAACCGCATGGTCAACCTGCAGGCCACGTACGGACACGGCGCGCTGGTGAGCGGATCGAGCCGGCGCTTCATCGACGAGTGGCGTGCGCGCGCGCGAGACGTCGTGTCGATCACGATGGTCGACGAACGGCGCTATGCGATCGGCGATACGGCGCGATCGCCGGAAAGTGTGTGGGGCGCGGCGATTCCGCCCGGCGCGCTCGCGTTCACCGGCGCGCATCCGGCAATGGGTCGCGACGTCATGGGGCAAGACACGCTGCCGAATGCGCCGCCGGTCGTCCTACTGAGCGACGGCATCTGGCAGCGGTTGTTCGGCGCGTCGACATCCGTCGTTGGACGGACGATTCTACTCGACGGAACGCCGCACACCATCATAGGTGTGATGCCGCCGGAGTTCCGACTTCCGTTCATCGACGGGAACGCCGTGTTCACGGCGCTTCCGGCGGCTGCGGCGAGCGATCGGGAGGTCACCGCCATCGCGAAGCTGGCGGACCGTCACGGCGTCGATGACGCGAACCGAGAAGTTGCCGGCATCTTCAATTCCATCCCGCGACCGCAGGGGTCGATTAGCGATCCGCCGCGCCTGCTCCGCGCGGTGGATCTGCTCGGCCGGCGATACCGTTTGATCGTCGAACTTCTCTTCGGCGCGGTCGGATTCGTTTTGCTCATCGCCTGTGCGAACGTCGCCAATCTCGTTCTCGCTCGGGCCTGGTCACGTCAACGCGAGTTCGCCGTCCGCGCGGCGATGGGCGCCGGCACCGCTCGGCTCGTGCGACAGGTGTTCACGGAAAGCATTTTGCTGGCGATCGGCGCCGGCGCGTTGAGTCTCGCTGTCGCCGCGATGGCGCTCCGCCTCATGGTCGCCGCGCAGCCGCCGCATTCGACGGAACTGAACAGCGCGACGTTGAGCGCGCCGGTGCTCGCCTGGAGTGTCGTCATTTCGGTCGTCGCCGGGCTCCTGTTCGGGCTCGCACCAGCGCTCTTCCTCGCCCGGCGCGACTCGGCCGATGTACTCAAGGATGGCGCGCGCACGGCGACGGGGTCGCGGGCCGCGAGACATGTCCGTTCGGTATTGGTCGTCGTCGAGGTGGCACTCTCGGTCGTGCTGCTCATCGGCTCAGGACTTCTCATTCGGACGCTCGTCGCCATGCAGCACATGGATTATGGTATCGAGCCGCGACATCTCGCCGCGGTGAGTCTGCGTCTCACCGACAAGAAGTTCACACTGGAGGGAAAACGAGACGCGCTGCGCGCGGCACTGGACCGCGTTCGAGCTGTTCCCGGCGTCGAGCAGGCGACGCTGGCGGAGCGCCTGCCTCCGGACAACGTGATCGGAGCGAGCCAGATCGAGATCGAAGGACGTACCGTCGGCGTCGGGGACAGTCTGTCGAGCTTCGTCTTCAACGGCGGCCCAGCCGACTTCTTCTCGATGCTCGGGATGCACTTCGTCGCGGGACGCGGGTTCACCGTGGACCCGACGCCCACCGACGTACACGCCGTGAGCGAAGTGGTGATCGGCGAAAGTTTCGCCAAACGGTTCTGGCCGAACGGCGGCGCCGTCGGCGCGCGGATTCGGCCGTTCTCGAAGCTGGGGTGGGCAACCATCGTGGGCGTCGTGCACGACATTCGCGAGCCCGGCGACGAACGGCGGGCATGGCATCCGCAACTCTTCATGCCGATGCCGGCATCGTCGCCTCATCCATTTTTGCTTTTTCGTTCGCGGCAGCCGCTCGACCGCATCCTTCCGTTGATCACCGCGGCGATTCGCGAAGCGAATCCCTTGATCGTGGTCGGGCCGGCCGCCACGGCCGACGCGCAGTTCGCCCACGCGATGGTCATGCACCGGTTCACCTTGACGCTGCTCGGCGCGTTCGCGGGACTCGCGCTGGTGCTGGCGATCGTCGGACTTCACAGCGTCGTGGCGTATTCGGTCGGCCAGCGGTCACGCGAAATCGGCGTGCGGATGGCGCTCGGTGCGGCGGCGACCAATGTCGTGGGGCTCGTGGTGCGCCAAGCGATGACGCTCGCGCTCGCTGGTGTGGCGGTCGGAGCCGTAGCGGGCGTCGCCGCCTCGCGAGCGCTGAGATCGATGTTGTACGGCGTCGGAACGACTGACCCGATCACGATCGCCGGGGTCGCCGTCGTGCTCGTGGCCGGAGCCCTCGCCGCCGCTTACGCGCCCGCCCGACGCGCGGCCAACGTCAACCCGGTCGACGCACTCCGCTCGGACTAGCCGTTGGCCGCACGGAGTATGCTTCTGTGAGCCATCAGCGCGGCGGAGGCGAGCATGGCGGCGACGTCGAGCAAGGTGAAACGAATCGTGGTCGTTGGCGGCGGCTTCAGCGGCGTCACGTTCGCTCGCCATCTCGAGCGACGCTGCAGCGGCCGCCAGAACGTGGAAATCACGCTCGTCAGCCGCGACAATTTTTTCGTCCTCACGCCGCTGCTCTTCGAGGCGTGTTCGGGGAGGCTCGAGCTCCGACATTGCGCGCAGCCGATTCGCCCGGCGCTGAAGCGCGCGCGATTCATCGAGGCGATGGTGCGCCAAGTGGACGTGGACCAGCGGCTCGTCAGCGCTGTCGCGTCCGATGGCACGAGCTACGAGTTGCCATATGACCACATCGTCGTCGCGCTGGGCGCGTCGACGAGCGAGAGCGTGATTCCCGGCTCGCCGTTCGCGTTCACGTTCAAGACGATGGCCGACGCGCTCTTGCTGCGAAATCACATCATCGAGCAGTTCGAGCGTGCCGACGCGGCGACCGACCCCGAATACCGGCGTCGCTGTCTCACGTTGGTCGTGATCGGCGGAGGACTCGTCGGCGTCGAGCTGCTCGGGGAGCTGACCGCCTTCGCCGAGGACGTACTGCGGTACTATCCGCGCATTCGGCGAGAGGAGATGTTCGTGCATCTGTTCGAGGCCGGACCGCGCATCCTTCCGGAGGTCGACGCGGAGCTCGCGGCCGTCGCCGCCGACGTGTTGCGCGAACGCGGCGCGCACATCATGACCGGCACGCCCGTGCGCGGGGTCGAGCCGACGCGCGTCCACCTCGCCGAGGGCAAATGCATCGACGCGGCGACGATCGTGCTCACGGCCGGCATCGTCCCGTCCTCGGTCGCGGCGGCGATGAAGGTGGCGCGAGACAAGAAGGGCCGCATCACCGTCGACGCGACGATGCGCAGCGTGAGTCATTCGGAGGTATGGGCCCTCGGCGACTGCGCGTCGATCCCGTCGCCCGACGGTCGGCCGTACCCCGCGCTCGCGCAGCACGCGGTCCGCGAAGCCAAACACCTCGCGCAAAACGTGGTGGGAGTGCTCGACGACAGGCCCCCCACTCCGTTCGTATTCAATTCCCTGGGAACGATGGCGTCGCTCGGTCACACGCGCGCCGTCGCAAAGATCTTCGGCGCGCAAGTCACGGGCTTTCCGGCGTGGTGGGTTCGCAGAACGTATTACCTACTACAGATGCCGCGCTGGGACCGAAGGCTCCGCATCGTGCTCGATTGGACGATCGCGCTCTTTTTCCGTCCGGACATCACGAAGGTCGAGTTGGTATCCGAACAGGTCCAGTCGCGCGAAGTCCCGGTCCAAGGCGCTCAAGCGTCAGGAATCCGGCGCGTCGGGTAGCCGATCACTCGCTCGAAACGACGAGCGCCGTGGCGAGCGAACTCGCCACGGCGCAGTCATCCGTTTCATTGGATCGAGTGTTATCCGTTGCCGAGTCGCACGCGCTCGATCCGCTTGGTCTTCGCCGGAACGTTGTACACGCGAAGCGTCACGATGCCACCCTTCGCCTCGTCCAGCGCCGCCCGCAATTGCTCGGGCGTCTGAACTGCCTTGCCCTCGACGGACATGATGATGTCTGGTCCGCCCTCGTCGGGCGTCGCAAGGTGACTTGCCGCCGAGCTTCCATCCTCGACACCCATCACCAGTACGCCGCGCACGTCCGACGGAAGCCGCAGTTGCTGGGCCGTCTCCGCGTCGATCGCACTGACGCTCGCGCCCAGCGCGTGCATCGACGAGCCTTTCGCGTGGTCGCTGTCGCCACGCTCGGTGGACGCAGCCGGATTCTCGCCCGGTGCACGCTGGAGAGGAACGCGAACCGTCGCGTGCTGGCCACCCTTGCGCGCCACTTCGACGGTGACCACGTCGCCCGGCTTGCGGAACGCGATCATCTCTTGAAGCTGTGCCACGTAGCTGACCGGCTTGCCGTCCACGGCGACGATCACGTCACCAGGCTGCAGACCCGCCTTCGCGGCCGGAGAGCTCTTGTCGCTGAAGTCCTCGACGAGCACACCGCCGATCTGCTTCTGACCGACGTACGCCGCGTCGTCGGCACCGGCGTCGCGAACCGCAATGCCGAGCGCAACGCGCTCCACGCGACCGGACTTGATGATCTGGCCCATGACGGAACGCGCGAGATTGATCGGCACGGCGAAGCCGTAGCCGGTGTTGTAACCGGTCGGGCTCTCGATCGCGCTGTTGATGCCGATGACTTCACCGCGGACGTTGACGAGCGGACCGCCCGAGTTTCCGGGGTTGATCGCCGCGTCGGTCTGGATGAAATCCTGAATGCTCTGCGTCACCTCGCCCCCGCCGAGCGCGCGACCCTTGGCGCTGATGATGCCCTGGGTCACGGTGAACGTGAGGTTCTCACCGAGCGGATTCCCGACGGCGAGCACCCACTCGCCGACGCGCGACGCGTCGCTGTCGCCAAGCGGAGCCGGCGTCAGGTCGTTCGCGTCGATCTTGATCACGGCCACGTCGGTGCTTGGGTCACGCCCGACGACCTTGGCCTTGTATTCACGCCGGTCGAGCAAGCGCACGCGAACTTCGCTCGCGCCGTCGACGACGTGATTGTTGGTGAGGATGTATCCGTCGGCGGACACGATGAAGCCGGAGCCGGAGGCGACGGCGCGACGCGGCTTTTGCGGCGCTCCCTGTCCCTGCCCGTCCGGATTTTCGAAGAATCGCCGGAACTCCGGCGGAATTTGCTCGAGACCCGGCGCCTGCTGCGGTCGCTGGCCAGTGCCGCGGCGGGCCGCGGCGTTGGCGTCCTGAATGGCAACGATGTAGACGACGCTCGGCTTGATGCGCGCAGCGATGGTCGCGAACGCGTCACTCAAATCCTCGAGCTTCGCAACAGCCGGGGTTGGCGCCGGCGCGTTGTGCTTGGCGCTCGACGTATCCACAGGGAAAGACGACGCACGTGCAACGTGCGGAAGTTCGGCGACGGCCGCGGCGGCGGCGACGCCAATGATCGACAAGGCGACGGCGGAGCCGCGGCCCCATCGATTTCGCCGGAATGCTGACATCGAAGGTCCTCTAGTAGCTTGGGATTGGAGATGGTGGAACACGTAGAGTCGTACACCACTTGTCCCATTGCGTGCCGCTGTCGCGCCCGCTGTTCTCGCCGCGATTTGCCACGGCGCTACGCGAAGGCCGACCGAACAGCGACGTCAGCCGATTGCGCGGGGCTAGTGGGCGCTTCCTATTTTTGGCACCCCGCGTGAGCCCAGGCCGCGCACGCCGGTGCGAGTCATTCGCCGAGAGCCGACCGACGTCCTGGAGTCGCCGTTGGTCCAGATCGCGACGCGGACAAATGCAGGCTGATCGTCGTGAATGGCTTCGCCGCACTGCGAGACGGAGAGCAGTGCGTTTCCGAGCGCCGATCGCATTTCACGGCGCGGCCAACGCAAGTCGTCGATGGGCTGTCGGAGATCGAGGGTGTGCGAGTGACCGCGCCGGTAGGGAGCTTCTTCGCGTTCTTCACCGTCGATGGCCTCGGCGACTCGGCGTCATTTGCTCTCGACCTGCTTCGCGAGTCGGGAGTGGCGTTGGCTCCGGGGTCGGCGTTCGGCGAAGGAGGAAAGGATGCGCTGCGGTTGTGGTTTGCGTCGTCCAGAGAGACGATCGATGCCAGCCTCGATCGGTAGTTGCATTGGGAACGGCTGGCCCGGTCTTGACGGAGGGGGTTCCCGAGGTTCAGGAGCGCGGAGATAGTGGAGTCGTCGTCAGCGATTTGTAAGCCGGCCGGAAACCGTCGATCGGTCATCTCGCCGCGGCGCGCGCGGGCCGTACTTTTAGGGCCATGCGCACTCTCGCCCTCTTCGCGTTCGCGACCACCGCCGTCGCGCAAACGCCAACGGATTCAGTCAAGCTCTCGTCCGTCGTTTCCGGCCTCAAGCTTCGCTCGATCGGCCCCGCGCTGACGAGCGGGCGAATCGCCGACATTGCCGTGCATCCGACCGACAAATCCATATGGTATGTCGGCGCCGCGGCTGGTGGTGTCTGGAAGACGACGAACAATGGCATCTCGTTCACCCCGATCTTCGACGCCGAGGGGTCGTTCTCGATCGGCGTGGTGACGATCGACCCACGCAATCCGAACGTCATCTGGGTCGGCACCGGCGAGAACAACGTGCAGCGCGTCGTCGCGTACGGCGATGGCGTCTACAAGTCGATCGACGGCGGCAAGAGTTGGACGAACACTGGGCTCAAGGAGTCCGAGCACATCGGCCGCATCGTCGTCGACCCGCGCAACTCGGACGTCGTGTACGTGGCGGCGCAGGGTCCCCTATGGCGAAAGGGCGGCGATCGTGGACTCTACAAGACGGCCGACGGCGGGAAGACGTGGACGAAAATCTTGCACGTCGACGACTGGACCGGCGCGAACGACGTGCAGATCGACCCGCGCAATCCGGACGTTCTGATCGCGACGATGTGGCAGCGCAATCGGCGCACGTTCGGGTTCGTCGCCGGCGGTCCGGGTTCGGGCATCTACCGCTCGACCGATGCCGGCAAGACGTGGACGAAATCGCAGTCCGGATTTCCGTCGGATGACCTGGGGCGCATCGGCCTGTCCATGTCGCCGGCGAATCCGAGCGTGGTCTACGCGATGGCCGAAGCGGCGAACGACAAGGGTGGATTCTTCCGGTCGAAGGACGGCGGCGCGAGCTGGGAGCGAATGGGACCGACGCAGATGGGCGGCAACTACTACAACCGCATCTTCGCCGACCCGAAGAACGTCGACCGCGTGTACGCGACCGACGTCAACCTCCAAGTCACCGACGACGGCGGGAAGTCATTTCACAGAGTAGGCGAGCAGTGGAAGCACGTCGACAATCACGTGGTGGTCGTCGACCCCGACAACACGGACCATCTGATCGTCGGCTGCGACGGCGGTGTGTATGAGACGTTCGACCGCGGCGCTTCTTGGCGTTTCTCCGCCAATCTTCCCGTCTCCCAGTATTATCGTGTCGCGACGGACAACTCGCGCCCCTTCTATAGAGTGTACGGCGGCGCGCAGGACAACTTCTCGGTGGGCGGACCCAGCCGAACACGCAGCAACAACGGCATTCGCAACGCCGACTGGTTCATCACGAGCGGCGGCGACGGCTTCGGCAGCGTCGTCGATCCGGTCGATCCGAACACGGTCTACGCGGAGTCGCAATTCGGTGGACTGAGCCGATTCAACCTTCGCACCGGCGAAATCACGGCGATCCAGCCGTTCGATTCAGTCGGCGAAGCGCTGCGCTGGAATTGGGACTCGCCGCTGTTCGTGAGCCCGCACAACCATAACCGCGTCTACTTCGCGGCGAATCGTCTCTTCCGCAGCGACGACCGCGGTGACAGTTGGCGCGCGGTGAGCCCGGATCTCTCGCGGCAGATCGACCGCAACAAGCTCAAGATCATGGACCGCGTGTGGGGCGTCGATGCCGTGGCGAAAAACGTCTCGACGACGCTCTTCGGCACGATCTTCACGATCGCCGAGTCGCCGATCAAAGAAGGCTTGCTGTTCGTCGGCACGGACGACGGGCGCGTGCAGATCAGCGAAGACGGCGGCACGCATTGGCGCGCGATCGACCATTTTCCCGGCGTCCCCGACACGACGTTCGTTTCGCGCGTCGTGCCGTCGAACCAAGACGTGAACACGCTGTACGTGACGCTCAACAACCACTGGTCCGGCGACTTCAAGCCATATGTCGTCAAGACCACCGATCTCGGGAAAACCTGGACGAACATCACCAGCGATCTGCCCGCGCGGGGCGACGTGTGGTGTCTCGCCGAGGATCCCGTCGATCGGAATCTGCTGTTCGTCGGCACGGAGTTCGGGCTCTTCTTCACGAATGACGGCGCAAAGAGGTGGACGCAGCTCAAAGGCGGCTTACCGACGATCCAGGTCCGCGACATCACGATCCAACGGCGCGAGAACGATCTCGTGCTCGCGACGTTCGGCCGCGGCTTTTACGTGCTGGACGACTACACGCCGCTGCGCATGCTGAACGATCAGGCGATCGTGCAGGCGGGAAGTCCGGCCGGCGGCCGTGCCGCATCGTGCGCCGGCGATCCGTGTACTGGCGCGGACATTCTCTTCCCAGTGCGAGCGGCACCGCTCTACGTCGAGTCGAGCCCACTTGGCTTGCCGGGCAGGTCCTTCCAGGGCGCCGGCCAGTACATGGCGAGCAACCCGCCCTATGGCGCGGTCTTCACCTACTATCTCAAAGACGCGCTCGAATCGCGCAAGGATCGCCGGCGAAAAGCGGAGTCTGCGGCCGAGAAGAAGAACGCCGACACGTTCTATCCGCCGTGGGATTCGCTCAAGGCCGAAGATCGCGCCGAGGATCCGGCCGTGATCGTGACTGTGAGCGATGCAAGTGGTCAAGTCATTCGCCGTTTCACCGCACCGACGGGCGCTGGCATCAGCCGAGTGGCGTGGGATCTGCGGCTTCAGCCGGCTGATCCGGTGAACGGGCCGCCGTACCGGCCCGATCCTGACTATCCGTTCACGTCGCCGCCGCTCTCCCCGTTCGTACCCCCGGGCATGTATCAGGTCGCGCTCTCGAAGCGGGTCGACGGCGTGTTCACGCCGCTCGGCAGCCCGCAGCGATTCCAGGTGGTGGACGTCGACAGCGTGCCCGGTCGCGTGATGGCGACGATCGCCGAGCAGCGGAAAGTCGCGGATCTCGAGCGCTCGGTGCTCGGGACGTCGGCGCTGGTGAGCGAGACACTGCGGCGAGTCGGATTCTTGAGGCGCGCGATCGACGAGACGCCGTCCGCCGATACGTCTCTCGCCAAGCGCGTGAGGATTCTCGAACAGCGGCTTATCGATGCGCGCGAGGCGCTCAGCGGCGATCCGACGCTGGCGCGGCGGCAGGAGGCGACCACTCCCTCGCTCGACGGGCGACTTCAGACGGCGATCGGGAATTCGTGGGGCACTTCGCTCTCGGCGCTCAATCCGTCGCAGACGGCGCAGATTGACATCGTGAGACGGGATTTCGGCGCCGTGCTTTCGCGCGTTCAGCAGTTGGTCGAGGTCGAGCTCAAGGCGCTGGAGGACGCCGCGGAACGTGCAGGTGTCCCATGGACGAGCGGGCGAATGCCGAGACCGCCGCTCGACTGAACGCGGGAGGCCGTCAGTTTCTCAGGCGGCTAGAGCTCGAAGCCCGCAATCTCCGGCACTGCACCCAAACGGATCGGCACGACCGACGTGCCGATCCCTCGCGAGACGTACATCGACACGCGATTCGGGTCGCGATACCACCCGCTGACGTAGCGGCCGCTCCCCCGAGGTCTCCACACGGCGTGCCCGAACGGTGCGAGCTGTCCGCTGTGCGTGTGCCCGGCCAGCATCATCACGAACGGAATGCGCGCGTTCGCGTCGAGGAACTCGGCGAGCGGCGGCAGCGCGTTGCTTCGGTCGACCTAGTCGCCGGTCAGCGCGATCAGGTCGGGGCGCAGCGCGTTCGTTCGAGCGGCGACCGCTCGCTCATGATGACCGACGTCGTGGAGGTGGAGGTCGGTCAACTGAACGATCCGAATCGAATCGTTGTCCGGTCGCGGCGCGAGCGAATGCGACGAAACGACGAGTCGGTTGGGTTCGATCAGCCAGCCGTCCGAGCCGATCGCCGCGACGACTCCGCACTCGGTGACCGAGAGCCATTGGCGACGGGAAAGGCGAGTCGAACTTCCGCGGGAGTCGGTCATCACTTCAATAGTAAGATGCGGGCTCCCGAGACCGGGCGGCCGGGCTGAACCGCGGCCTCGAGGCGCGAAACCGAAGGCCAAGGTGGAACACGCTCCGGATTACGTTTGGGTGGGGGTGAGGCCGGTGTTCGATGCGGTAAGGGCGCGGATCTGACCTCCGAGGTGTCAGAGTACATTGAGGAGTAAGAAATGAGGCTCGAGACGATCGTACTCGCGACGGCGCTGCTCGCGTCGCCGGTGGCGGCGCAAGCTCCGCAGCCCGACGGTGCGGGGCTCGAGCGTGGGACGCTGCCGGAGAGTTGGGCCGAGTCGCCCGAGGGATGCGCGACTCGGCAAGCCGATTTCCGAGTGCATGAATACGACGCCGACTTCTACATCCTGCGGCAGTCGGGGTGCACGAACTACGAGAAGCCGTTTCTCTATTTGATCTTCAGCGACGGACAGGCGTTGTTGGTCGATACGGGCGCGAAGGGGGCGCGCGTCGCCGACGAGATCGCGGCGGCGTTGAAGCGCTGGGCCGACGCGCACGGCAAACCGCTTCCGAAGCTCATCGCCGCGCATTCGCACGCCCACGGCGATCACGTTGCCGGCGACTCGGCGCTCGCCGCGATGGCAAACGTCACGGTTGTCGGGACGAGCCCGGAAGCCGTGCAGCGGTTCTTTGGCCTGAAGTCATGGCCCGATTCGTCGGCGACGTTCGATCTCGGTGGACGTCAACTCGACGTCATACCGATTCCAGGACACGAGCGCTCGTCGATCGCCATCTACGACCGTCGAACAGGAATTCTGCTCACGGGCGACACGATGTACCCCGGACGCCTCTATGTCGCAGATGCTGCCGCGTTCGCGAAGAGCGCGCGAAGGCTGGTGGACTTCACACGAGACCTGCGTGTGGCGCACGTCTTGGGCGCGCACATCGAAGAGTCGAAGACGCCGTTTCGCGACTATCCCATCGGAACGAAGTTCCAGCCGGAGGAGCATCGCCTGGAGCTCTCCCGCGGCCACCTGCTCGAGCTGTACGACGCGCTCGTGCTGATGGGACCGACCGTCGTCAGGCGAGCGATGGCCGATTTCACGATCTGGCCCAAGTGAACCGCGCCTAGAGCAATAACAGACCGCGTCGTACGCCGGCAGCCACGGCTTCCGCGCGCGACGACACGCCGATCTTCTCGAACAGCAGCTCCAGATGCGTCTTTACCGTGTTGGTCGAGATGCCGAGTCGCGCCGCGATTTGTTTGTTCCCGAGACCGTCAGCGAGCAACGCGAGAATCTCGCGCTCGCGGTTCGTGAGCAGGGCCCGCGGCTGGCTCACCGCGCCTGCGTCGTCCTCTCCGCTCGGGTGAGAATCCTCGACGTCGCGCGCGACTAGCACGACGTCAGCCGACGGCGCGACTTCGCCCAGCGACGTACCGACTCCGACAACGTCGAACGCCGGGTCAGCCGACAGCGCCGCCGCCAACCGAGTGCGCAATTCCTCCGACGCCGCGACGATCGCGATGCGCGTCACGAGGACACGCGGTCACGCCGCGCGCTTCGCAGCGACACGGTCGACGAATCGGCGAACCATCTCCGCCGGCACGGCGACGCCGAGTCCGCCGACGACCATGCTGTTGATGCCGACGAGTCTTCCCTCGGCGTCGACCAGCGGGCCTCCGGAATTTCCCGGCGCAAGCCGAATGTCCGCGACGATCCACCTCGGTACTTCCGTTCGTCGGTCGCGCGCGACGCCGTGCAGAACACCCATCGCCAGGGAATCGCGCATGCCGAGCGGATGTCCGAGGGCAAAGAGCAGCTCGCCGGGGCGCAGCGACTCAGCGTCGCGAATGCGGCTCCACACGTCCGATGAGCCGCCGGTCCGCCCGGCGTCGAGCAGCGCGAGGTCATGCGGCGGATGGTATGCGACCACCAGCGCCTCGCGCCAGCCTCGCGCATGGCCGACTTCCATGGTCGCGCCGCGCGACACGCAGTGAGCGTTCGTCACGACGAGACCCGAGTCTCCCCAGATCAGACCGGCGCCGCCACTTCCTGAATTCTGGTTGCGCACTTGAACGACGGCATGCGTCAGCGACTCGGCGAGAGTCTCCGTCGCCGATCGAACGAGCGCCGCCGCGTTCGAAATCGATGGTATTGCCGTCATCGGTCGCGCTCCTCGTTCGATGTGCGAGCTCCACGATCGACCGGCGTTACCCTCGATTTGGTGATCGTGTCGCCCCGAAGGTGCTCCAGCTCGAGCGATCCGCCATCGGGAACCGACGAGAGCGCATCGAGCAGATCAGTTGGACCGCTCAAGGAACGGCCGCCCGCCGAGAGCAGCACGTCGCCGATCAGCAGCCCCGCCGATTCGGCGGGTGACCCGTCGGCGATCGAAACCACGACGAGTCCGAAATCGTGGGAAAGCTTGTGTCGCGAAGTCGTGGCCGCGTTGAGTGACACCTGCTGCACCGCGACGCCGATGAACGGCCGGCGAATGTGTCCACGCTCGAGCAGCTCGTCGACGACTCGGTCCACCGTGGCGGCCGGGAGCGCGGTCGGCGTTCCACGCGCGAGCGCCGAATTGTCGATGCCAACCACCGCTCCGTTCGAATCGACGAGAGCGCCGCCCGAGAAGCCGTCGTAAATCGAAAGGTCGAGTCGCAAGACGCGCTCGATGCGACCGCCGGCGGCGCCACGCCATCCTTCCGCCACCGCGCTGACGATGCCGAAACTCGCCGTCGTTTTGCGTCCAGGTCGACCGACAGCAAGGACGAGTGAGCCGACGCGCGCCGCGTCATCGCCCGCTCGCTGAGCGACGGGAACACTGGCGCCGTTCAGTCGGAGCACAACGAGGTCGGAAGAGGGGTCTCGTCCCACGACCGTTGCCCGAGCGGACTCGCCGCTCGGCAGCGTTACGGCGACTTCGCCGTCGGCACGGACAGTATGGCTGGCGCTGACGACGATGCCGTCGCGCCAGACGATGCCACTCGACGGAATGCGTCGCCGGGCGTGAATGGCGACGATGGATTTACCGGCTGTCTCGACGGCGTCGGCAAGACTCGCTGATAGCTCGGTCAGTGGATTCTTCGATTTTGCTGGTGACATGCGATCTCCAGAGGCGACAATCGCATGTTACCGATGGCGCAGCACCTCGGGCCATCGGATAAATGGGGGAGACGCGCGCCGGCGCTTACTGATACTGGATGTACAGCGGCCGCGGTCGCAGGCCGAGCACTTCGGCTGGCGTGAGCAACGCGTCGTGATGCTTGACGTCGTTGTGGAAGAAGATCTTGAATCCCGTGTACTCCACCGGCTCGAGGTCGATGTAGTCGCGGTAGGACTCGAACTTCATCCACGGTGGACCCCAGCCGTCCATGTCCATCACGATCTGCACGCGCGGATCGACGGCGATCTTGTCGGCGTGGAGAATCATCGGTTTGAGCCACCGATGGACGATGAGGATCTTGGGCGGAAGGTTCTTCTCGGTCACCAACTGTTGCAATTGCTCCGACACCCAGTTGATGTCGGCGGCCTCGAACTGACCGACCTTCTTTCCCGGCGCCATCCCCTCTTTGGCGTGGTGCATCGAGAATTCGGCATCCATCGCAAGGTGGACGTCCGGGCGTGAGAGAAATGGCATGAGGCGCGGCAGCTCCTTTTGCATCGTGCTCTTCGCCACCTGAATGTCGAGGAAGAGCAGCGCGTTTCTCTGCTTCGCCCAGCCATACACCTTCTCGATGAGCGCCGAATCCATACGCAGGCGGTACATGCCGTCCTTGCCGGGTGAGCCTTGCGCGACCACGGCGATCAGCTGCAGTGCCGGCTTGACCGGCGTCTCGGGATCCGCACGCTGCCAATCGCGCACGGCGTCGTCGAGCTTCGTGAGCATTTGCGCCGACGGATACTCGCCGAGCACTCCCATCCGCTTCGAGAGCGGATTGCCGTAGAAGGCCACGATGCGATTCGACGGAAGGATCGACCCGGGCAGCGGAGCCGGCGCCGTCGGCCACGTTTTCATTTGGTGCCGGCCGAACGCGACGGTCGACGCGAAGGCGACAGAGTCGTGTTTTTTGCGCCCGGCAATGAGGTGGGTGCGCACGCTATCGCTCTCGCCGGCCGTCGTCGCCGCCTGAGCCGGAGTCTGCGCAAACGACGGCGCCGCGACGCAGATCGCGGCGACCAATGCGAACGCCGTCAAATGATCGCGATGCACCATGAGACTTGAAAACGACGGACCACCCGACTTCGCAACCACTTCTCGTCCCTCCTCTGAACCCTGGCGTCTCCCCTATCGACTGACGCTAACGCCGGTCGACCAAAGATCTCCGTTCTACCGCGATCCCGTTCAAGCCAATACTCACAGGTTCTACCCCGCCGACCCTGCCTGGTTGGAACCCCCCCGCCACCCCCGCCGTAGGGCTACAAGCAGCCCTCCATCCGGACTTCGCTTCCCTATGCACCAACAGCCTCAGGCACCGGCTACGCCGCAGGCTCCGGCGCCCACGCCAATCGTCGCCCAGGACGCCGATCTTGGCGCCTTCCGGACTCAGCTTGCCGATCTCAGCGTCGAGCGCGCCGGGCTCAAAGCACAGTGGGACGGCCTGAAGAGTCAGCTCGACAACATGCTGCGCAACAATCCCGCTCGCCCCGGCGTGCAGCAGCAGTGGGCCAATGTCGGTGTTCAACTCGCGACTGTGGACGGAAAGATCGCGACGCTCGAAGCCCGCATCGCGTTCAAGCAGGGGCGGCCGTTCAACGTGGCGCCCAGAGCGAACCCTGGGGTTCCGAACTTCCCCTTCGTGTTTCCGAACCTGGCCGCGCCGGCGGTCTCGGCGCTCGCCATGGTTCTCCTGCTTCCCATTTCGATCGCGTGGGCGAGGGGAATCGTGCGCCGCGCACCGAGGCCGACTCCCGTGCCGAGCGACGTGACGATGCGGCTGGATCGAATCGAGCAGGCGGTCGACACGATCGCTATCGAGGTCGAGCGCATCTCTGAAGGACAGCGATTCGTGACTCGGCTGATGGCAGAAAGGCCGGCGACCCCCGCGGCCGCGGAGGGATCGGCGGTTGACAAGGCGATGGCGCAGCAACCGCTGATGCTCGGCGCCGGGGCAATGGAGCCGATCGTCGTGCCCGAGCGCGACAGAGTGCGGCAGAGGATAATCACTCCTCACTGAGGGGTAGAGTCGCTCGACAGAGGGCGCGAGGCCCGCGTCGAGCGCGGACCCCACGCCCGTGTTCTTGCCCTTCTAGAATCGGCCCGCACAGTTTCATGTGAACGGGATCGCTGCTGATCGCGTCTCATGGTTGGTACCGTCGCCCAACGCCGAGGGGCTCGATGAACAGCGATCGCCGCGATTTTCTGAGACAGTTGACCTTCGCCACCGCGGCCGTCGGCGGAGGCGCGATGCTCACGCCGCTGAGCGCGGAAGAAACGGACCGGGCGGTGGAGCACCTTGGTACGAACCCGCCGTGGGATTTGGCTTGGGTGGACCTCGTCCAACGCGCGCAGTACAAGGCCGTCTTCGACTCCACGAACTTGTCCGACGGCGCCGCACTCGACCTCGCCGCGGGAATTCAGGACAACTTCAAAGAAGTCTATGGTTCCGACGACGGCGTTCGCATGGTCGTCGTCATGCGCCAGCTCGGCCAGGTGATGGCGTTCAACGACGACCTCTGGAACCGCTACAACATCGGCGAAGACCGCAAGGTCACCGATCCCCTCACTAAACAGCCGGCGCGCCGCAACCCGTATCTGAAGGCGATCCCCGGCGAACCGGATTGGGCCGTCGGATCCAAGCTCGAGAGCCTTCGCGCGCGCGGCGCGATCTTCCTGGTCTGCAACCGCGCGTCGATGAACTGGGCGGCCGGCGCGGCCGAGCGAACGAAGACGGACGTCGAGAAAGTTCGAAACGACGTGAGGAACGGGCTGGTGCCGGGCGCGACGCTGATGCCGACCGGGGTCTTCGCGTTGGTGAGGGCGCAGAACGCGGGGTGTGCTTACATGAAAGGGTCCTGAGTCGCCCTCGGTGCTCCCGCCGCTCGCGCTCGGACTTCTTGCACGGCGGTGAGGGGAGATTGCGGTTCGCCAGGTTTGCGGGATATTCCGTTCGTCCCTTGAGCGAGCCTGGTCGTGCAGTCGCTTGGTCCCAGCAAGATCGGCAAATACGACGTCGAGGAGCGCGTTGGCGAGGGCGCGATGGGAGTCGTCTATCGCGCCGTCGACCCCGTGCTCAAGCGGCGCGTCGCGATCAAGGTGATGAGCGACGCGTTCGCGCAGGACGACGATCTGCGCGAGCGCTTCCTGCGCGAAGCCCAGGCCGCGGGCTCGCTGCAACACCCGAACGTCATCACCATTTATGACTTCGGCGATGTCGACGGGCATCCGTACATCGCGATGGAGTTCGTCGAAGGCCAAGACGTGGCGGAGCTGATCGCCCATCAGGTGCCGCTGTCGGTCGTCGACAAGCTGGACCTCGCGATCGGCGTGCTCCAGGGACTCGCGTACGCGCACAGGCGCGGCATCGTTCACCGCGACATCAAGCCGGCCAACATCCGCGTCGACGAAGAAGGCAAGGCCCGCATCATGGATTTTGGCGTCGCCCATCTCTCGTCGTCGAACATGACGAAGAGCGGCGTCATGCTCGGCACGCCGAGCTACATGGCGCCCGAGCAAATCACCGGCGGAAAGGTCGGCCCGGCGACCGACGTTTTCTCGGCCGGTGCCGTGCTGTACGAGCTGCTCACCGGAACGCGCCCGTTCGACGGCGGCACGCTGCAAGCGGTCATGTACCGCGTGCTGAGCGCAGATCCGGCACCGCTTGCGACCGCCGCGCCGGGGCTTCCGGCGAAACTGAACGAAGTCGTCATGCGCGCCCTCGCCAAGGACGCCGAGAAGCGTTACGCCTCTGCCCTCGACATGGCCAACGATCTCATCGCGATTCGCGCGGCGATCGACGCGAGCGCTGCCTTGCCGGGAACGCTGTCGTTGCGCGCGACGATCGAATCGGCGATCGAGGGACGCAAATCGCGCGAGATACAACGAACGCGCAACCGGCGGGTCGTTTTCTCGAGCGGCGGCGTCGCGCTCGCCGCGGTGCTCGTGCTGGCCGGGTGGGCTCTCGCGCGGCGAGGAACGGGTGCCTCGTCGTCGGCGCCGAACGGCGCGGCTCCGTCGGCGGTTCCGGCCGGCGGAACGCAGGGTACCTCACCGACGACGACTTCGATCACGCCGCCGCCGGCGACGAGCGAGCAACAGCCGCAGTCGCCGCGGTCACCCGCGTCAGCGAACCAGCCCGCGTCGAATCGGCCGGCGGAGTCTTCGACAGATCGTGCGAAGAGTTCTCCGAAAAACATGCCGAAACCGGAGTCGAATGCCGCGAGCGTGCCGCCGTCGACGCGCCCGCAGGAGCGGGTATCGCCGAACCAGACGCCGCCCTCGAGCGCCGGCCTGCCGAATGCGACGGCTCCGACCGCGTCGGCTCCTGCCGGGCCAACGACGACCGCCGGCTCGCCGCCGCCCGTCGCGAGTCCGCCGCCCGCTGCCGCACCGATCCCCGCACCAACCTCGGTGTCAGTTGTTGAGGTTCGGCCGAGCAGCGGCGGGGCTGCGCCGAATCCGGCCGCCAGCCAAACCGTTGCCGCGAACGCCGCCGCGGAAGTCGGCGCCGTGATCGACGCGTATGCCCGTGCGATCGAATCGCGAAACATGGACGAGCTGCGGCGCGCGTATCCGGCCATCACCGCCGACCAAGCACGCGCGTTCTCGGATTTCTTCGGGTCGACGCGGACGCTGCGCGCCACGCTCGCCGTGAAAAATCTTCGACTGGACGGTGCCAGCGCGACGGCGTCGGTCGCCGGTGTCTACGAGTACACGACGACGAACGGCCGCACGCGGGAGCAGACCGTCAACTTTCAGACGGAGCTGCGGCGCGACGGATCCGTGTGGAAGCTGACCGCGGTGCGTTGACGCACGCGGCGACGCGCAATTTCAGAAATTGAATTCGAGCGCGGTGCTGTACATGATGTCCGACCGCATGCCGCCGCGATTGAGCGGAATGAGCGCGTTCGTCACGACGGTAAAACCGTCCGGCACCTGGAACTTGAAACCGAACGAACCGTTCACGAGATCGTCGCGCATGCTGGGAATCGTGGTGGGCTGAATCACGCGGTGAAACGGCGCGTCGTAGGTCACCGGTCCGGGAAGGTTGAGATTCGACCGTCCGACCTGAAGCTCGGTCACGAGGTCGGCCGCCAGCGAGATCCGCGGCGCGAGCAACTGGTCGAATCCCGCCGTCGCCACCACCGCGTCATTCACCTTCGGCTGGCCGCCGGCGCCGGCATGATGGGCGTAGCCGATGTTGCCGTGCGCCGAGAAGCTCTCGATCGATCCTGAGATCACGGCGAACGCGCGCCCCGAAAACGCGCCGGCGCCGAGCATGTCGTCGGCGCTTCCGGTGGCGAACCGCGCCTCGCCGACGAGCGCGACACGGGCACGGTCGGACTCGTGGACCATGAACTTCGAGCGGACCGCGACGTCGCCGAGTCCAAACGCCGAGCCGTCCACGTCTCGGCTCGCCGACAGCACGGGGTTCTCCGTCGTGCCGGCGAAGAAGTGCGCGGCCGTCGGGCCGCCGAATGGAATGATCTGCGCGTAGCTCGTGCCGTGGAGGTGCGCCGAAACGAGCGGCAGCACGAACCCGACGTCGAGCCTGTCCGTCACGCCGTACGTGGCGTAGATGTTGGTGACCGCGATGTTGAGGTTGAGGTTGAGGCGGAACTGCATGATGTCGTTCTCGAGATTCGGAATTCCCATCTTCGAGCAGTCGCCGCCCTGGATCGAGTCGCAGCCGGCGAAGTTCACGTTTTCGTGCGTGAAGATCAGCTCGATGTCGTCGAGCGGAACACCGCGCAGCGATGTGAAGTGGAACGTGTTTCGTCCGATGCCGACGACGGACCTGCCGCGGCCGAGCGTCTGCGCTCGCTCGGCGAAGATCGGTCCCGCCGACGTGGAAGTCTTGACCGGAACACCGCCCTCGAACTTGAAGCTGACGCCTCCCGAGGTCGCGCCGATCGGCAAGTTGCCGACGCTCGTCGAGATCGCGCCGCTGATGAAGCCGATGAGGCTTCCGTTCTCCGAGACGGCCGCCGGCACGAAGTGGTCGCCGTGGGCTTGGATCGACGCGGGGTTGCTCGGATCGGCGGAGCCGGCGAGGAAGAGCGGATCCTGACCAGAGCCGAAGATGAACAACTGAGCGATCTTGTTGCGGAGAGAGTTGTCGGTCTGCGCGCTGGCGACTCGTGAAACAACAACCGTCGTGAGAATGACGAGCGCGATACGGGAGGGGCGCATAAATCTCGGGGGGCGAGGGCTCGAACAAACTACGGCCAGCCGGCCCGACCGAACAGTCAAGGGCGCGCACGGCCCTCAGTTCTGAGACCAGCATCGAGCATACAGCATCGAAACGGCGAGGTGTCGGAGCCGCGTTCAAGCTGGTGCGCCAGGAATGGCCAATGCGCCGTGACCCAGGCGTGAGGAAGCCGCCTCACAACTCACGGCTGAGCACAGGTCGCAGGTACCACAGGTGTCAGGCGGTCCTGAGGGCTGAGTGCGCCCGTATGAGCCATTCAAGGAACGTGGCGTTCAACCAGCTCTCGCGCCTCACATCCTCGATGCTTTATGCTCGATGCCGGTCTCGGTTCTGTCAGTCCTGAGAACCCTCGCCCACGCGCGATTCAGCCCGTCGCGTCTTTCATGCAACATTTCTTTGCGCCCTTTCTGTGACCCGCCGCATTCAGCCTTCGTACGCTTTCTGACATCGTTCCAACCAAGCCTCACGTCAGCGAGCCCCGCGCATGAAAGTCCTCGTCCTCGTTCTCGCCTGCGCCATTGTCGCCGCGTGCGACACGTCTCTCACCACCAACATCGCCGGCCTCGGTCCCGGTAACGGCACCGGCTCCGACAGCTGCGCGGTGCAGGCTGTGACCGTCACACCCGATACCGTCACCCTTCGCGTGGGTCAAACGCTGCAGCCGGGCGCGGTGGTGCAGTCGTGCGCACAGTCGGCGAACGAGGGCGTGCGCTGGACGACGTCGGATTCGACCATCGCGACCGTCGATCCGAACCTTGGCTTCATTCAGGCGCGCCGAGTCGGCAACGCGATCGTCACCGCCTCCGCGGTCGCCGATGCGAGCGTGAAGGGCACGGTTCGAATCTCCGTGACACCATAGCCGGGCGAGGGCCGGCGGATCCCGTCACCCGATGTTCTGGGAAACCGTCGTCCCGCCCGGTCGGCGCTCGACAGCCGCACCGGTTGTATCGCGAGCGTTGTCGCGCGCCGTGCGTGCGCGCCGTAAGACCATGGTGAACGTCGATCCGGCCCCCATCTCGCTCTCGACCATGAGATCGCCGTCCATGCCGCGCATCAGATCGCGGCTGATCGACAGTCCGAGCCCGATGCCCTGATTCGCTGACGAATTGAGGTGGCGGTCGACCTGCACGAAGGGCTCGAAAATCGTCGCCAACTTCTCCGTCGGAATTCCGCGCCCGGTGTCTTTGCACAACAGACGCACGCTTTGCGAATCGGCGGCGCTCGTGAGCACCACCGATCCGCCGGTCGGCGTGAACTTCACGGCATTGCCGACGACGTTGAGGAGCACCTGGCGCAGGCGATCCGGATCCGCCGAGGCGATCGCGCCGCCGTCGCCCGGCGCGTATTCGAAGCGAACGCCCTTGGCGTCGAACACGGGACGGGCGAGTGTGTGCACCTCGGCGAGCGCGTCGCCGACGAGCACCTTCTGCATGTCGTACTCGAGCCGTCCCGCCTCGAGCCTCGCATAGTTGAGAATATCCTCGATCAGCGTCGCGAGATGCCGCTGGTTCTGGCTGATGCGCGCGAGGTCGCCGCGCTGGTCGGGCGTGATCGGACCGTGGATGCCGAGCGCCATCAGATCCACGAAGCCGGCGATCGCGTTGAGCGGCGTGCGGAGCTCGTGGCTCATCGCGGCGAGGAAATCGACCTTCGCCGCGTTCGCGACCTGCGCCTCGTGACGAGCGGCGTCGGCTTCGTGAAACAGGCGCGCGTTGTCGATCGCCAACGAAGCGCGATGCGAAACGTTCGTCAGCACGCGAATCGCGGCGTCGTCGAACGGCTCGCCCGTCGAATAGAACGTCGCGCTGCCGAGCGGTCGCGCGCGCGCGATGAGCGGCAGCGTCACCGCGTGGTTGATGCCGATCGCCGTCAACGCCGCTCCGCGCTTTCCTTTCGGCACGTAGGATTCGACAGTCGTTTGACGCAAGGACGCGGTGATGGGATCGTGCGCGTGTCCGTCGGGAGGAAAATCCTTGAACACGCGTTCGAGTCCCGCCTGAAGTCCCGGGAGCGCGCGGATGATCGGTTCCGGACGCACACCGGGTTCGGCCGGTTGCAGGACGACGCAGCCGTCGGCGACGTGCGGTACCGACGCCGTCGCGAGCGCGCGAGCGGCTTCGTTTGGGTCGAGCGAGCCGGCGAACACTTCGCTCGCGTCGGCCAGGAATCGTTCTACATCCTCGGCCCGTCGCGTTCGGAGGAGCGATCGGACGGTCGCGACCAGCAGCGTCGCGTCGATCGGGTGATTCAGATATGCATCGGCCCCGCTCTCGAGACCTTGCGCGTGCGCCCCGGGCTCGGTGAAGCTCGCCGAGATGAACAGAATCGGCGTGGACTTGTGGTCCGGCAAGCCGCGAAGTCGGCGAGCGAGCTCGAAGCCGGTGGCATCGGGAAGCCGGACGTCGAGCACGACGAGATCGGGATCCTGATCGAATCCGCTGAGGGCTTCGCGCCCGCTTGCCGCTTCGATCACTCGAAAACCGGATTTTTTGAGAACGTTTCCGACGACGAAGCGATTTGCGGCCGTGTCGTCGACGACGAGGATGAGCGGTACGGAGGTGCTAAGCATGGGTCGTCACCTGCAAAGGGGCTTGGTCAAGCGATTCGCCTTCCAGCCGCGGGAGGCGCCGAGGAATGCGCAACGCGAACGTCGATCCCTGCCCGACCTCGCTTCGCGCCGTCACGTCGCCGCCCAGCAGGTGCGCGAGCTTGCGCGAAAGGGGAAGCCCCAGGCCCGTCCCCTTCACTCGTGTCTGCAACGAGTGCTCCACCTGCGAGAATTCCTCGAAGATCCGGTCGATGTCGTCCGGAGCGATCCCGATTCCGGTGTCCGATACGACGAACTCGACCGTGTCGTCGAGCGCGCTGGCCGCGATCCGCACCTCGCCGCGCTCGGTGTACTTGAGGGCGTTCGAGATGAAGTTGCGCAGAATCTGCGACACCTTGGCTTCGTCCGACTCCATTGGCGGCAGATCCGTCGTGGTCTCGAACACGAGCAGCACGTCCGGCGACGTCGCGATTGGGCGGAACATGCCGCGGAGCGCGGCGAACATCGTTTCGACGCTGAACGTCGTCGCGCGAAGCGTGATGCGACCGGCCTCGATCTTGGCCAAGTCGAGCCAGTCGTCGACCAGCTCCGTGAGTGACTCGGCGGACCGATCGAGCATGGCGAGCCCGGTTCGCTGCCCGTCGTTCAGGGCGCCTTCGAACCCCCCGAGCAAGTAACGGCTCACGTTGCGAATCGCGGTGAGCGGCGTGCGCAGCTCGTGACTCAGCTCGGAGAGAAAACGGGTTTTCGTCGAATTGAGCCGCTCGAGGTTCGCGGTCTTCTCGTCCAATTCGGCGTAGAGCGCGAGCACGCCGCGATTCGTTTCCTCGAGCTCGAGGTTGAGCCGCTCGACTTCGACATTGCGTTCGTGCAGCTGCGCCATCGCGCGCAGGAGCTGTTGATTCTGATGCTGCAATTCATCGAACGGCGATTCCGGAGTCTGGGCGGCGAGCTGCCCGACGATTCGGTCGCGCGCCTCCGCGTCGATCGCGCGCGCGTGTCTGGGAAGAACTTTGCCGAGCAGCACCGAAGTCCCGCCGTCCGACGACGAGATCTCGAACCTGTCGCTCAACCGCTTCGCGCCGATGACTCCCAACCCAAGCCCGGTCTGCGACGTGAACCGTCCGTCGAGAATGGCCCCGACGTTGGCGATCCCCGGCCCCGCGTCGCACACTCGAACGACGAGCATCTGCTCCGCGGCGTCGGGGTACGTGACGCTGAACTCCACGCGTCCGCCGCCACCGTACTCGAACGCGTTGCGAGCGATCTCAGAGACGGCCGTCGCGAAGCGCACCTGGTCCTGGCGATCGATGCCGACGAGCGCCGCGATCTGGCGCGTCCGCTGTCGCGCCGAGACGACCGCGTGTTCGTACCGCAGCTCGATCGACAGCAACGGCGCGAGCGCGGGCAGGTGTCGACGCGACGTCACGACAGCTCCGCCCGCCGGCGACAGACGACGACGGTGACGTCGTCACGTCCGCGTGCCCAGTCGCGGTACAACACCCCCGCGATCACCGATGGATGCCGTCGCGACAAGCCCGGGAAGCGATCGAGCTTCCAATGACTCGCCAATCCGTCGGAGTGCATCACGGCGACGCTGTTCTCCGGCCACTCGTACGAGAACGTCGCGATCCGCCGCGCCGACGCGCCGGCTGTGCCGTTATGCGAGACCATGCTGCGAATCCCGCGATCGGCGACGATGCATCCGGCGACGTTGCCGATGCCGCCGAACTCGATCTGACCTCTCGCCGGGTCGAACCGCGCGCCGGAGACCGCGGCGCCGCGCGTCGTGCGAAGGGCGGCGTGAATTCGGCCAAGCGCGTCGGTCAGCGATGCCGCGCCTGGCTCGACGAACGATCGCACCGCCGAGCTCGACGCCTCTTCGGCGAATTGCCCGTGACCGAGTCCGTCGGCGATGAGGATCTGCGTCGTCCCCTCGGGAGTCATCGCCATCACCCACGCGTCTCCGTTGCTCCTCTCGCCACGAACCGGCAGACAGATCGCGCCGATTTCAAGGAGAGGATCGGCCGCCCGGCGCGGAAACGGCGAGGCAGGGGACGTCCAGATCTGCGACAGAACGATCGTGCCGGCGCCAGGCGCGGAGACCATGTCGAAGCGCGACGAAAGGCGCGCGATCGCCCCCAGTCCCCCACCGCGCGTGCCGCCGGTCGAGTAACCGTCTTGCATCGCCGCTCCAACGTCCGCGATTCCACGGCCGCGGTCGAAAGCGAGCATCTCGACGCCTGTACGTCCGTCCTCTGAAAGCAAACGGAGGACCACACCGCCGGCTTCGGCGCCGTCCACGGGCTGTCCGTGCCGCACGATGTTCGTCGCGGCTTCGACCACGATGAGGGCGAGACGCCCGGAAAGCTCGTCCCCGAGCGATGCTTCCCCGGCGAGTGCCGCCGCGGTCCGTCGAGCTTCACCGACCTGACTCGAATCCTCGACGACAACACGGACGCTCTTCATCGCGCCAGCAATCATCGGTCGCGCCATCGCGTCACGACGACGGTGGTTCCGCGACCGACCTCGGAACGGATCGCGAACTCGTTCATGAGACGGCGGCTTCCACTGAGCCCAAGGCCAAGACCGGTGCCAGTGGTATACCCGTCCTGCATCGCGCGCTCGATATCCGGAATTCCGGGTCCTTGATCGGAGAAGGTGAGTCGGATGCCGCTGCGATTCGCATCGTCGAGGAGCTCTATCAGCAGCTTGCCGCCTCCCCCATACTGCACGGTATTGCGGGCGAGCTCGCTTGCAGCGGTCACGATTTTCGTTTGATCGACCAGGCGAAAACCGGCTTCGGTCGCCCAAGTGCGGCACTTGTGGCGGCTGGCCACGATATCCGATTCCGCGACGAGCTGAATGGACTCACAGCGCAGCACTTTCACCGTCACCCTCGGACGTGACATCGCCATCGACCGCCCGACCGGTGAGCATCTGCATTCCGCGCTCGACGTTGAGCGCCGTGCGCACGCCGGGCATCGTCATGCCCAACTCGACGAGCGTGATCGCGACCGCGGGCTGCATGCCCACGACGATCGTCTGCGCGTCGAGCACGCGCGCCATGTTCGCGATGTTGGCCAGCATTCGGCCGATGAACGAATCGACGATCGACAGCGCCGAGATGTCGATCAGCACGCCTTTCGCCGCGGTCTCGGCGATCTTTGCCGTGAGGTCATCCTGCAGCGCCATGGCGAGGCGGTCATGCATGTCCACCTGAATGGTCACCAATAGCAGCGACCCCATTCGTAGAATCGGGATGCGCTCCATTTGTTAGGAGGCGCGCGGGACGCCAGGGTGCGGGGCTTTGGTGATCATGAGGCCGCGGCGCGTGAGCGCGGTCTTGAGCGCGTCGGCGAGATTGGCCTTCGTTATGATGTCCTGGAGGTCGACGCCGAGGTGCACGATGGTCTGCGCGATCTGAGGGCGGATGCCGCTGATGATGCAGTCGGCGCCCATGAGCCGCGCCGCCGTGACCGTCTTCAAGAGGTGCTGCGCCGTCAGCGTGTCGACGGTCGGCACGCCGGTGATGTCGAGGATGGCAATCTCGGCCCCGGTGTCGACGATGCGTTGGAGAAGCGACTCCATCACGACCTGCGTGCGCGAGCTGTCGAGGGTGCCGATCATCGGCAGCGCGAGAATGCCGTCCCAGAGCTTCACGACCGGCGTCGAAAGCTCGAGCATGTCCTGTTGTTGACGCGCGATCAGCTCTTCGCGTCCGCGCTGGAACGTCTCTGTCGTGAAGAGCGCGAGCTTGTCGAGCAGCGTCGTCGCCGTCCACGTCTCCGACGCCAGGCGGTCGGTGTCAGCCCCGGCGTCGCGGCACAGCTGCGAGAAGAGCGGCTGCTTGAGCGACATAACGAACGTGGCGGTCTCCGACGGTGAGTAGCCCTGCACCGCGCGTGTACGGCTGAGGTTGGAAAGCATTTCGCGCACGCGGCCGTACGCCGGGCCCGCCGTATCGGTGACGTTTCCGCCCTCGACGGCTTGCCGCAGCAGCGAAAGGAAGTGTCGCGACTCGGATTCGAGATCCGCGTCGGTCAGCGTCCCGATGCGGCCGCCGAATGCGCGTTGCTCGCGCATCCAGTCGGTGAGGATGAGGTTCTCATGCGTCTTGAGGATGCGAGGTAGATCGCTCCCGGTTCCGGTGAGGGTCGCGGTGTCCATGCGAATGCTCGCGGGTTACTGGTTACGAAAGCGCCGACGGCCCGGTGACTTCGTGGCGCATCAGGTGGAGACCGACAAACGCAACGGACGTGCCCGCCGGTTGTTAGGCTCTGCTCAGTTCGGCTCGCCGCGGCGAGCGATGAGGGCACGCGTCTCGCTGCGAAACCGGAATCGGGGTTTGACGTGGCGCTCGGGCCATCACGCGCATTCCGGAGAGACTCAGATGAAAGCCGCCGACATCATGACGAAAAATCCGTGCTTCTGCTCGTCGAATGATTCCATCACGAGCGTCGCGAAGACGATGCGCGACAACGATTGCGGTGCGGTCCCGATCGTCGACAACGATCGCGTGGTCGGTATCGTGACCGACCGCGATCTCGTGATCCGCGGTCTGGCGACCGGGACGAACCCCGCGGCGATGGTCGGCGAGATCGCGACGCGCAATTTGTGCAGCGTGCGCACCGACTCCGACGTCAAGGACGTCGAACGTTTGATGTCCGACAATCAGGTGCGCCGGGTGCTCGTGATGGACGGCGACAAATGCGTCGGCATCGTCTCGCAGGCCGACCTCGCGCGGGCGATCGAGCGCGGCGACGGCATCAGCGATCGCGAAGTGGGAATCGTCGTCGAACGGATTTCGGAAAAGCGCGGTCGAGCGGCGAGCCGCGGAGATACGAGTCCGCAGGCGAGGCTCTGAGACCTCGGCGACCGGGAAACCGGGAAACCGGTTTCCCGGCCTCCTACTTCATCGGATTCTGATCCAGATGCATCGTCCGGATTGGATTCAGCTTGATACCGATCGAGTAGCGGAAGGCATTCATCCAGTACGCGGTGCCCGTCGGTAGACCACCGCTCAATCGATACGCGGTCATTCGACTGCGCATGCCGGACACTTCGTTGGTCAGCTGGAGTGATTCCGTGAGGGGAAATTCGAAACCCGCGCCCACGGCGCTGCCGAAGCCGCGCATGTAGCGGCCAACGGCGAAATAATCGCCGCCGAAGCCGCCATTGATCGTCGGGCCGATGTCGGACTGATACGAGTCGTACATGTGCATGAACGCGACGCGCGCGTCGAAGAACGGCCGGACCTGATGATCCAGCGTCAGCGGAGCGTAACGGGCACCCAGCTCTCCGGTCTCGGTGATGGCGGGCGAGAAGAGATACGACGTCGTCATGTCGACGGTCATCGACCAGTGGTCCGTGTACCGATAGTCGCCACGCAAGCCGTTGCCGAAGCTCGTATAACGCGAGAGCACCGGGCCGGTCGGAACCTGCGTCGTCGTGATCACCGAATACGTCTCGGCCGACCAGCGTGCGCGGCGATACTGAAGCGCACGCGCGACCGCGGCCGGCTGGGGCGAGGGTTCGGTCGGACGAACCGGAGGCGCAGCGGAGCGCGGAGGCGCGCGCGTCGGAAGCGTCTGCGCGGACAGGCCTACGGGAGCGGCGAGCAGGGCAAGGACGATGACAGCTCGACTACGCATGGCAGCCTCCGGGAGTGGGCTCCGGGTACACCCCTTCACTCTGTGAGGGTCCACCAGAATTGGCAAGCGTGCGCGTTACCGCGCGCTCTATTCAGATCTCAGAACCCCCGCCGGATCGACTCTGCCAGCCCTTCTCGCCGGCAGAAACGCAGCCGCCGCACCGACGACCATCAACAGGACCGGCGCCGCGATGAACGTGATCGGGTCCACCGCACCGACTCCGTACAACAGCGTGCGCAGCACCTGGGCGGCGCCGAGGCCGAGCAGCAGGCCGAGGACCGAGCCGATCGTGACGAGCGTCAGCCCCTCACGCATGAGCAGACGCACGATAGCGTTCGGCTGCGCGCCCACGGCGAGCCGAATCCCCGCCTCCCTCGAGCGACGCGCCACCGCGTAGCTCACGACGCCGTAGACGCCCAGTACGGCAAGAGCGAGCGCGAGGCCGGCGAACAGTATGAACGCAATCGCGCCGAGCCGCGCCGGGAGTAGCATCGCGGCGAGGTGGCGCGACATCGTCTTCACCTGGATCGCCATCAGGCTCGGGTCGATCTCGCGGAGCGTCGCAAGCATTTGCGTCGCGGTGCGGTCGGCGTCGCCGTTCGTGCGCGCGACCAGCATCGCGGTCGCGGCGAACTCTTGCGCGAACGAGGTGAAGAAGAACGGTCGCGGATCTTCGCCGAGTGTTCGAACCTTTGTCGTGTGGGTGACGCCGACGATCTGATAGGTGAGCGAGTCGGTGCTGAAGGTCAGGCCGATCGGATCCTTTCCGGGCCAGAATCGGCTCGCCATCGCCTCGTTGATCACGGCGACACGGGGCGCACTCGGCACGTCGGTGGCGGTGATGGCGCGTCCGCGCACGAGCGTGAGCCCGCTCGCATCGAAGAATCCCGCATCCGCCGCGGAGAAGTCGATGTCGAACGCGGTCTGTCCCTTCGGCGGCGTGACACCGGGGACGCGAATGCGCTTGCCCTGCTGGCTCAGCGGATTCAACAGCATGTTGTCGATCGCTCCGACGGTGACGACGCCGGGGATTCGCGCCATACGGTGCTCGATGTCGTCGAGAAGTTGCAAACGTCTCGTCGAGTCGTAGCGGTCGGTGGGGATGGCCAACCACACCATTCCGGCCGGCGCCGCGCCAAAACCGGGGTTCACCGTCGCCCGCGCTTGCAGGCTTCGCAAGAAGAGCATCGCGGTGATGAGCAGCGTCAGCGAGACCGACACCTGCCCGACGACGAGCGCGTTGCGCATGGTGAACCGGCGCTTCGGGCCACCGTCCGCGTTCTCGTTCTTGATCGTTTCGACGACGCTCGCTCGCGTCGCTTGCAGCGCGGGAAGAAGTCCGAACAACACGCCCGCGATCGCCGACGCGGCGACGGCGAACGACAACACTCGCCAGTCGAGCGAGACGTCGAGCGTGATCGGGAGCGGAAGAGGAAGGTCGGTGTGCAGCACGGCGCGCAGCGCGGCGCCGGATACGAGGACGCCGGCGACGCCTCCGACGGCCGACAGGACGAGCGCTTCGACGAGGAACTGCCGCACGAGCATGCTGCGCTTCGCTCCGATGGCCAGACGGATCGCCACTTCCTTGCGCCGATCGCGCGCCTGCGCGAGGAGGAAGCTGGCGAGGTTCGCGCACGCGACCAGCAGCACGAGCCCGACGACGATCATGAGCGCGGCCGCCGCGGGAACGACGACCGAGTCGAGGAGCGGGTTGACGGCGATGTCGTTCTCCGCGACGACGACGAGCGATGTCCCGCTCGGCCATTGCGCCGGGTACTTCGCGGCCATGTCCGCGGTGAACCGCGCGGCGACCGCCTTCGCCTGCACCATCGTCGCACCCGGCGCGAGCCGCGCCTTGATGAACGCGGAGTGATTGCCTCGCTGCTTCAACTGGTCGCGTACGTCGGGCTGCAGTTGGTTGATCATCTGCAGCGGCACGAACACCGCGGGCACGATGCCATTTACGATCCCGGTGTACGACGCGGGGGCGACGCCGACGACCGTGTATTCCCGTCCCGAGAGACGCATCTTGCGCCCGACGACGGCGGGATCGCCGGCGAAGGTGCGTTGCCAGTAGTCATGCGACAGGACGACGACGGGGTGCGCGCCAGGGCTCACGTCGTCCTGCGGGCCGAGCAAGCGCCCGGCCGCGGGACGCAAACCGAGCAGCGGGAAGTAGTCGCCGTTTACCAGCTCGCCCATGAGCGACTCGACATGATCGCCCACGTCGTGAGCCGCGACCGTGAACATCGACGCCGAGATCTGTGAGAACGTCCCCGCCGTGGCGCGGCGGAAGTCTACGTAGTCCGGATACGAGAACGGCGCGTACGGGAAATCGCCTTGCTGCTGAAAGACCTCGGCGATTTGCTCCCGGTGCGGAATCGGCGCGTGCCGCAGGAGGATCGCGTTCACCAAGCTGAACACCGCCGTGTTCGCTCCGATACCGAGCGTGAGGGACAGCAACGCGACGACCGTGAAGCCTGGGCGTTTGCGCGCGCGACGAACCGCGACGCGAAGATCGGAGGCGAAACTGGGCACGAGGCGGCTCCAGGACGAGGGCTAGGGGACGCTACGGTCGCCGGATGGAGGCGGTTTCAACGCGCCTACCGAACGAGCCGCTCCACCAGATCGGTGGAGTCCAGACGCCGAATCCGCTCGATCGCGCCTCTGACCTCGTCCTCCGTCGCCGATCTACCGAAGCGCGCCAGACGGACGGCCTTTTGTTCGAGGTCGACCCTCGACAACGAGTTTCCCGGATCCCCTTTGGGAACGTCGACGCGGCCGCGAAGCGTTCTGCCATCGACCGTCTCGACGTCCACGCGTCCCAGCCAGCGCCGGGGGTACGCGGAGTCCACCTCGTCGTCGAGAATCATCTTCACACGCTGGCGAAAAGCCGACACGTCGTCGTCGTCGAGCGCGTCCTCGAAATCGTCGAGCCCGGCCCGTCCACGCACGGCAATCAGGCCGAGGACGGTTCCCATCGAGAACTTTGCTTGGTGGACGTTGGTCGGTTCGGTCACCTGGCCGAGCACGTCGATCGCGCCCTGGTGCACGCGCGCCGTGACATGGGCGATCTGTTCGTGCGACAAGCCCTCCCGCTGCATCACCGACAGCAACGCGTCGGCCGCGGGATGCGTGTGCCGGCAGGAGGCGTGCAGTTTATAAGAAGTCTCAATCGTCGCCCACCGCGTGCCGAGCCCCTCGGTGAGCCGCGACGGATCGGCGTCGCTGGACATTCCCGCCGCGAGACCTTGCCTGCCTTCGAGAATGCGCCGTGCGCCGGTCACGCCGTCGCGCGCCAGATATGCGGAGAGCAGCCCGTCAGCCGCCGCCTTCGCCGTGTGCAACTGCTTGGAGTCGGCGGCGTCGCGAAGGAATTCCCAAAGTCCCGCGGCTTGCGTTCCAGCCGATCCCAACGCGTTCTGCGTCGCGTCGGCGTCGAGTCGCAGAAGGCGAGCGACCGCGGCTGCCGCGGCAAGAGTTCCGGCGGTGCCCGTGGTATGAAAGATCTTGTAATGCGAGCGCCCCAGAAATTCGCCGACGCGAATGCCGACCTCGTAGCCGGCGATCGCGGCCACGAGTAGCTCGCGCCCCGACGAGCGTTCCGACTGCGCCACGGCCAACGCGGCGGGAAAGACCACCGCCGCGGGATGGAACACCGCGCCGTTGTGAACGTCGTCCTGCTCGGCGACGTGCGACGCAGCACCGTTGATCAGCGCCGCAAACAAGGGACTCGTGCTCTTCCTGGCCGGAATGATCTCCGATGCGCCGTCAGCGGGCCCCATCTCATTCGCGAACCGCTCGAGCGCGACGACGGGGCGCGCTCCCTTCCCGGCCAATGCGGATCCGAGCCAATCCGTCATGAGATCCTTCACGCCGTCGATCACGCCCGATGGAATGTCCTCGTACCGCAGCTCGGCGGAGAACTCGGCGAGCGCTCGCGTGCCCGTGGCGTTCGTGATTGCAGTCGTCATATCGCTTCCGTGTCGCGCATCCATTCTATAGTAGGCTGATCGTACCCGAGCTCCGCCAGTATCGCGTTCGTCTGCTCACCGGCCGCCGGAATCGCTCCCATCACGGGACTGGCTCCGTCGATCGAAACCGGTGGCAGCAGCGCGGCGATCGGGCCGGTCTCGGTCTCCACGGCGCGCCACCGATGGCGCGCGCGGAGTTGTTCGTGCGCCGCGAATTCGTGCACGTCGTTGAGACGTCCGTTGGCTATTCCCGCGCCGTCCAAGCGGCGCACGACCTCGTCGGCCGAGAGCTCCTCGAAGGCTTCCTCGATGATTCGGGTCAACTCGGCGCGATTCGCGACGCGCCTGGTGTTGTCCGAGAAATGACCGTGATGCTCGAGGTCCGGCAGCTCGAGCACTGACGCGCAGAACCGCCCCCATTCGCGATCGTTCTGAATCCCGAGCAACACATCCCTTCCGTCGCCGGCGCGATGCGGGCCGTAGGGGGCGATGGTCGGGTGCGACGCGCCCGTGCGCTTCGGCGCGTCGCCGGAGTATCGCGCGAAATACGCCGGTTGGCTCATCCATTCGCCGAGCGCGTCGAGCATCGACACGCCGACGCGCGTGCCTCGGCCGGTTTTCTCACGCTGGAGGAGGGCCATGAGCGTTCCGGAATACGCGTACATCCCGGCCGCGATGTCGGCGATGGAAACGCCGGCGCGCGACGGCACGTCGTCTGAGCCGGTCACCGACAGCAACCCCGCCTCCGCTTGCACGAGAAGATCGTACGCCTTGCGGCCGGACATCGGTCCGCCGTCGCCGTAGCCCGAGATGTCCACGACGATGAGGCGGGGGAACCGCTCGGCCAGCGTTTGCCAGTCGAGCCCGAGCCGGCTCGCGGCGCCGGGCCCGAGATTCTGCACGAAGACGTCGGCTCGTGCGAGCAAGCGGTCGAGCGCCTCGCGCCCCAGCGGCCGCGTGAGATCGAGCGTCACGCTCTCCTTCGAGCGGTTCAACCACACGAAATACGACGACAGCCCATTGACCGCCCGGTCGTACTTGCGCGCGAAGTCGCCGTCGCCCGGTCGCTCGACTTTGATGACGCGCGCGCCGTAGTCCGCCAACTGGCGCGTGCAGAACGGCCCCGACACGGCCTGCTCGAGCGAGACGACGGTGATGCCGTCGAGTGGAAGCATCAAAACGACCGCGGAAGGCCCAGCACGTGCTCCGCCACGTAGGACAAGATCAGATTCGTCGAGATCGGCGCCACCTGGTAGAGACGGGTCTCGCGGAACTTGCGTTCGACGTCGTACTCGGCGGCGAAACCGAAGCCGCCGTGGGTCTGCAAGCACACGTTCGCCGCTTCCCACGATGCTTTCGCGGCGAGGTATTTCGCCATGTTCGACTCTGCGCCGCACGGCTCGTGGTTGTCGAAAAGCGTGCACGCTTTCCAGCGCATCAGGTCCGCCGCCTCGATCTCCACGTGGCATTCGGCGATCGGAAACTGGACGCCTTGATTGCGACCGATCGGCCGATCGAAGACGACGCGTTCATTCGCGTACGCCGTCGCCTTGGCGACGAACCATCGCGCGTCGCCGATGCATTCGGCGGCAATGAGTGTGCGCTCGGCGTTGAGGCCGTCGAGGATGTAGCGAAAGCCATTCCCTTCCTCGCCGATGAGATTTTCGGCCGGGACCTCGAGATCCGTGAAGAACGCTTCACTCGTCTCGTGGTTCACCATGTTGCGAATCGGTCGCAGGGCGAGCCCGTTGCCGAGCGATGCCTTGATGTCGACGAGGAAGAGCGACATGCCGTCGGTCTTGCGGGCCGATTCCGCGAATGGCGTCGTGCGAGCGAGCAGTACGAGAAGATCCGAATGGTGCGCGCGCGACAGCCACACCTTTTGGCCGTTGACGACGTAGCGGTCGCCGCGTTTGACGGCGACGGTCGCGGTCTTTGTGGTGTCCGTGCCGGTCGTCGGCTCCGTGACGGCCATCGACTGGAGGCGCAGCTCTCCGCGTGCGATGCGTGGCAGATACGCGCGCTTTTGTCCTTCCGATCCATGGCGCAACAGCGTGCCCATGTTGTACAACTGCCCGTGGCACGCGCCCGAGTTGCCGCCGCAGCGGTTGATCTCCTCGAGAATGACCGAGGCTTCGGCGAGTCCGAGCCCCGCGCCGTCGTACTCCTGCGGAATGAGCGCCGCCATCCACCCGGCCGACGTCAGCGCCGAGACGAATTCCTCCGGATAGCGCTGCTCGGAATCGAGCCCTTGCCAATACTTGCCCGGAAAGTTCTCGCAGAGCGCTCGAATGGCCTCTCGAATTTCTGGGTGAGACTCTTTGGACTCGTGCGCCAAGGGAGGTCCTTTGTGGCTGGCCAGCGGCACCAACGACCAGAACTACAATTCAAGAGAGCCCTTTTCGGGAAGGCTTCTCCGCAGAATCCGTGGTAATCCGCGTGCGGTTCTGCTGTTCATCGAATATGGCATGACCGGCGGAGCACCGGGATGCCACGCGGGCTTGCTGCGGAAGGGGTGCGGGACGAGAATCCGGACGTGTGGACGAGGAGCCTTGGTGGGGGACGTTGAATTCGTGATGGTCGACCACGATTGGAAGCTGTGGATCGGGCGGACGCAGACGGGGGCCGACTGGATCACGCCGAGTCGCGTGGCGGCTTGGCACGCGACGCTCGATCATTCGGCGGAGACGCCCACCGAGGGCACGGCGGCGCCATTGGGATTTCATTGGACGCTCGCGCCGGGCGTGGCGCGCGAGTCGGAACTAGGGCCCGACGGTCACGCGCGGCGCGGCGGATTCCTGCCGCCGGTGATGTTGCCGCGCCGGTTGTGGGCCGGGAGTCGCGTGACGTTCCATCGGCCGCTGCGCGTCGGCGAGCGCGTCGAACGCGCCTCTTTGATCCAGTCGGTCGAGGAAAAGAAGGGGCGCGAGTCGCCGCTGGTGTTCGTGACCGTGCGTCATCGGTTCAGTACCGACGGAGGCATCGCGATCGAGGAGGAACAGGATCTGGTCTATCGAGATCCGCCGCCGGCCACGCTCCGCGCGGTCGAACGACGGGAGGATTTCGTCGCGATGGATTCCACGTGGCGACACACGGTGCGACCCACGGAGACACTGCTGTTTCGATTTTCAGCGCTCACCTTCAATACGCATCGCATTCACTATGACCGCCGCTACGCGACGCATGTCGAGGGATACGCCGGGCTCGTCGTGCACGGACCGCTGATCGCGACGCTGCTGCTCGATCTCTTACAAGCGCACGTCAAGCCCGACCGGATCCGGCGGTTTCACTTCAGGGCGGCGCGGCCCACGTTCGACACGTCGGACTTCCTCGTTTTCGGCGCTCCCGGCGACGACGGCCACTTCAAGTTGTGGTCGACCGACAACGACGGCGCGCGTGCGGTCGAGGCGGAAGCGTGGATTTCCGAATGATCGGAGGCCTCGTAGCTTCATGAGCGGGGACGGAGCATGAAGAGACGTCGACTGTCGCTCGCGTTGGCGTGTGGCCTCGCGTGCGGAGGACCGACGAGTCCGCGCGGGCTAGCGCGGATCAGCGTGGTCGGCGATTCGATCGCGGCGACGATCACCCACGCCGGCTCTGTCGATTTGCCGCGCTTCCCGCTCAGCGTCACGCTCGAGAATCGAAGCTCGTCGACGGTGGAATTCAACGTCTGTGGCTCGGTGATCGAAGGAAACGACAGAACCAGCTGGTCCGCGGTTTGGGTGCCGGCATGCTTGCTCTCGACAACGACCGATTCTCGGGTCGACGGAGTGAATCCGATGGCGCTTCCCTCCACGTTCGTCGTTCACGGCACGGAATGATTCCACCGCTCGGCCGCGACGACGCTCCGGCCCGGTCCTGGCTTTTCGTCCCCGCGACACGACCCGACCGCTTCGCGAAAGCGGCGGCGAGCGGCGCGGATCGAGTGATTCTCGATCTCGAGGACGCGGTCGCACCTGAAGAGAAAGCGGATGCGCGGCGCGGCCTCATGACCGTGACGATTCCGCGAGACGTTCCAGTCTACGTTCGCGTGAACAGCGCGCTGACGCCGTGGTTCGAGGAAGACCTCGGTGTCGCGCGCACGCTCGCGATCCGCGGCGTCCTTCTCCCAAAGGCCGACAGCGCCGCGCACGTCGAGCGGGCACTCGCCGCCATCGCGCCGGAACACGTCGTCGTGCCGATCATCGAGACCGCGGCGGGCTTGTGGAACGTGCTCGACGTCGCGCGACGCCCGCGCGTCGAGCGGCTCGTCTTCGGCGCGCTCGATTTCACGCTCGACACCGGCATCCACGACGCCGACGGTGCCTTCGACGCCGTGCGCTCGCGCATCGTCGTCGCGTCGAAAGTCGCCGGCATCGCGCCACCGGTCGATCTCGTTACGCTCGCGATCGACGATCCAGAGCAGTTGCGCCGACACGCCGCTCGGAGCCGGAGCTTTGGGTTCGGCGGCAAGCTATGCATTCATCCCAAACAGATCTCGATCACGAACGACGCGTTCAGACCGAGCGACGAGGAAGTGGCTTGGGCGCGCGGTGTGCTGGACGAGCTCTCCTCACGACCCGAGGACGCGGTGTTCGCGCATCGCGGTGAGTTGGTCGACCGTCCGGTGATTCAGCGCGCCAAACAGATTATCGAGCACGACTCGGCCGCCCGCTGAAACGAGGCGAACGCTTCGAAGCTCCGTCTTACGGGTGTTCCTTGCTTCGGCGCTTCGCGCCTCCGCTCGGACTGCTTCAGCCGGCTTTCCTCAGCGGGCCGCCGAGCGACGCGACCGCATCGGCGAGTTGACTCGCGGTGAACGGCTTCTCGAGCAACCGCGCTTCGGTCGCTTTGAGCTCGTCGATCATGCCCACGTCGTCGGTGTAGCCGGTGATGTAAAGGACGGGAAGTTGCGGCCGGCGCTTGCGCAGTTGTTCCACCAGCGGGCGCCCGCCCATCTCGGGCATCACGACATCGGTGACGAGCATGTCGATCGACGAATCGTACTTTCGCATCAGCTCGAGCGCCTCGACGCCGTGGCGCGCCGAGCGAACGTCGTATCCGGCCTTCGAGAGTACCTCGGCCGCGAACGCACGCACGCCGGCGTTGTCCTCGACGAGGAGCACACCTCGATGCGGTGACCTCGGCTGGGCGGCGACACTCGTCCACGGCGCGGCGCCTTCGTCGCTCAGCTTGTCGCTGCGCGGCATCCGCCGCCGCTCGGTGGCTGGAAGATGAATCGTGAATGTCGTGCCCATGCCGGGTGTGCTTTCGGCATGAATGTCGCCGAACGATTGCTTCACGATGCCGTACACCGTCGCGAGACCCAGGCCCGTACCACGTCCGTGCGGCTTCGTCGTGAAGAAGGGCTCGAACGCGCGCGCGAGCGTGTCCGCGTCCATCCCGCTGCCGGTGTCGTTCACCGTGAGACGCACGTAGTCGCCGGCGGCGAGGCCCGTGTCTTCCGATCCTGAGAGTGTGTCGCCCGCGCGCGAGCTCGCGCGATCGGGCAACGTGACATTCGCGGTTTCGATGACGAGCCGCCCGCCGTTATTCGCTTGCATCGCGTCGCGCGCGTTGAGCGCGAGATTCACGAGCACCTGCCCGAGCTGACCCGCGTCGGCATACACGGGGCGCAGATTCGGCTCGAGGCGAGTGACGACCTCGATCCGCTCGCCGACCGCCGGCCGCATCATGTGCAGCGTCTCTTCGACGACGCCGTTCACGTCGAGCATGGTGGGCGACAACAGTTGCTTGCGGCCGAACGCGAGAAGCTGGCGCGTGAGCGACGCCGCGCGGTCGGTGGCGCGGGTGATTCCCGCGAGATGCTTCACTGTCCTCGGATCCGGTTCCCCCCGTCCCGCGCCCGCATCCGACGACGTCTGCTCCAGCATGAACACGTGCCCGCCGATCACAGTGAGCAGGTTGTTGAAGTCGTGCGCGACACCGCCCGCCAGCTGACCGACGGCTTCCATCTTCTGCGCCTGGCGGAGTCGATCCTCGAGCATGTGCTCGCCCGTGACGTCGCGGATGGAACCGATCACGCGCTCGGCCGAGCCGTCGGCCGCGCGTTTGACGATGAGACTCCCGGAAACGTGCGCGTAGCGGTCGTCGGCGCGCCGGACGCGATACTGCACCGTCGACACCGACGTCGCGGGATCGGCCACCGCGGCGGCCACCGAGCGTTGGAGCACGTCGCGGTCGGCGGGATGGACGCGATCGAGCCACCACGCGCCGTCGCCGATCTGATCCGGCGTGTACCCGAACACCGATTGCATCGACTCCGTCCATTCGATCGTGCCACTCGGCACATGCCAGTCGTATACGACGTCTCGCGTGGCGCGCGCGACGAGGCGGTAGCGTTCTTCGCTACGCGCCAGGTCGCGCGCCGTCTCACTCTGGCGCTGCGTCGCTTCGACAAAGAGATGGAGGCTGACCGCGATGATCGTGAGGCCGAGGACGGTGATCAGCGAATTCGGCGACAGCGGACCGTACTCGACGTGTCCGTTCGAGTACCAGAGCGCCGTCGATCCGACGCGCGCGATCGCGAACGACACGATGAGTAGAATGAGCTGACGACGCGGGACGAAGAGCGAGCGGAACTGAAGCCCCGCGAAAAAGAGCGCGATCGCGTCCGATGGCATCGGCGAGACCGCCGCGACCACGAGCACGAGCGTCGCGTCGACCGCCCATCCGAAGAGCGGAAAATGCCCGCGGCGATAGCCGTAGACCCACCAGGCGCCGAGCGTCGCCGCCGCCGCGGCTTCGATCCAACGCAGCGTGGGCGGAAGCTTGACGTCGACCAGGAACAGGACGACGTGAAGAAACGCCAATGAGGCGGCGAACCAGACCGACATGAGCCGGAAGCGAGGCAGCGGCTCGATGGGAAATCGCGGAACATGGAGAGTCGGTCTGCGCATACCGTATAAGAGGACGAGCGGCGTGGCCGGGGGTGACGCGCCGGGTCGCCGGGACTGATATTCCCGGCAACCAGACGGAGATTTCGATGAGCACCACGGCCACCGAGCGAATTCGCAGCGACTGGGACAGTCAGGCGCGGGCCTGGTTCGATCAGCGAGAATCGTTCTTCGCCGCGTCGCGCCCGGTGCACGAATGGCTCGTCAAGAACCTCGACCCGCAAAGTGGCCAGCGCGTCCTCGAGATCGCCGCAGGTCCTGGGGACACGGGCTTTCTGGCGGCGAAACGTCTTGGAGACGGACGCCTCGTCTCGACAGACTTGTCTCCGGAAATGGTGGGGGCGGCGCGGAAGCGAGGCGCGGAGCTCGGAATTCAGAACGCCGAGTATCGCGTGCTGGACGCGCAGGCGATGGACCTCCCCGACGCGTGGTTCGACGGCATCCTCTGCCGTTGGGGCTTCATGCTGATGCCCGACCCCGCGGCCGCACTGCGCGAGTGCAAGCGAGTGCTCGTCCCCGGCGGACGGCTAGTGTTCGCCGTGTTCACCGGCCCTGACGAGAACGCGTTTGCGTCGCTCCCGGCGCGGACATTGATGGAGCAAGGCCATCTTCCGCGCCCGACCGGCGAATGGCAGCCCGGCATCCTCGCGCTCGGTGATCGGGCCAAGTTGCAAGCATTGCTCGACGGCGTCGGGTTCTCGTCGACGCGCATCGAGCCCGTCGAGATGGCGTGGCAATTCGCGGATGCGAATGCGTACTGGGATTTTCTGATCGAGCTGACGGCGCTCGGTCCGTTGATTCGAACCTTGTCGGACGACTCACGCGAGACCTTTCGCCGCGCGATCAACGACCGACTCTTGGCGTTCACGCGGGCGGACGGGATCACTTTGCCGTCGCGATGTTGGGGCGGAGTCGCCGTGCGCTGATCGCACGCAGTCAGGAACCGGCAAGGGGCTGGTAAGAATTTCTCCGTGAGAGGCCGGAGCTCGTCGCAAACGTCGTCTATCGGATTGTCTATGCGAATCCACCCGCTTATATCGCGCGCGATGCAGCTGTCGTTTCCGGCGATCGTGCTCGCGGCTCCCGGCGCCGTGTGCGCGCAGGGATATCCGTTCAGCCAACGCCAGACGATCTCGCAAAACGTCGCGCTGACGACGGTCACCGTCTCGTACGGACGCCCGGTCGCGCGCGGCCGGCCGCTCTGGGGCCAGCTCGTGCCGTGGGACAGCGTGTGGCACCCCGGCGCCGACTCGGCCACGCGCATCGTGTTCGATCACGACGTTCAAGTCGAGGGCCGCGCGCTCAAGGCGGGCGAATACTCGCTCTGGCTCCTGCCGCACGAGCACAAGCCGTGGACGGTCATTTTCAGCCGCGCGGCGCACGTGTTTCACAAGCCGTATCCCGGCGAGTCCGACGACGTCTTGCGCGTCGACGTCACGCCGGAATCGGCGTCGCACATGGAGACGATGCAGATCGAATTCTCCAACGTCCTGCGCGACGACGCCGTGATGCGGATTCATTGGGGACCGACGGCGGTTCCGATTCACATCAAGGCGCCCTACAAGCCCGACTAGCGATCGTTTTTTCAGGTCGTGTCTTGACTTGGGCGCGCGATTCCGAGATGCTCCGGCATCGCCCACCAAGGATCCTTTCGATGCGGAACGGAGTCTCCCGGTCGCTGTCGACCGCCACAGTCCTCGCCCTTCTCGTCGCCGCGGCGCCGACGACCCTGAGCGCGCAGGCCAAGCAGCAGGGCAGCGTCACGAACGTCGCGGCGGTCAACGCCGTGCGCAAAGCGCTTGACAAGTACAAAGATCCGATCGCGGCGGTCCGCGACGGCTATTACTCGACGGTCGGCTGCGTCGACTTTCCGGGCGGAGGCACCGAGCACGGCTCGATGGAGTACAAGCCCGGTGCGATGGGCGTCCACTTCATCAACATGGGGTTGGTCGGACCGAAGCTCGATTCCACCAAGCCGCAGGTTCTGCTCTACGAACCGGTCGGCGACAAGCTGGTGCTCACCGGCGCCGAGTGGTTCGTTCCGACCGAGCTTGCCAAGACGCCGCCCACGGTGCTTGGACACCAGCTCATGGGCCCGATGGAAGGACACGCCCCGATCATGCCGGCCGAGCTGCACCACTGGGACCTGCACGTGTGGCTCTGGAAGGACAATCCGAACGGCATGTTCAGCCCGACGAATTCGGCGGTGAAGTGTCCGAAGGCCGGCTACGGATACTCGTTCCAGGACGAAGCACCCAAGATGGTAAAACCGTAACGGCGTCGTTTGGATTTTTCTCAGTCGCCGCGCATCACGGGAGTTGAAGCGAGCCTAGCCGCGAGCGCGAGCTTTGAGCATGAGCGGTGAGCGAAACGGCGCGGCTAGGCTCGGTACTACGGTCGTACGTCGATGAGGAACCTTCCGCCGCTGCTCCGTCCTTGCAGCGCCGGATTGTACATCTCCTCGGCGTACGCGGGCGGCGCGACGAAACTGCCTGCGGTGGTGGCGCGCGCGACGTAGCTCGCCGTGTAACTGCCCGTCCAGAGCATTCGCGCGAAGTATGACACGCGATCGTCGTGCAGCTCCTTGTGCTCCCACGGCGACCAGTGGCCGTCGTCCCAACCGCCGTACAACTCCGCCTGCCAGAACGGACCGTCGCGATCGCGGTCGCCGGCCTCGCGTGCTCGTTCAGTTTCAGGCGTGATGAACGGCGATAGGGTGCTCGTGCGCAGTCCGGTGTCGCCGGGGACGTGCCACAGAGCACGGAGCGTGTCCCGCGCGGCAAGGACGCCCGGGCTCGCGGTCGCAAGGAGCCCGGCCATGAACCCAGCGAAGCGTCGCATGGTCGAGATGTGTAACCGACGCGCCGACACGCGCCGACAGCGCCGAGGTTGTATCACAGGCTCCTTATATCAATACGACCATCAGAAGGACGCTTCGCGTCACGTGGATCGCGGTTCGCCACGCCGACGGACGCGTCTGCGTTGAATCGATGCGCCGGCGACGGCGGCCGTCTTGCGTTCGGCGGGCTGGCCACGGATTATCAGCGAATGCGACTCCTACCCCGACCCCGCCCATACCTTCTCGGGCTTTCGTTCGTCCTTGCGTGCAACAACAACTCGTCGACGACGGGAACGAACTCGTCGTTCGTCACCAACGGCACGTTCACCGCGACCGTCAACGGCACGAGCTGGAGCGCGGTCGGCCCCGTCGGCGTCCGCCGTCCCGTGGCGAACGCCTTCGGCATTACCGCCATCTCGACGACTTACACGATGAGTTTCGCGATCAACGGCGTGACCGCGGCCGGAACGTTCAACGTCGGCGCGTCGGGATTGCAGGGGTCGCAGGTGCTCGTCTCCACCCTGACCAACGCGTCCTGGGTGAGCAACAACGCCGGCGGGACCGGGACGGTGACCTTCACGACCGTCGCCCCAAATCACATCGTGGGCACGTTCGTGTTCGATGCCCCGCCGCTGCCAGGCACGACGGGGACACTCCACGTGACCAACGGCGTATTCAATCTCACATACTAAGGTCGCGAACGGCACACCGGCGTCGCGTCGTGCCAATTCGGCCGGCATCTCGAACACTGAGTCGAGCCTAGCCTCGAGCGACAGCCGATAGCAGAAGCTGTGAGCTAACTACGTCTCCAGCAAACCGGCTCGCCGCTGCTGCTCATCGCTGACGCTCGAGGCTAGGCTCACGCCAACCGCCGCGATTCCCCCGGCCAATCGAACCAAGAAGTCAGCAGTTTCGCCGTTACGGCCAGCCGAATATCGACGTCGTCGGCGCTCCCGCCCGGACCGGCGCCAGGTCGCTCGGATCGCGCCAGAAGAGGCGTGTCATGTCCGACGCGTAGACGCGAAATACCACTTTCTTGGGCGCGTCGCCGGTCACCGGCACGGCGACATCGGCGCGCAACATCCGGCGCGATGTCGGCGGCACCGCGGCGAGAAGGCTCACCCCCACGCTCGCCCGCGCGACCGTCGTCTGTCCGAACGGCACGTCGCCGGCCCACGTCTTTCCGATGTCGGTGAAGATCGCGGTGCCCCACTGCGAGTATTTGCCGGTCGCGAACCGGTTCTGTCGTTCCTCGAGGCGCACGACCATGCGACGGCCGCCGGCGATCGCCGCGCCGTTGTAGCCGCGCAGACCCGCCATCGGATCGCCCAGCGAGAGTTGCAGCGGCAGCCGCTCGCGCCAACCGCCCGAGAACTCCGCGCTCGCCGTGAACGTCGCGCCGGGCGTCGGTTTGAAGTACCACGCCGAACGCCCGCTCAAGACGCCGGCGCTCCACGAATCGCCGCCCCCGGCGGGCAACTCTTCCCCTCGCAGCGCGACGCCCAGAAATGACCTCGGCGTTCCGATGCCGGAATAGAGATTCAAAGAGACGAGCGACGATTGGTCCGTCGCCTGGGCAAGCCCGAATCCCCGCTCGACCGTGCCCGCCACCTGAATCCCCCGCGCCACGTCCTGTTCGCCGAGCAGAGCGTCGAATCCGCTCACGCGCATGTAGTCCAGCCAGCGGACGCCCGCCGCGATGCCGCCGCGAAACGTGCGATAGGTCGTATAACGATTCTTGAACGCCGTCGAGTCGCCGAGCAGCAGTCCGCTGTCCGATGCCACGAATCCTTCGCTACCCGGACGTGCGTGCTCATAGGTCACGACCGGGCCCACCAGAAACCCGGCCGATTTCCACGAAAAACGCGCGACGACTCCCGTCGACCACACGTCGCGCGCCACGGGGACGATCAAACCGTCTTCCGACGGCCGGACGAACGGGCGATACGCATTTTCGTGTGTGCCGCCCATGTACCAGGCGATGTGTTCGAGATCGCTGTAGAACGGCCGGGAGACGTCGGCGGAAAAGCTGCCGCCGAGCGGCTCGCGATGCGCGTCCAGCTCGGCGACGACCGGCTGGCCGGCGAGACCGTATTGGCGCATCGAGAGCGACAAGCCGTCGCGATACGCGCGGCCGTCGCGCCACTGGCCGGCCGCGAGCAAGCCCGTGCCGCCGATGTTCGAGTTTCCGTACTTCACGTTCGACAACCCGCCCTTCGAGATGCCGCCGCCGATGATGACCGGAACTTCGTCCACCGTCTCGACCTTGAGCCGCACGCCGTCGGCTCCATCGCTCACGGCGGTCACCTTCGCCGACGCGATGTACGGCTCGGCGCGAACGACGCGGGCGAGCTCGGGAAGCAATTCGTCCGAGCAGCGCTGGTCGATGTGCGCGAGAAGGAACGCGCGGATTCGGCTTTCGTGCGTCGTCCCCGACTGGAACAGCACGTGTTGCATGAATCGGCGGACGGCAGACGGATCGCGGCCGACGATCGCCGGCGGCTGAGACTCCACGTCGATGCCGGTGATCGTTTTGCCGTCGCAGTGGAACGTCGTGTCGGTGGCGGGAGCCTGTGCGTACAGCGATCCGGCGGCGAGCATTGCCACGACGGTCACGGTGCGGGCGCGTGCCGCGCGGAAGGCCCGGTCACCCCAGAAGAAGGACAGCATGTTTCGGGCGAGTTGCCCGGGGTTCGAGTCCTCCAACTATCCGACCGAGACACTGGCGGCGTCAAGGAAACACATCGTGCCTTGCGTCGCCGGAACGGATCCTCACATTCAAATGAGGCTCGTTTTGAGCGCCCCCCCCGTCCGCTCCGCCGACGCCGGCGATTTGCGCGGGCCACAAAGTTTCTCCCTCCTCTTCGTGCCAACCACCGTGACGCTTTCCCGATGGCGCGCCTTTGGGTACGCGCGGATTCTCGCTGCCGTCGTGCCGGGCTGGATGGTCGCGAGTCCGGTCGCGGCGCAGGGCTCAAACGTCAGGCCCGCCAAGAGTGATTCCATCTATCGACTCGCCGTCGATTCGGCGGCGTACAAGGACTATCCGTTCGTCTACTTACTCGACGACGGCATCGTTCATTTCGAGACCGACGGTCGCGCCGTCGAGCGATATCACCAGATCGTTCAGATCCTGAAGACCGACGGCGTCGACGCGTGGGCCGAGCGGCAATTCAGTTATCAACCGGGGCACACGAAGGTCACGGTCAACACGATGCGCGTCGTGCGAGCGTCCGGCGAAGTCATTTCGGACAAGCCGAGCATCTCCCAGGCGTCGGACGTGCCGGCGTCGATGTCGAATCCGATCTACTCGGACACCAAGGTGCTGCGCTACTCGCTGGCCGGCGTCGCCGTCGGGACACTCGTCGACATCGACTGGACGCAGGAGACCACGCAGCCGTTCCTCGCCGGCGATTTCACGAGCGCATGGTCGACGACGATGGCGTATCCGGCGATGCGTTCACGCTACGTTCTCGACGTCCCCGCCTCGGTCACGCCGCGCCTCGAGGAGCGACATGTCGACGTCAAGCGCGTCGAAGAACAGGCGGGCGGACGCCACTACTACGTCTGGGCGAAACAGCAGGTCACGCCGGTCAAAGGCGAGATCTTCGCGCCGGATTCCGTCATCCCGCGGATGAGCATCGGCGTCGCGGCGCCGATCAAGTGGGGAGACATCGGACGCTGGTACGGCGGACTCGCCGCCGATCGCTACACGCTCTCGCCGCGCACGACCGCCATCGTCGATTCGATCGCGCGTTTGCAACACTCGGCCGACGACACGTTGCAGGCGCTGCACACTTGGATCGCGCGGGACATTCGCTACGTGTCGGTGGCGCTCGGGTTGGGCGGCTATCAGCCTCGCTTCCCCGATTCGACCGTCGCGTCGGGCTTCGGTGACTGCAAGGACAAGGCGACGCTCTTCATCGCGGCGGCCAAGCACGTCGGACTCACCGCGTATCCCGTGTTACTGAACAGCAGCGGCGCGGCCGACAGCACGATGCCATCGGTCGGGGAGTTCGACCACGCGATCGCGGCGCTTCCGAACAAGGGCGGCGGATACAAGTACCTCGACCTCACCACGAACGAGTACCCCGCGGGTACGGTTCCCCCGAGCTATCAGGGCGGGTTCGGGCTCGTCGTGTTTCCGGACGGAAAGAGCGAACCGATCACGTTCCCGAAGGACCGCCCCGGAGAAACGATCACGCGATTCGAGGGCACCGTCGGCGCGGACGGATCGTTGAGCGGTCGCCTGGAACTGACGTTCCGCGGCTCCGCGGGCTCATTCCTGCGCGCCGGACTTCGCGAGGCGCCAGACTCGGGGCAGCGCGCGCAATTGAGCAAGCTGTTTGGGTCGTTTTTGCCCGGCAGCACCGTCGACACGCTGATCCTGTTCGACGCTCGCGATCCGCGCGCCGAACCGAAGATCAGCTTGAACCTGCACGGCGCGGACGGATTCAAGAACGCCGGTTCGCTGTCCGTGCTCACGGTGCCGGCCGCGTTCTACGCGCCCGCGGCCGGCGCATCGGGCGTGCTGCGTGCGCTCGCCGACGCCGGACCGCGCCGCTATCCGATCGACGCGGGAAGCGTGTTCAGGGCGACGGCGGTCACGGAGTTGGTCCTGACCCTGCCCGAGGGATGGAAAGTCGAGCTGCCGAAAGGCGTCGCGGCCAAGAGCGAGTTCGGTGATTTTCAATCACAGTACTCGCAAGACAGCCGAGTCCTGCGGATGCAGATGCGAATCGTCGGCGCGGAAGGCGTCTTTCCCAAGGAGCGGCTGGCCGACTTGGAGACGTGGCTCAAGGCGCTGACGAACGGCACGGTAAAGTCCCTGGTCGCGCGTCCACCTGCCGCGCCGTAGGCGTCGAGGCGGAATGACGGCGTTGATCGTAGGACTGGCGTCGCCGCGACCCGCGTCGTCTCTCGCCGACGGACTGGAGCGTGTGCGGCGTTTGACGGCCGATGCGGCGGCACGAGGCGCGCGGATCGTCTGTTTTCCCGAGGCGTACCTGCCCGGGTTGCGCGGACAGGATTTCGACATCCCGCCCTATGACGAGGCGGCTCAGGGTCGCGCGCTCGCCGCGGTATCGCAGCTGGCGCGTAGCCAAGGCATCGCGGTCATCCTCGGCATGGAGCGCATCGTCGATGAGGGCCGCCAAATCGCGGCGTTCGTGATCGACGCCGACGGCGGGCTTCAGGGAATTCAAACGAAGAACCAGCTCGATCCGACCGAAGATCAATTCTACGTTCCCGGCTCGACACGACGAGTGTTCGAGGCGGGCGGCGTGAAGTTCGGGGTCGCGATCTGTCACGAGGGATGGCGCTATCCGGAGACCGTACGCTGGGCGGCGACGCGCGGCGCGAAGATCGTCTTCCATCCGCAACTCACCGGCACGCACGCCGGCGGGCCGCGTCTGACCGAGTGGGGCTCGCCCGACGCGCCGTACTATGAGAGAGCGATGATGTGCCGCAGCATCGAAAACGGCATCTACTTCGCGAGCGTCAACTACGCGGTGCCCTGTCAGGAATCGGCGACGACGCTCATCGATCCGACGGGAAGCGTGCAAGCATACCTGCCGTACGGCGAAGAAGGCGTGCTGGTACAATCGATCGACACCGAATTCGCGAGCGGACTGCTCGCGTCTCGTTACGCGCCCGAGCGTTACCGAGACGAGACGACACCCTAGGCTGTCGTCGAGGTCGCTTGACCGGACAATACGGAGTCCGATATTCCCGCGGCCCATATTCGGAGAACCCATGCATCGGACGAACGGGATTGTTTCTTTGGCCCTCGCGGCACTCTCCCTTTCCGCGGTGGCCCCGGTATCTCACGCACAAGGCGGCAATGCGTGCGCGTTGCTGACGAAGGCGCAGGTGATCGCGGCGCTGGGCACAGCCGTCGAAGCAGGCGTGCCGATGGTAGCCTCGAATCCCACGACCTGCGGCTGGGCGCCTCCCGGCGGACCACACATCGACGCGAAGAAGGTCACCGTCACGTTGAGCACGCCGAAATCGTTCGAAGCGGCCAAGAAACCGATGAATGGAATAGAAAAGACAGCGCTGAGCGGCGTGGGCGATGATGCCATTTACATCACGACGCCGGGATTCGGGACGGGCCTCAGCGTTCGCAGGGGCAACTCCGCCTTTCAGGTCCGCGTCGCTGGTTTCAAGCCCGAGCAGGAGAAACAGATAGAGAAGGCGCTCGCCATCGAGATCTTGAAAAAAATGTGATCGTCGTCTTACGGCGTCGCATCGAGCCGGTGGGGAGTTTGCGTCGAGCGGGCCGTGGCGATCGCGCGGTTCAGCGCCCCCTCCAGATAGGCCTGCGTAAGTCCGGTCGCCCAGTATAGAAGGTCCGCGCGGTTGGGTTGTTCCGTCTCGCGGGGCGTGCGCACGGTAGCCGACGGTCCGTCGGCCGAAACGAACTCGATCCACCCTTCCCACAAACCGTCGACCGCGCGAGCGCCGCATGCCCGCGGCGTCCACCGCGAGCCATCGGGGGCGGTAATCGTCGTATCGAAAGCGACAAGAACTTCCGTCATCTGAAACCTCCCGGCTGCTGAGCCTGGGACGCGAGCACTCACGTGCCGTGAAGAAGGACGCAGCTATCGTGCTACAAGCGGCGATGGGCCGTTACACGGGTGTTGGCGACGATCAAGAAGGCGGCGACGACCACCGATCCCATTCGATTCGTCATCCAGAGCGGTGACGCGATTCAGAACGGAAGCGAAGCGGCGCAACTCAACGTGAGTTATGCGCCGCTCATCAACCGCCGACCGCGTGACGCCCGTCACAGTTCGACTCCCGCCCGGCCCCCAATTCGCATGTTGCCAATGCGTCCGAGAACCCATCCAACGGGTATCGGGTACGCAACTCAGTTCCGAATCACACCGGACTGAGTTGTCTCACGCATCACGCAGGAGGCAGCATGCACGTACGCACTCTTCTTTCCGGTGCCGCGCTCGTCGTCGCGGTCGCGCCGATTGCCGCATCGCAGGTGACCATCACGCCGATGGCCGGCGGTTACATCGCGGCAAGCGACGTGAATCAGGTTTCGAGTGGCGCCCAGAGCCTCGTTCGCTCGCGCGACGGCACGCTGTCGCTCGGCGCGGCCATCGATTTCGGGATGCTCCGCGGGACGCTCGCCTACGCGTCGGGAACGACGATCAAGAACGCGAGCAGCCAGGAGCTCGGCAAAGGATCCATGCTCGCGACGACGGCCGATCTCGTGATTCGTCCGTTGCCGAGAATCCTCATCCAACCGTATCTGATCGCGGGCGCGGGCGAGAAGTTCTATCGCTACGACGAGAGCGCCAGCGTATTCACCGGCGGCAACACGAAAGCCTTTGGGCTGCACGGCGGCTTTGGCGCCGATGTCATGGTGGGATCAGTCGGCGTCGCCGGAGAGCTCACGGACTTCGTCAGCAAGGGCGCCGACGACAAGTGGAACGTGCACGACGCGTTCCTGATGGTCGGTCTCAAGCTCCGTCTCGGGAAGTAGCGGCCAGCGCCCAGCCTCACGGCGGGACGGCGCGTTCGTATCCGAGGGCGTCGTTCGGCCGATTTTCTTTTGCGTCACCACCCGTGCCTCAGATTCTCGTCGTGACCGGCGCGTCCGGCGCCGGTAAGACCGCGGCGGTGCGAGCCGTTGAAGCGCGCGCTCTGCCTGGCGTTTGCTGTTTCTACTTCGACTCGATCGGCGTGCCGAGCATGGAAGTCATGACGAGAGACTTCGGCGGCGGCGAGAAATGGCAGGCGCACGCTACAGCGCGGTGGATGGCGCGACTCGATGCGCTGCCCGGCGACGTCCATGTCGCGGTGCTCGATGGTCAGACGCGGCCAAGCGTGGTGTTCGAGGCGGCCAGGTCATGCGCCGGCGACGTACGCGTTGCGTTGCTCGACTGTTCCGCGGAAGCGCGTGCCGAGCGATTGTGTGGACCGCGCGGCCAACCGGAGTTGGTGAGCGGTCGGATGAACAATTGGGCCGCCTATCTGCGAGGCCAGGCCGACGCGCTTCGCTTGCCGATCATCGACACGACGACCCTCACAGTCGAAGAAGTCGCCGACGAGCTATCGATGCTGATACGGACGATGGCGCCGTAGCCCCGGTCCGACGTCGCTCCCATAGGAAGGGCTCGCTGAGGTGCCGCGGGACTGATCCGCAGTTGCGGTGAGTAGATTGCGACAGCGTCATGGAAATCCGCGATCCGAAGGTTTTCGTCGACTACCACGCGCGAATGCACGAACGCACCGAGCGTGTCATCGCGTGCGTCCCGCGCGACGATCTCGAGTGGGCGCCCGGTCAAGGACGCTTCTCGTTCGGCGACATGATTCGCCATCTCGCCGGAATCGAGCGCTTCATGTACGCGGAGGCGGCGGCTGGGCGTCCGAACCGCTACCCCGGCCACGGGCGCGATGTCGCCGACGGATACGACGCCGTGCTCGGGTACTACGCGCGCTTGCATCGCGAATCGCGCACGATCTTCGAGTCACTGAGCGCCGGCGCGTATCAGGAACGAGTTGCGACGCCGGCGGGAACGACGATCACCCTCTGGAAATGGCTGCGCGCGATGCTGGAGCACGAGGCGCATCATCGCGGCCAGATATACATGATGCTCGGCCTCCGCGGTGTGCCGACGCCGCCGATCTACGGATTGACCTCCGAGGAAGTCCGAGAACGTGCCGCGAAGTGAACCGGCGCCCATCGACGCGGACGTGCGCGCGGTCGTCGAATCGGCCCATCTCGTTTTCGCGGCGACGGTCACGCCGGACGGTCAACCGAACCTGTCGCCCAAGGGCACGATCCGCGTCTGGGACGACGGGCATCTGTTCTTCCTCGACATCGCGTCGCCCAAGACTCGCGCGAATCTGGAGCACAACCCAAAGATCGAGCTGAACGTCGTCGAGCACCTCTCACGGCGGGGTTACCGATTCTTCGGCACGGCGACTCTCCATCGCGACGACGACGTGTTCCGCGAGGCGTTGCGGCGCGTGTTCGCCGAAGAGAAGGCCGCGTATCCCGTCTCATGCGTCGTCCTCGTCGCGGTCGAGCGCAGGGAGGCGTTGGTCTCTCCCGGCTACATGCACGTCGACTCGGAACGGGCGATGCGCGAAGCGTGGCGCGTCCGCCGTGCGACGCTCGACGCATCGTTCGACGATCACGCCAGCGCACAGCCTTTTACTCCCGAACCTCACGAGCCGGCCGCCCCCGCTCACGCCCCGGCCCCTGCCCCCGCCCCCGCCCCGTCGGACGGCGCCGACTGAGCCTCCGCGTTCGCGTAGGCGTTCTGGCGATTCTCCCGCCCGGTGCGTAGCCTTTTCTCACGACTGGAAGCACCCGACGCTGGCGCGCCGACATGGATCGCGTACGCACCCATAATAGAGTCAGGATCCGCCATGAAGTCCGCAAAGAAGAGCGCATTCATCGTGATCGCCGCCGCCGCCATTCCGGCGATCGTTGCTCCCCGCTCCGCGGTTGCCCAGCAGCCGACTGCCGCCGAACTGGCCGCATGGAAGCGCCAAGCGCAGAACGTGACGATCACCCGTGACGATTGGGGGATCGCGCACATCCGCGGCAAGACGGACGCGGACGCGATCTTCGGACTCGAGTACGCGCAGGCCGAAGACGACTTCAATCGCGTCGAGACGAACTACATCAACGCCATGGGCCGGCTCGCCGAGGCGGAAGGCGAATCGCAGATCTACCGCGACCTTCGCATGAAGCTCTTCATCAATCCCGATACGCTCAAGGCGCTCTACGCCAAGAGTCCGGATTGGCTCAAGAAGCTCATGAACGCGTACGCCGACGGCTTGAACTATTACCTCGCGACGCATCCCAACGTCACGCCGCGGGTCATCAAGCACTTCGAGCCGTGGATGGCGCTCTCGTTCACCGAAGGCAGCATCGGCGGCGACATCGAGAAGGTGAATCTCAACCAGCTCGAGGCGTTCTACGGCGGCCACGCGCCCGCGAGCACGTCGGGTGCCGACGAGGAAGAAGATCTGTACAAGGAGCCCAGCGGCTCGAACGGGGTCGCGATCGCGGCGGCGAACACCGTGAACCACCACGCGCTGCTGCTCATCAATCCTCACACGTCGTTCTTCTTCCGCTCCGAAGTGCAGGTGACGAGCGACGAAGGGCTCAACGCGTATGGCGCGGTCACGTGGGGCCAGATCTTCGTCTATCAAGGATTCAACCAGCACGTCGGGTGGATGCATACGTCGAGCGGCGTCGACGCCGAGGACGAATTCCTCGAGACGGTCACCAAGCAGGGCAACGGCTACGTCTACAAGCACGGCGACAAGGAGCTACCCGTCGTCTCGGCCAAAATCTCGGTGCCGTACCGAACCGAGTCCGGCATGGCGACGAAGGATTTCACGGTCTACTACACGCAGCACGGCCCAGTCGTCCGCGAGCTGAACGGAAAGTGGGTAGCCGTCGCGCTGATGAACGAGCCCGTGCAAGCGCTCACGCAGTCGTACACGCGCACGAAGGCGACCGATTTCAAATCCTATCGCCAGTCGTTCGAGCTCCACACGAATTCATCGAACAACACGATCTTCGCCGACGCGGCGGGCGACATCGCGTACTTCCACGGCAACTACATCCCCAAGCGCGACCCGAAGTTCGACTGGACGCGTCCGGTCGACGGCAGCGACCCGGCCACCGACTACAAGGGTCTGCTCTCCGTCGACGAGACGCCGCACCTGTTCAACCCGGCCAGCGGCTGGATCTACAACAGCAACAACTGGCCGTGGTCGGCGGCGGGGCCATCGAGCCCGAAACAATCCGACTTTCCCGCGTACGTCGAAACGGGGCGCGCCGAGCAGCCGCGCGGATACCACGCGCTCAAGGTGCTCTCGGGTCGGAAGGACTTCACGATGGACAACCTGCTCACGACGGTGGCGTTCGATAGCTACATGCCGTCGTTCGAAAAGATGATTCCGCCGCTCATCAAAGCGTTCGACGCGACGCCGGCGTCCGATCCGATCAAGGCCAAGGTGGCCGACCAAATCGCCGTGCTGCGTCCGTGGGACTATCGCTGGGGCGCGAACTCGGTCGCGACGTCGCTCGCCGTGTTCTGGGGCGAGGACGTGACGCGTCGAGTGAGCACCGGCCGCCGGGGTGGCGGCGGTGGTAGTGCTGAAGACCTCGTCGTGGCCGCGCCGGCAGCGACGCTGTTGCAATCGCTGGCTGCGGCGAGCGACAAGCTCACGGCCGACTTCGGCAAGTGGAACACGCCCTGGGGCGACATCAACCGCTTCCAACGCATCAACGACGACATCAACTCGAAGTTTGACGACACAGGGCCGAGTATCCCGGTGCCGTTTGCGTCGGCGCGTTGGGGAACGCTCGCGTCGTTCGGCGCGCGCGCCTACCCCAACACCAAGAAGTGGTATGGCACTAGTGGCAATAGCTTCGTCGCGGTCGTCGAATTCGGCGACAGCGTTCGCGCGCGCGCGGTGACCGCCGGCGGTGAGAGCGGCGACCCCAAGTCGAAGCATTTCAACGACGAGGCGACGCGCTACGCGAGCGGCAACCTGCGCGAGGTGTACTTCTATCCGTCGCAGCTAAAAGGCCACACCGAACGCGTGTATCACCCGGGAGAGTAGTGTGCCTCGCGCCGCCGGAACGTTCGATGTGAAGCTGGCGCCACAGCCAAGCGGTATCGCGGGAGACGCCGTCGGTCGCTTTTCGATCGACAAGCGATTCGACGGCGACCTCACCGGTACGAGCAAGGGAGAGATGCTCAGCGCCGGCTCTCCCGCGAAGGGTTCGGCGGGCTACGTCGCGATGGAATGCGTGACCGGCGCGTTAGGCGGACGTGACGGCACGTTCGTCCTTCAGCACACGGCGACGATGCACCGCGGCACCAATCAACTCTCGATCCACGTCGTCCCTCAGTCGGGCACGGGCGGTCTTGCCGGCCTGAGCGGTACGTTTACCATCGTCATCGCCGATGGTAAACACTCATACGAATTCGACTACGAGCTGGCCGCCGGCTGAGCCGCGCCCGCCTGTGGCAGGCTTTGCGAATGGGCGTCGTCCGACCGGTCGATGCGCGCGTCCGGCGCCGCGCGCGGCAACTCGAGGGTGAACGTCGAGCCCTCCCCCGGAATGCTTTCGGCGGTGAGCTCGCCCCCCATGCCGCGAGCGAGATCGCGGCTGATCGCGAGGCTCAGCCCAGTGCCATCCAGGTGTCGCACCGTTCCTTCGGGCTCCTGACTAAACGGCTCGAACACGCGGCGAAGCCGAACCGCCGCAATGCCGAGTCCGGTGTCGCGGACGGTAACCGCGAGCGCGTCGCGGTTCGCCGGCGATTCGGACACACCGATCGTGAGCCGACCGCCGGCTCGCGTGAACTTGACGGCGTTCGTCAACAGGTTCCTTAGAATTTGACGCAGCTTTTCGCCGTCCGCCGCGGCGATCAACGGGGGCGCGTCCGATGGCGGAAGTCTCAGCTCGTGAGTGAGCTCTCCCCGCCGGATCAAGGGCTCGAAGCCCTCGACCACGTCTTTCACGAGCGCCGACAGGTCGATCTCTTCGCCGACGAACTCCATTTGACCGGATTCGAGGCGAGCCAGGTTGAGGACGTCGTTCACCAACATGAGCAGGTGGTGCTGGCTGCGCGCGATGCGCGCCAACGCGTCGCGCTGCGCTTCCGTGACCGGCCCGTGCAGCTCGAGCTCGATGAGCTGTACGTGTCCGCCGATCGCGTTGAGCGGCGTGCGCAACTCGTGGCTCATCAACGACAGGAACTCGGCCTTCGCCCGATTTGCCGCCTCGGCCTCGGCGCGGGCCTCTCGCTCGAGTCGCAAAAGACGCTCGCGATCGACGCTCGCCCTTTGCAGTTGCTCCTCGATCACCTTGCGAGCGACGAGGGCATCGCGCAGGCGGCCCTCGAGCATCTTCCGTTCTTCCAGCTCGCGCTCCAGCTCCGCAGCTCGTTCGGCGGGCGAACGTGGCGGAGGGCCGTCAGAGTCGGCGAGGGGCGGAATCGCGGCGTCGTCAGCCGAGCGGATCTGGTCGAGATATTGGCCGGCGCGCTCGGCGGATCCAGTCACGGTCAGGAATTCGCCGCCGACGTCGCTCGAGAGCACGAGCAGCGGCTGCTCGCCGGTCAGTCCCGCCCATAACTCCTCGAGGCGAACGGCTGCCTGGGTGTTGCCGTCCTGCCAGAGCAGGCTGACCATCTCGCCGAAGGCGCGAACCGCACTCCCATGGTTCGCCGCGCACAACCGTTCGACGGCCGCGCCGACCGAGTGACTGAATTTGTGAGCGTCCGGAAACTCGCCGACCATGAATGTGGAGAGTGTCGCCCGCGCGTCGAGCAGCGTGAGGCGCGACTCTCGCTCGAGGTAATCCACGTCGAGCCCACGCTCGCGGAGTCGGTCGCACATCGCTTCGCGCCGCGTCGGGGTGGCAAACACCAGGGCCGGCTCGCCGGAGGCGATCCCGTCGGCGAGGAATCCGGCGGCGGCGATCGTCAGCACGTCGTCATCCTGGCAATAGCGCAGGACGTGAGTCGACCGCGAATACTGGTCGGCGGCCGATCGCGATGTTGCGCCCGAACTGACCGGTCGCGCAGTGCTCAGGTGCATTTCGGGTCCTCGCAACCTCGAAACTCCACGACCTTCTCGCCGACGCGGCACCGATCCGAGCGGTCGCTCTTCGCGGACTCGACGCGGCGCGAGAAAGGTGATAGTAATCAATCTCTCTGCTGCTCGCGTGTCAGGCGAGTTCGACCGTGAGCGCAGCGACTTCACGAAAACGTGAGGCCTTCCATCGCCAAACACATCGCGCTCCTCCGCGCCATCAACGTCGGCGGGCGCACGGTCAAGATGGATCATCTGCGCGAGCTCTTTGCCGAGCTCGGCTTTCGTAACGTCGGGACGCTCATCGCGAGCGGGAACGTCGCGTTCGATGCCACCACGGCCGAAGCCGCCAAGCTGGAATCCAAGATCGAGCGGCACCTTCACACACGCCTCGGGTTTCTGAGCGAGACATATGTTCGCTCGCGCTCCGACTTGGAAGCTGTGATCGCGCACACGGCCTTTCCGGCCGCGACCGTAAAATCAGCCCACGCACTTTGGATCGCGTTCATGAAGAAGGAGCCGACGCGCGCCGCGGTCGAGACACTCATGACGCTGCGCTGCCCCACGGAGGAATTCCACGTGCGCGGCCGCGAGGTCTATTGGCTCCGCCGCCGCACCAGCACGGAGTCGCAGTTCAAGGGCTCGCTGGACAAGATCCTCGGCCAGCCCGTGACCGCGCGCAACATCACGACGGTTCGCAAGCTCGCCGAGATGTAGCGTGCGGGGGGGGCAGCGTCGATCGCTATTTCGCGATCTGGAATTCGAAAGGCATCTCGGCGAGCGCGCGGACGCGATGTCCGCCCACTTCGGCCGGCTTGAAGCGGAACGCCGGAAGCGCCTCGCGAGCCGCGCGCGTGAACAGATCGTGTGAGCTCGCCAGCACCGTCACACTGTTCATCTCGACCCGTCCGGTCGTGTCAACGGTGAATCGGATGAGCACATGTCCGTCGATTGCCGCTTGGCGCAGCGATTCCGGATACCGCGGCTTTCCAGACGCGAGGATTCTGGTCTGAAGATCGGCGCCGACCCACTCTCGCGATTCGTTCCGTTCCTCGCCGCCGACCGTGCTCGCGAGCCCAGGGGTCGACCTGCCACTCCCGATCACGATGCTGTCGATACCGCGCCCGAACGACGAATCGATCGGCGGCAGGTGGTCGAGGATCAAGGTTGGCGCGTCGATACGATGAATCGGTATGGAGGCGACGGCGACCGGTCCGGGCATCGGATCGCGAACCGTCGTCGTGTGCGTCGTCGGCCGCGGCGGAGGAGGCGTGTTCTTGAAATGAATTATGACGCCCGCCGATTTTTCCTTCGGCACCGCTGTTCCGTGGACCGTCGTGGCCGTGATTGCACCGATGATCGCCAAGTGCACCGCCACGCTCACCGCCGCACCTCCCGGCCGGCGACGTCGCGTTGCGCGAGATTCGAGGAGCGTTCCGAACATGCTGGTAGCCTCCACAATCGGGTGACCGCCGAGCGGCAAAGTGTCGCTCGGCGCCACGTTACCACCGCCCGATTGCACCCTCATTGTGAGGCGATGAGGCCGTCGTGAGTCCTCGATGAGGAACACATCGACGCACGATGAGCATCGTCTGAAGTTCGAATTAGGCGCGGATTAAGACGACGGCTTCTCCGACGGCAAGCCCTGTTGGTTTCACGAGATAGCCGCGCGGTTGACGGCCGCTCCCTTCCATTGATTGGCGCGATTCGCCATCGTCTATCGATCCGTGCCGAACCCCCCCCGCCCCCCCCCTGCTCCCCCGACCACACAACCGCGTCGCGCATGCCGGCCCCCCCACCTCCCCCATCGCCCTCGTCAGTCGGTCCGAAGTTGGGTTTTCGTATCGGCACCGCGCCGGCTCGGCTCCCCGACGCACTCGTCGAACGGTTTCGCGGAATCGCCGCGGCGAACGTCGCCGACGCCATGGGACGATTCAACTTCATGGATCCAGGAATCCTCTCGCGCACCGGACTGTCGGTGTGCGGGCGCGCTGTCACTGTGCGCTGCCGCCCGGCCGACAACCTCATGGTTCACAAGGCGCTGCAGATCGCCGAACCCGGGGACGTGATCGTCGTCGCGACGTGCGGCAACACGACGAGTGCCGTGTTCGGTGAGTTGATGTGCCATACGGCAGCCGCCAAGAAGATCGGCGGCATCGTCGTCGACGGCGCGATTCGCGACGTCGACGGAATTCGCCGGCTCGGTCTTCCCGCATTCAGCCGATCGGTGAGCCCCGGCGCGTGCGACAAGGACGGCCCCGGCGAGATCAACCTTCCGATCGCGTGCGGCGACACCGTCGTCATGCCCGGCGACCTCGTGGTCGGCGACAAGGACGGCGTCGCCGTGGTCCCGCGCGACGACGCGGAAGCGGTGCTCACCGCGGTCGGCGAGCTGATGGCGCGCGAAACGGCGCGCATCGCCGAAATCGGACGCGGCATGCTGTACCGCGCCGAGATCGACGAATCACTCAGGAAGAAAGGCGTGATCGAGTGATGCAGCATTTTGATGTCGAGGAGCCGTTGCTGCTCATGACTCCAGGCCCAACGCGCGTGCCCGAGCGCGTGCTTCACGCGGGCGCGCGTCCGATGATCCACCATCGCACGCCGGAGTTCTCCCGCGAGCTGGCGGTCGCCCTCGAGTTGCTACGGCCCGTCTTCGGGACAATGGAGACGCCGCTCCCGATCCACACGACGGGTCGCGGCGCGCTCGAGGCGGCGATCTGCAATTTGTTTTCGCCCGGCGACGAAATCGTCGCGTGCTGCAACGGCAAGTTCGGCGAGATGTGGGCGCGTCTTGCCGAGACGTATGGCGTGGTCGCCCATCGCGTCGCCACGCGATGGGAGCTGGGCGTTGATCCGCGCGAGCTCGAGGGAGCGCTCGACCAGTATCCACGAGCCCGCGCGATCACGCTCGCGTTTGGCGATTCGTCGACCGGAGTCGCCAACGACGTCGAGTCTGTCGCGCGCATTGCACGGTCGCGGGGCAAGCTCGTGCTGGTCGATGGCGTCTCGGCCATCGGCGGGATGCCGTTCGCGTTCGATGACTGGGGAGTGGACGTCGCCGTCACCGCGACGCAGAAATGCTTGATGTCGGCGCCCGGGCTTTCTTGGGCCGTGCTCAGCGAGCGCGCATGGTCCGCGCATGAATCGTCGAAGTTGCCGCGGAGCTACTGGGACTTTGGCGCCGTGAAGCGATCGGTCGGCAAAGCGAAGCCGGAGACGCCCGGTACGCCGCCTGTCGCGATCGTGCTGCAAGTCGCCGAGGCGCTGCGCATGATCCACGAAGAAGGCCTCGATGCCGTCTACGCGCGCCACGGGGCGCTCGCCCGGCGCGTTCGCGAAGGTGTCGACGCGCTCGGACTTTCGCTCCAGTGTCCCGAGCTGCCTCGTCTCTCGGCGACGATGACGGCGATCGCGCTTCCCGCTGGCATCGAGCCGCGCGCGTTGCGCGAACGAATCAAGGCGCGCGGAATTCTCACCGCCGGCGGCCTCGGACCGTTCGAGTCGATCGGCTTTCGCGTTGGCCATATGGGCGACATCCGAATGACGGATGTCGAGCGCACCTTGGACGCGTTGCGACACTCGCTCGATGAGGCGCGTGTGAGCGCGCCGGCCAACGCATCCAGACCTGAGCGAGCCGTCGCCTCGTGAGACTCGAGCGGAAGATCCTGTTGGGATTCGGCGCCGGCGTCGTCGTCGGCCTCGTCGCGCGCGCGCCAGGGATGAGCGCCTTCGCGACCGCGGTGTCGGCTCTCGAGCCCGTCGGCACGGTGTTCATCCGCCTCATCACGATGGTCGTCGTGCCGCTCGTCGTCGCCAGCGTGTTCGTCGGCGTGGCGTCGCTCGGCGATATCCGATCGCTCGGGCGTGTGGGCGCGAAGACGCTGTTCTTCTTTTTCGGGACGACGCTCGTCGCCGCGCTGATCGGGCTTCTCGTCGCGAGCACGGCGAACGTCGGCGGGGGGGCCGGATTTACGATTCCGACGGCAGACGCTGCGCACGCGACCGGTGCGGCAGCGACGCCCGCCGTGCCGGGAGTCGTGCAGACGCTGATCAACCTCGTGCCGCAGAATCCGTTCGCCGCGGCCGCGCAAGGCGGGGCCGATCTCCTGCCGTTGATCGTCGCGGTGTGTTTTTTCGGCGCCGCGGCGACGGTCGTCGAAGCCCACCGGCGCGAACCGGTCGTGCGATTCTTTCAGGGCGTAAACGAGATGGCGATGGTCGTCGTCGGCTGGCTCATGCAGCTCGCGCCGTACGGCGTTTTCGCGCTCATCGCCGCCGCCGTCGCGCGATCGGGCGTCGGGTTGCTCGACCAACTGCTCACGTTCGGCGTCGTCGTGGTGGTCGCGCTGTTCGTGCACGTGGTCGTTACGCTCATTCCGATCTTGCGGCTCGGCGCGCGCCGGCCTCTCCGCGAGTTCTTCCGAGCGACGTCCGACGCGCTCTTTCTCGCGTTCTCAACGGCGTCGTCCAACGCGACGCTCCCCGTCAGCATGGCCGCGGCGACGGATCGGCTGAATGTGCCGAGCGACATCACGAGCTTCGTGTTACCGGCGGGTGCGTCGCTCAACAAGAACGGGTCAGCCGCATACAAGGCCGTCACCGCCGTGTTCATCGCCCATCTCTACGGTCTGCCGCTCACCGCGGGCGCGATGGTCACGATCGTCCTGATGGCGACGATCGCCGCGTTCGCAGGCGCCGGCGTTCCGGGCAGCTCGCTGGTCACGACACTCATCGTGCTGAACGCGATCGGGCTCGGCCCGCGGGCGGCGGCCGGCATGGCGCTCGTTGCCGCGATCGACCGTCCGCTCGACATGTGCCGCTCGGCGGTGAACACCATGAGCAATCTCGTCGGCGCCGCGTGGGTCGCGAAGACCGAGCGGGTCGCGGCCACGAGTGGCGCGTTCGCGCCGAGTCCGGCGATCGAGCCGTCACCCGCGTCGATGACCATCGAATGATGTCTTCGCGCGGCAAGACGATCAGCGAGAGGATTCTGTCGGCCAAGTCCGGCAGCGACGCGCGGGCCGGTGACGTTGTCGTCTGCGACGTGGATCTCGTCATCGGCACCGATGCATCCACGCCGATGACCATCGGGTACTTCGAGAAGATGGGCGGCGAACGCGTGTTCGACGCGAGCCGAGTCGTGTTTTCACTCGACCACTATTCTCCGCCCTCGACGCCGAAGACCGCCGCGTTTCACGATCAGGTGCGCGCGTTCGCGCGCCGGCACGGCGTTACCGTGTTCGAGGTCGGCGAAGGCATCAGCCACCAGGTCGCGCCTGAGCGCGGGCGCGTGTTGCCGGGCGATTTGGTCATCGGCGCCGACAGCCACACCGTCACGTGTGGCGCGCTCAACGCGTTTGCCACGGGACTCGGCTCCTCGGACATCGCGGCGGCGTTGATCACCGGGCGAACGTGGCTTCGCGTGCCCGAGACGATCCGCGTCGAGCTCGCGGGCTCGCGTCCGCCCGGGCTCGCGGCCAAGGACGTCGGTCTGGCGCTGATCGCAACGCTGACCTCCGAGGGCGCGAACTATCGGTCGGTGGAGTTCCACGGAGAGAGCACCCGAGCGTTCTCGCTCGACGAGCGCATGGTGTTGTCGAACCTGTCCGTGGAGGGCGGCGCGAAAGCGGCGATCTGGAGCGTCGACGACGTGACGACCGCGTACCTGATTGAGAGGGTGGACGGGTGGACGGGTGAACTGGTTGACGGAGGCACCGCCGCAGAGCGGGCCGCTCTCCGATCTCGTGCTGTCCACCCGTCCACCCATCCACCCGTCCACCCGGATCCCGACGCGACCTACGCGCGCCGGCTGCGGCTCGACCTCGCGACCCTGTCGCCTCGCGTCTCCGTTCCGCACGACCCGACCGACGTCGTGAGCGTCGCCGACGCGGCCGGCACGCCGGTGCACATGGTCTTTCTCGGTACGTGCACGGGCGGCCGCGTCTCCGATTTTCACGAGGCGGTTCACGTGCTCGAGCGCGCCGGCGGCCGCGTCGCCCCGGGCGTGCAGCTGGTCGTGACGCCGGCGTCGCGTGAGGTGCTGCTCACGCTGGTCGACGACGGCACGCTCGCCAAGCTCACGGCGATGGGCGCCATCGTCACCACGCCGGGCTGCGGCGCGTGTTGCGGAACGAGCGGCGCGATCCCCGGCGACGGAATGAACGTCCTCTCGACGGCGAATCGAAACTTCAAGGCGCGCATGGGCAACGCGACGGCGTCGATCTATCTCGCGTCGCCGGCCACGTGCGCAGCGTCGGCCGCGACCGGACGCATCACGGACCCGCGGGAGGTCGCGTGACGCGAATTGCTTTCGACGGACGCGCCCGGGTCTTCGGCGACGACGTCAACACCGACTACATCATCGCGTCGACACGCAAGCGCGACACGCTCGACGAGAGCGTCTTGAAGCGCTACTTGCTCGAGGCGGTCGATCCGAGCTTCGCGGCGTCCGTCCAACCGGGCGACCTCATCGTCGGCGGCGCGAACTTTGGATGCGGGTCGGCGATGGAGATCGCGGCCACCGTCATCCTCGCCGCCGGCATCAAGGCCGTGTTGGCCAAGAGCTTCGCGCGGACCTTCTATCGCAACGCGGTGAACAACGCGCTTCTTCCGATCGAGTGCGACACGAGCACCATTCGCGAAGGCGACTTGCTGCGTGTCTCGTTCGACGACGGGCGTGCCACCGTGACGATCGCCGGCCGGAACGAAACGCTAGCCGCCACGCCATTGGCGCCGCTCATGGCCGCCGTACTTTCGGCGGGGGGCTTAGTACCGTACGTGCGGAGCGGCGGCTACGGTGCGAACCGCGGAGCCGACGTACACAAGCGGTGAACGCGCGGTAGCGAGCCCGCCCGCGGAGCTAGCCAGGCGCTCGTCGACGACCGACGGCGTCGCCTCTTGCAGCAATTGCATGATGACTTCGTCGGGCGACGCGTCCGGATAGCGCTCGAAGATCAAGCTCGCCGCGCCGCTCACATACCCCGCAGCCATCGACGTTCCGTTCCAAGGCGTGGTCGTGGGGCCCTCACGATCGAAGCCGGGAAGGAGAACAGAATCGCCCGGTGCGTAGAGATCGACGCACGGACCCCACGCGGTGCCCCTCGCGCGAACGTCCTGCCAGTGGTGATCCGCGTCCTTCGACGGGACGAGCGCGCTCGCGCCCACGACCAACGCGCGCGGTGCGTTCGCCGGCGACACGTGGCACGCATCGATGTCGAAGTTTCCAGCGGCGACGACGACGAGGATGCCCGCATCGCGCAACATCACGAGCGCGCTGTCCACCTCGGGCACGTTGCGCGTCGTGTCGACCGCGAACGACCAGTTCGCGATGGCCGGTTGCCCGGGATGGCGGCGATGGTCCTGTACGGTCCAACGCGCGGCGTCGACGATGGCGCCGACCGAACCGCGCATGTGATCGCAGTTGATGATCTTGACGTCGACGATCTGCGCCTCGGACGCGACGCCGAGCGTCGCACCCGCCGCTGCGCCGGCGACCGCCGTTCCGTGCGCGTTGCAAATGCGCGGGTTGCTGGGAAATGCATCGAAGCCAACTCGGACGCGTCCCGCCAGCTCGGCATGCTGGTCACTGACGCCGCCGTCGAAGACGTAGATGGCTACGCCGCGACCAGTGCCGGAACGCCGCATGGTGCTGTCGAGTCGCGGCTCGCGCTTGGTGATGCGATCGAGCGCCCTCGAGCGCGTGCGCAGCGACATTCCGTCGGCGAGGTCGGGCAGCGAAACCCCGGACAGGACGAACGTCTCCGCGGGGTGGAAATTCCCCCCCGCGGAGCCGCGCGAGAGCGCGCAGGCCGTCGAGGCGATGACAACAGTCGCCGTAAAGCTCCGTCCGATATGCGGCAGGACGCCCTCCCGTGTCGCGGCGTCGAGCTACCCCGGCGCCGCGCCGGTCGCGGCCCCTTTCATTGCATATCGGCACGTCCCGCCTTTTCTAAAGTCGCGGCGGGCGGCACGTCTGCCTGGCTCCTTTGCCGTGGGCCGGTCAGGGACCCATCAACGTGATGGAGGCACAGCTTCTCCTCGAGCAGAACAAGACGCGAGAAGCCGCCCTGCTGTTCGATTCGCTCTCGTGTCAGCACGACTTCGGCGACAACACGTCTGAACTGGCGCGAGGCACTGTGTGGATGCTGGCGCGAGCCGCCGGCGCTCGTTTCGCGCGCGGCGACGATGCGGGCGCCATCGTCGAGCTCAAAGCCGCGATCTACTCGACGAACATCGGTTTCACGCGGACGAACTACGAGCTGGGAGCGCGCCTACATGCGACAGCGGCGAGCCCGTGAAGCGATCGCGATTCTAGCCCCCGCGCTCCGCGGCCCGATCGAAGCGCCGGACGGGCGGACCGGTAAAGCCGCGGCGCACTTAGCCGTACCCGTCCACCCGTAGTTCAGTCCCCCGCCGCCGGAACCGCGTGCTCCGCGGTCATCTGCTTCGGCTTCGAGCCGATCGCGCGCATGAAGGCGGAGCGCCATTCGTCGAGAATCTCGTAGCCCGTGGGAATCACGAGCAGGGTCAGGAACGTCGACGTGATCACACCGCCGATGACCGCGACGCCCATCGGAGCGCGGAACTGCGCGCCTTCGCCACTGCCCATCGCGACGGGAATCATGCCGGCGATCAGCGCGAACGTCGTCATGAGAATCGGACGAAGGCGGATCGCGCCGGCTTGAATCAGCGCCTCGCGCAGCGGGACGCCGCGTTCTTCACGCGCCCACTTTGCGAAGTCGATCAGCAAGATGGCGTTCTTCGCCACGATGCCCATGAGCAGGATGACGCCGATGAGACTCATGATGTTGATCGTCATTCCGCTAATGGCGAGCGACAGCATGACGCCGATCAGCGACAACGGCAGCGACATGAGGATCGCGACCGGGTCGATGAACGAACCGAATTGCACGACGAGAATGAGGTACATCAGCAGCACGGCCAAGCCGAGCGCGGAGAAAATCTGGCCGAACACCTCGGCCTGTGATTCCGCGTCGCCGCCGATCGTGTAGTGCACGCCCGCCGGCAGCCGCGTCCTGTTGAGCAGCGCTTGAATGTCCGCCGTGACGTCGCCGGCGGCGCGCCCGGACGTGTTCAATTCGACCGTCACGACCGGTTCGCGATTGAGATGGTCGATGATCGCCGGCCCAAGCCCTTGTTTGATCGACGCCACTTGACCGAGCGGCATCGTCGCCGGCAATCCATTCGGACCGGCGACGATCATCGGAAGACGCTCGAGGTCCGACGCGCGCTGACGCGATTCGGGCGTCAAACGAACGGTGACCTTGCGCGACTTGCCGGTCGGGTCGATCCAGTAGCCGGCGTCGATCCCGGCGAAGGCCGGACGCAGCGACTGCGCGACCTGTCCGACGGTCAGGCCAACCGAGCCGGCCACCCCGCGATTGAGGTCGATCTCGAGCTCGGGTTTCTGACCTTTCGTCGAGAGTCCGATGTCCACGGCACCCGGGATCTTTTCGACGCCTGCCTTCACCATGTCGGCCGCCTGCGCCAGCGCGGCGACGTTCTGGCCGCGCAGTTGCAGTTGGATCGTCTTGAAACCGCCGTTGAAATCGTTCGTGAACACCGAGATGGTCGCGCCCGACATCTGCTTCGTCTCATGGCGCATGACCTCGGCGAACTGCTCCGCGGAGAGGGGCCGCTTGTCCTTCGGCACGAGGCGAACGTAGATGTTCCCCTCGTCGACGCCGCCGGTCGCCTGATTGCCGAGCGTCGTGTATGTGTACAGGACGAGGTCGGAGTGCGCGCGCGCGATGCGCGCCGCCTCTTCCGCCTTGAGCCGCGTGTACTCGAGGTTGGAACCGGGCGGGGTCTCGATCGCCATGATGAATTCGGAGCGGTCGTCGTCCGGGAAGAAGCCCGTCCCCACCGTGCGAATCGGTGTGACCTTCTGCGGCAGCCAGCCAAACGCCGCGAGACCGACGATGACGATTACCGTGCGCGGGAGCCAGTGCATGCGTTTGCGCGTGAACGCGTACACGACGATCGCGATGCCCACGACCGCCGCCGCGAGCCCGCTCAAGCCCCGGGTGGGCAGCAGGAAGGAGGCGAAGAACGTGAGCGCCGCCATCATCATCATCGCGACGCGGTGATCCAGCGCCCATGCGATCACGCGCTTGTAGTCTTCGGCGCGCGCGTTGAACCAGTGGTTGAACTTGTCGAGCTGCCGCGTGATCCAGCCGCGCTCCTCCGGCGGCCGATGCGGGTCCGGCCAATACGCCGACAGCATTGGATCGAGCGAGAACGACACGAAGAGCGACACGGCCACCGACATGGCGATCGTCAGCGCGAACGGCTTGAACCACTGGCCGCCGATGCCCGGCATGAAGCCGATCGGCACGAACACCGCGAGGATCGAGAACGTCGTCGCGGCGACGGCGAGACCGATCTCGTCGGTGCCGTCGTGCGCCGCGCGGAAATGGTCTTTCCCCATCTCGACGTGACGCACGATGTTCTCACGGACGACGATCGCGTCGTCGATGAGAATGCCTATCGCAAGCGACAGGCCTAGCAACGACATCGTCTCCAGCTTGAAGCCGAGTGCCCAGACGGCGATGAAGCTCGCCAGTACGGAAATCGGCAGCGCGACGCCGGTGATGACTGTCGACCGCCACGAGTTCAGGAAGAGGAAGACGACGAGCACCGTGAGCGCGGCGCCCAAAATCAGCGCCTCGATGACGTTTCGCACCGCGTGGTCGACGCGGACGCCCGAATCCTTCACGAGATCGAACTTCGTCCCGTTGGGCAGCGTCGGCTGAATGTCTTCCAACCGGGCGCGGACGCGATTCGCGACGTCGGTCGTGCTGTATCCCTTCGCCTTCTTGACGTCGATGCCGATCGCTTCCTTGCTGTTGTAGATCGCGAGCGTGCGCGGCTCCTCGGTCGCGTCCTTGATCGTCGCGACCTGCCCGAGGCGCACCAGCTGCCCGTTGCGATCGGCGACGATCAGGTTCTCGAACTCGGCCGGATTGTCGAGGCGTCCTCGTAAGCGGATCGCGCGCTCGTCGAGGTCGCCGTTCACCCGGCCGACCGGCGCGGCGAGGTTCTGCAGCTGGAGCGCCTGCACGACTTCGGCGACGCTGATGTTCGCGGCCTGGAGCTTGTGCGGGTCCACTTCGACCGTGAGCTCACGTTCGACCTTGCCGAAGATCTGCACGTCGGCGACGCCCGGAAGCGCGCGCAACTCTCGCGTGATGCCCGGATCGGCGAGCCGGGTCAGCTCCGCCGGCGACAGCACGGTCGAGGAAATGGCGAGCGAAACGATCGGCCGATCGGTGTCGTTGAACTTGTTGACGATCGGCTCCTTCATCTCCGTCGGCAGATCCGACCGGATCGACGAGATCGCGTCGCGCACTTCCTGCGAGGCGACGTTGAGATCCTTGTCGAAGAAGAACTCGATCATGATCATCGAGTAGCCGTCGTACGCCTTGCCCATGATGCGCTTGACGCCCGAGATGGAGCCGATCTGCTCTTCGACCGGCTTCAGCACTTCGCTCTCGACGACGTCGGGCGACGCGCCCGGATACACGATGCCGACCGTGAGGAACGGCGGATCGACGTCCGGGAACTCGTCGGTCTTCAGCTTGAACAGGGCGAACGTTCCGAAGATCACCATGGCGACCATCGCCACCACGGTGATGAGCGGCCGCTTGATTGCGAAATCTGAAATAATCATGGCTTGCGCTCCGTGTCAGCCGCGACCGCGCTGACTTTGACCGGCGTCTTCTCCGAGATGCCGCGCGCCGCGCCGAGCAGGATCGTGTCGCCCGGTTGCACGCCGCTCTTGATCTCGACCGTCTCCGTGGCCGCGTCGCGAATCCCCAACTCCACCTCTGTCTTCGTCACGAGGCCGTTCCTAATCTGCATCACGAACGGTTTCAACCCGCTCTCGTCCACCGCCGCCGTCGGCACGACCGGCGCCTTGCGCACTTCGCTCGCCACGTGGCCGTCGGCGAAGAGGCCGCCCACCAAAGCGTTGTTCTCGTTGGGCAGCGAGACGATGATGCGCACCTGGCGCGTCGCCGGATCGGCCACCGGATTGATGTTGGCGATGTGGCCGGTGAACGCGCGGTTCGGATAGCCGTTGACGGTGAAATCCACCGGCGCGCCGACGTGAACCGCGGAGAGTTGATCCGCCGGCACCGACGCCTCGAGCCGCATCGTCGCCGGATTCACGATCACGTACAGGGCGCCGCCCGGCTGCACGACGTCGCCCGCGCTCACCTGCCGCGCGCTGACGATGCCGGTGAACGGTGCGACGATCGTCGCCTTGCTCAGCTGCTTGTTCGCGTTGGCGAGAATCGACTTCGCGTTCGCCAGCTGGGCCTGCGCCGCCGACAGCTGGTTCTGCGACATCTCGAGGTCGCGATCGGCGATCGCGCCGGCCTTGAGCAGCGCCGTGTTGCGATCGACCTGCCGCTTGTCGAGATCGACCGTGTTTTGGGCCGTGGTCGCCGCGGCCTGCGCCGACAACACGGACTCCTGGAGCGTCGCGTCGTCGATGCGCGCCAGCGTCTGGCCGCGCGAGACGCGCTGTCCCGCTTCGGCGAACGTTTGGAGAATCGTTCCGCCGACTTCGGCCCGCACGTTCGCCTGCTCCTCGGGCTGCAGCGTGCCCGAAATCGCCGGACCCGAACGCAGCTGCTCGCCCTTCACGACCGCGATGTTCTCGGGACCGACGAGCATCGCCGGCGGCGTCGTCGCCGCCTTGCTTGCCGGTGCGCCTTTGCACCCCACCACTACGAGCGCCAAGGACAACACCGCGGGGGTGAGGGTGGTTAGACCGCGGCGCGTAGCGCTCTTCTTTCGGTTCATGGCTGAATGCTCCCTGGGGGGGGGGGTCCACCGGCGCCACTGGTCGAGCGCGCGGCTTGATTTGCCGAGTTGGTTTGTTGTTGTGATTGATTCAACTGCTGTTGTTGCTGCTGCGCGTTGGCGTTCTGCCCCGAGACCGCACCGGTGCCGGTTTGCTGGATCGGGAGGTCGCGCAGCAGCGCGAGTCGGACGCGCGCGACGGCGAGATTCCGCGCCGCCATCGCCCGGTTCGCCAGCGACTGCTCCAGCAGCAGTCGCGACTGCGTGAGATCCGTTTGCGTCGAGATCCCCTCGCGGAACCGCACTTCGTCGATCGCGTAGGTCTTCTGCGCCTGTTCGGCGGTGCCCTTGCTCGCTTCCCACGTCGACTGCGCTTCGGCCAGCTGGTTCAGCGCGACGCGTGTGTCGAGCGCCGCGAACTGGCGCGTTTGCTCACGCTGCGCGCGCGCCTGCCGCAACCCCGCCTCCGCGATCAACTGGTCGCCCTTGATCCGCCCGCCGTCGAGAATCGGAAAGCTGGTCTGAAGACCGACCGTCCAGTTGTTGACGCCGAAGTTGGAGCTCGGGAAGAGTTGCTGCGGGAAGTAGAGCCGCTGGAACGCCGACACGATCGCCAGCGTCGGAATCCGCTCCGCGCGCGCGACTTTGATCTGCGCTTCCGACGCACGCACCGCCTCGTCGAGTTCGCGAACCGGCGCGCGGCCCGAGACCGACGTGTCGACGGCCGCCGACGCGATCGACGGAAGGTTCGGACCCTGCGGCGTCTCGATCTGCGTCGTGAGCGACACGACGTTGTCGAGCGGCATGTTGAGCAGCTGCTTCAACCGGAGATACGCGACCTCGCGGTTCGACCGCGCCTGAATCGCGACGGGCAGCTGGTTGTCACGCGTCACCTGCGCACGCAGCAGATCGTACTCCGCGGCGTTGCCGACTTGCCGCGCGACTCGCGTCTGCGCGAGCACGACTTCCGTCTGCGCGACCGATGAATCGGCGATCGCCACGAGCTGGTCGGCGAGCGCGGCGTCGTAGTACGCCGACGTCACGTCGAGCGCCGTCTGCGCGCGCTGCGCCGAGACTTCGATGTTCGCCGACGAGAGCTGCGCGTTCGCCGCGTCGGCCTGCGCCGTGATGCGGCCGCCGGTGTAGACGTTCTGCGAGAAATTGAGTCCGACCGTCCATTGGTTCTTCGCGCCGAAGCTCGTCTTGCTCAGATCGAAGCCCACGCCCGAGGTGGACGATTGGCAGCTCGCCGATTGGGCCAGCGCGGCAAGGCGCTGGTCCGGCGTGGCGTTGGCCGGAATGTTCGGCGCGCAGAGCGCTTGCAGCTGCGGCTTGGTCGTGTCCACCGGCGTGGCGGTGCCGGAGAAGCTCGAGAACTGCGACTCGAGCGTCTTGTTGTACGCGGCCGACGCGTTCAGTTGCGGAAAGAACTGGCTGCGCGCCTGATAACGCTGCCCCGTCGCGCGAACGACGTTCGAGCGCGCGACCTCGATGGTCGGACTCTGTGCCTCCGCCAGCCGCAGCGCGTCGTCGAGTGAGAGCCGAACGGTGGCTCCGACGGCCGCGCCTGCGGCTGGGGAAGTGGGGGAAGTCGGTTGTTGTGCGACGAGCGGAACGGCGCAGACGAGCGCCGTGGCGAGCGTCAACGACGCCCGCGCGAAGCGGATATGTCCTTCGGTCTTCATGGGACTCGGTGGGTAAGAAGTCATGCGAGCGCGTCAGTCTCCGGCGGCTGACCGCGCGACTTGCAGTGGGCGCGCCCGGTCGATGCCGAGCGCGCGGACGACGATTCCTACGTATTTCGCGGCGGCTTCTGATTCAGGCTCGGGGAAGACGTGCTCCATCATGTCGCGACAGATCGCGTCGCCGAACATCGCGCTCATGAGCATCGCGCGGACGGTTTCGACGTCGACGTCTCGGTCGGCCCAGCCGCGGTCCTGGAGCCGTCGCATGTAGTTCGAGAGAATCCTTCCGGCGCACGTCGGGCCTTCGCACATCGTTACCGCGGCCCCGGGTCGTTCCTCCGCCTCGCCAACCGACGTCCGGATGATCGCACGGTTCTCCCTGAGGTGGCCCAGGACTCGGCGAACCCACTCGGTCAGTTCTTTCACCGGGTCGACCGGTTCGTCGGGGAGCTCGGGGATCGGAGTTTGAGCGTTGTGAGCAGCCATCAACGCTTCGAACAGAGCGGCCTTGGAGCCGAACGTTCGGAAGAGCGTGACCTCGTTGACGTCGGCTTCGATCGCGATGAGGCGCGTCGTCGCGCCCCGGAAGCCGTGCTGGGCATAGACTCGCGTCGCGGCTTCGAGGATGCGGGCTCGGATATCCATGGCGAGGATCCTAAGGCCGCTCCGGTTGCGATGCAAGTACCTACTTGCTTCGAGTCCGATACATCGGAACCCGATTCCCGCCCTCGACAGGACCGAACGGCAAACGCTCCAAACGGCGAGAGGGCGGCAAAAGCGAGTCGATCCCCCGATTCGCTCCTACCGCCCTCGTCGCCGTCTGGCGATCTAGCCCTTAACTGCCTTCGCTCGTGGGCCCGTTGGCCCTACCCGCAACTTCGCTCTTGGGCTTCTTCGCTCTTGGGCTCTTTCGCCCTACGGTTTCTTCTTCGCCGAATCCGTCGTCGCCGCTCCCGCGAGCTTCGACTGGATCGACTGTGCCTTCTCGAGGTGCGCCTGGATCGTCGGCTGCGCCTTCGTGATCAGCGCCTTGAGGGACGTGTCCTGAGCCGCGCTGCCCGCAGTCTGCAGAAGGTTCAGCACCGACTGGTGCACCGCGACTTCGTTGTCGATGTAGGCCTTGTCCCAGTCCTTGCCCTTCGGCATCGACGTCAGGTTGTCGTGCATCTTGGCGGAAGCCGTCGCGAGCGTGTCGTTCGACGGCGCCTGCGGCGCGAGGTTCTCCTTCTTCGCCAGATCCTGTCCCGCGACGCGGAGCTTGTGATGGTCGCGCTCCATGTCGCGCCCGAATTCCTTCACCGCCGCGCTCGTGGCCTTCGTCGACGCCAGCTTGCCCATCGCGCTGTCGCCCGCGTTCGCTTCGTCGAGCAGCGCGACGATGTTGACGTCGGTCAGCGTCGCCGTCGCAGCAGCTGTCGTGTCGGTCGTCGGCGTCGCCGCCGCCGGCTTCGCCGTCGTGTCCATCGCGGCGAGCGTATCAGAATTCCTTGCACTCTTGGTGCACGCCGCCGCTACCACGGCCAGTGCGCACGCGCTGATGATTGCCATGCTTCGAGCAGGGCGTTTCGACATGGGTTCCTCCGCACGGTTGAGACGCCCCGGGCTCTCCAGGGCCGCCTCCACCATTGGCAAGATCCGTACGCACCGCTCCGGTCGGGCCGATCGAACCGGTCCGCATGCGTGCTCGACTGTATTTCCCGGTCCTCACGCGTGCTCGACCGTATTCGAGTTCGCTAAACCGCCTCAGTCACCGGGCTCAGGCACGGCTTCGGGCAGATGCGCGCTCGCGCGTCGGCCGAATCGCGCGAGCGTTCGCTCCCGCCACTCGTCGAGAATCTCGTAAACGGTCGGAATCACGACGAGGGTGAGCACGGTCGACGTGATCACGCCGCCGATCACCGCGCGGCCGAGCGGCGCGCGAAAGTCGGCGCCTTCGCCGAGTCCCATCGCGACGGGGACCATGCCGGCGATGAGTGCGAGCGTCGTCATGAGAATCGGGCGGAGCCTTATTCGGCCCGCCTCGATCAACGCGGCGCGTCGATCGAGGCCGCGTCCCGTGTGCGACCACTTCGCGAAGTCGATCAGCAGAATCGCATTCTTCGCGACGATGCCCATCAACAGGATCACACCGATCAGACTCATGAGGTTCAGCGTATCGCGCGTCACGATGAGCGCGAGCACGACGCCGATCAGCGACAGCGGCAGCGATACGAGGATTGCCAGTGGATCGAGGAACGATCCGAACTGCACGACGAGAATCAGATACATCAGCATCACCGCGACGCCGAGGGCGATGAAGATGTTGCTGAACACCTCGTTTTGGCTTTCCGTCTCGCCCCCCAGCGAGATGTGGTATCCGGAGGGCAGCGACAACCGGTTCACGGCCTGCGTCACGCTACGCGACACGTTGCCGAGCGACGCGCCCTCCACGTTCGCGCCGATCGTCACCACGCGTTCGCGCTGGTAGTGGTCGATCTGCGACGGCCCGGTACTCGGTGTGATGTCCGCGATCTGCCGAAGCGGTACGTACGCCGGCATCCCCGTGCCGGGCGTGCCGGCCTGTGCGGGTGTGACGAGTACCGGCAGTGCCCCGAGGTCCGCGGCATTTTCGCGCGCCGACGGCACGAGCCGAACGTGCACGTAGCGCGAAATCCCCGCGGGATCGACCCACGTTCCAGCGTCCACGCCAGCGAACGCGAACCGCAGTGACGACGCGAGCTGACTCACGCTCACGCCGAGCGTGCCGGCAAGGCCGCGATTGACGCGCACGTTGAACTCGGGCTTCTGCCCCTTCGTCGAGAGACCGACGTCGACCGCGCCCGGCACGCCCGACACGATCTTCGCGATCTGTGCCGCATAGCTGTTGAGAACGGCCAGATCGGGACCGCGCAGCTGCAACTGCAACTGTTTCTGCGCTCCGCCGAATCCCGACGCGAACGTGAACGCCGTCGCGCCGCCGACTTGCCGCATCTCGGTGCGCAGAATCTGCCCGAGCTCGTCTTGGCTCATTGCCCGCTCTTTCTTGGGCTTGAGGCGGACGTAGACCGTGGCGTTGTCCGCTTCGGAAGATCCGCTCGTGCTGCCCACCGTCGTGTACGTGTAAGCGACCTCCGAACGCGCCCGGATCATGCGCGCGATTTCCTCGGCCTTGAGCGAGGTATAGTCGAGGTTGGACCCGGGCGGCGTTTCGATCGCGATGTTCAATTCGCTCTGATCGGTCACCGGCACGAACGCGAAGCCGCCGATCAGAACCTGCAGCGCGATCGCGAAGATGAACGACGCGGCGGCCAGGGCGACCATGGTCCAGCGGTGGTCGAGCGCCCACGCGATGACCGATTTGTAGCGATCGGCCTGGCGATCGAACCACATGTTGAAGCGGTCGAGCGCTCGCGCGATCGGATTGCGCCGCTCATGCGCCTCGAGCTGCGGATCGGGCCAGTATGCCGAGAGCATCGGGTCGAGCGAGAACGACACGAAGAGCGACACGAGCACCGCGGCCGCGATCGTCAGCGCGAACGGCTTGAACCACTGCCCCGCGACGCCGGGCATGAAACCGACGGGCACGAACACGGCGACGATCGAAAACGTCGTCGCGGCGACGGCGAGGCCGATCTCGTCGGTTCCTTCGTGCGCCGCGGCCATGTGGTCGGCGCCCATCTCGACGTGTCGCACGATGTTCTCTCGCACGACGATGGCGTCGTCGATCAGAATGCCGATCGCCAGCGACAGCCCGAGCAACGACATCGTGTTGAGCGTGAAGCCGAGCATCAGCAGCGGCACGAACGCCGAGAGCACCGATACCGGCAGCGCAAGACCGGTGATCACCGTCGAGCGCCACGAGTTCAGGAAAAGGAACACCACGAGGACCGTGAGAAGCGCGCCTTCGACGAGCGCCTCCTGGACGTTGCGCACGGAGTTGCGGACGCGCACACCGGCGTCGCGCACGATCTCGATCCGCGTTCCCGGCGGCATCAGGCGCTGCAAGCTGTCGACTCGCGCCCTCACGCGGGTCGCAACCGCGGTCGTGCTGTACTCGCGCGATTTCACGATGTCGAGACCGATCGCCTGTCGTCCACTGAAGTACGCCGCCGACAGCGGCTCGGCGGCGCCGGCTTCCACGTTCGCCACCTGGCCGAGGGTGACGAGTTGTCCGTTGCGCGCCGAAATGACGAGCGCCGAGAAATCCTCCGGCCGATCGAGCCGTCCTTCCAGTCGGATCGAGCGTTGCTGGAGCGCGCTGTTCACGTTGCCCACGGGCGCGGCGAGGTTCTGCGCGCGCAGCGCGGCCACGACCTGATCGATGCCCACGCCCAGCGACGCGAGATCGGTGGGGCGGACGTTGACGTTGAGCTGTGCGCTGTCGCCGCCGACAACGTTCACCTGCGCGACGCCGGCGATCGCCCGCAATTCTCCGGCGATCGTCTGATCGGCGATCTGCGTGAGCTGCGGCGGCGACAGGACGCTCGACGTGATCGCCAGCGAGACGATCGGCAGCTGATTCGGATCGAAGCGCTGAATGATCGGCTCGATGATCTCGGCCGGAAGTTGAGCCCGCACCGCGGAGATGGCGTCGCGAATGTCCTGTGTCGCCTGGTCCACCGGCTTCGAGAACACGAACTGCACGATGATCTGCGCGAAGCCGTCCGTCGCCGTCGAGTTGATTTTGTCGACGCCGCTGATGCCGGAGATCTTGTCTTCGATACGTGTGAGGACTTCGCGCTCCACGACGTCCGGGGACGCGCCGGGGTACGCGATCGCCACGAACACGATCGGCGCGTCGATGGCGGGGAACTCGTCGGTGTCGAGCTTCGTCAGCGCGGCGAGGCCGAACACCACGAGCGCGATCATCGTCACTACGGTGACGATGGGCCGCCGGATCGCGAAGTCTGAGACGAACATGTCAGCGTCCTGAGTCGCAACATGGGTGCCCGGCGCCGCTCGCGACGGGCCGGCCCGACGCGCTCGGGATCACTGATGCACTGGTGTCGGCGTCCTCACGAAAACGATCGCGTCGAAGTTCGTCGGCAACTCGATCGTGGTTTCGAACGCTCCGGGTAACACCGGTGAATACAGCTCGTTGATGAGGCGCATTTGCCGCGGCCCGCGCAGCCACCCGCCGGCCTTGTCGCTCGGAAGATTCCGCGCGTCGAGCCAGAACGCGTCGCCCGAGGGGGACGGCGCGCGATTCAGGACATCCTCGTACGAGTTTGGCGTGGGACGAGCCACACGCGTGTCGGAGAATCCCGGCTCTCCGCTGCCGCGTCCGCCGGAGCCGCGGTTCACCGATGGGACCCGCGCTCGAAGCATTCCCCCGCCGACCGCGAACGCGACGGGGCGGTAGGCGGCCGTAAGACGCTGGCCCAACGGGACGCCCGTTTGCACGGTGGTGCGCTCGAGCGTGAGACGTCCCATCTCTACGTCTCCGCCCCATAGCACGATGCGGCCCTGCGGCCCGAAGAGGTTCGCCAGGTACATCACGTGTTCCGCGTTGCCTTCCTGTCGCGGCAGATGGCGAAGGCCGACCGCCACATGATGCTGGATGAGGCGCGCCATTTCCTCGGCGTACGCCAACTGCGCGGCGGCTCCCGCGCTTTTTGCACGAGCGCGTGCCGCAACCACGCTGTCGAGGGCGGCGCGCGTCGCCGGCGCGCAGGCATTCCAGAAGGAGCTATCCGCGGCGCGACCCTCGAGCCCGAAATGCGCCGACTCATTTTCCGCCACGCATGCGTAGCTGCGCGTCAGCCAACCGCGTGTGGCGACGTCGATCACCGAGTCGGGCAGCGTGACGATCGTCCGAACCGCGAGTTCGGCGGTCGGGATCTCGAATCCATAGAAGTCGATCTGCTTGTCGGAATGCAAATGATTCCAGTCGCGCAGGGCGTTCACGAACGCCACCATCTCGCGCGTATCGAATCGCCACGAGCCGAGCGCGCGCAGAAGACGCCGCACGTCGTTGGGGTTGCCCGGACCGCCGCGCACGTACCGATCGATCTCGAGGGCTTCGGGCATCGGAGCCTGAACGGCGACCGCCTTGAAGCCCGAATCCGAGAGCGCGACCAATGTGCGGCGCACGACCTCCGGGAACTCCGCCGTTCCCTCAGTGAGCTCGCTGAGGCCGAGGATTCTCGCCCCGCTCGCGATCGCGGCGACCCCGCGCCGCTCGTCGGCCGAGGGCGTCGAATCGTGGAGCGCAATCGGCGCAGCGTGCGATTCGACCCACGCGAGCGCCGCGGTCGCTGAGTCGCTGAGCGCTGGAGGGGGTGCCGGTGGCGGTGGCGGCGGGTGGCTGCATGCCGCAGCGGCGAGTGACGCGGCGAGGGCAAGCTGGCTCACGCGATACAACATCGGAAAACCAGAACGGCGCGAGGTCGTGCGTGTCATCGTGAATTTCCGGGGCGCGCCAGCGGCGCGCGTTCTATTGTGATCACTCGAACTTATAGCCTCTCGGCGTCTCGCCCTCGTGCTCGCACCGCGCGCGCGATCAAGAAGGCGTAAAGCCCCCCGCCGAGACGCCTGTCGCGTCGGATTCAACGTCGCCACTCGACGCCTCGTCCAGCAGCAGCTCCAGCTCTCGCGCAGCAGGACTGATACCCGGGACGCGCGAGCGCAGCCTGAGCCGCGAGAGCACCCGGCGAATCCCGAACCCGTCGACCGGTACAATCGCGAGTCGGCCGAGCTCGAGCAGATCCGTCGCGGCCACCCGAGACACGACGCCGAGGCCCAGCCCTGCGGCGACCCCTTGTTTGATCGCCTCACTGCTGCCGACACGCATGGTCCGAAGCCGGACGCCACGGTCGGCGAACGCGCGCTCACCGGCGCGTCGAATCGGGCAGCGTCTGTCGCTCACCAGGAACCGGTAGTCGGCGAGATGTTCCGGGACGACTCGGTCGCGGGAGCGGAGGTCGTGGTCGCCCGAGGCGACGACCACCAACTCGTCATCACGCCAGGGAACGACTTCGACGAGTTCGTGCTCGATTGGATACTCGCTCAATGCGACATCAACGTGCGACTCTAGCAGCAGTTTGAGAACAGTTTCGTCGTCGACTTGCCTCGCCGTGATCATCACGGTCGGCCGGCGGCGATGGAACCGCGCCAGGACTGGCGGCAGAAGGTAGGTCGCGATCGTCGGGCTGGCGGCTACGCGGAGACGGCCGCGCTTCAACCCTCGGATCTCCCTCAGCTCGCGCTCGGCAAGTCGCTCGATGCCAAAGATTTCGCGCGCTCTGGCGTGAAGTGCCCGGCCGGCCTGGGTGAGACGCGGCGTTCGCCCGTTGCGGTCGATGAGGCGAACGTTGAGGCTGCGCTCGAACTCACTCAGCGACTTGGAGATCGCCGGCTGGCTGAGGCCGAGCTGTGCGGCGGCTTTTGTGAACCCGCCGTGATCGACGACGGCGGTAAACAGCCGGAGGTGGTGGAGATTGATTGACATTACCTATTCTGGGAAGTGTGTACTTGGCGCACGGCCCCCAAAGTCGGCCGAGAAGTCATAGGCGGAATGCATCTATGACTTTTCGTTATGAGCCGGAACGGCACAAAGAAAACGGCCTGCCTAAGTCGCGGCAGGCCGTGCAGTTGGGTCTAGCCGACCTTAGCCGGTTCTGGCGGGTCGTTGGCCTTCCATCCGTGGCCGTGGCTGCGATGCACCGCGACCGACGGCAGTTTATCGGGGGGCGGATCGACCTCAAGGGACTGGAGAAATTCAAAGACGATATAGTCGTCGGTCGGCTGATGCCCGAGCACGATCATGCGCAGCAACCGATCGGTCGGCGCCGACATTGCGTTCGCCCCTGTTTCCCACCTGCTGACAGTTTCGCGGGTGACGCCCATCGTCGCCGCCAGGGTGATCGACGAAAGCCCCACGTGCTTCCGAAGGAAGCGGATCTCGGATGGGGCCAGCATGCGTGGCTGCTTGACGAACATCGCCGCGAGCAGGGCATGCAGTTGGCTCAGGCGTGGAATCCCAATCTCCTCATAGCCGCACGCCTCGCATCGCGTCACTTCGACACCATGCAGCTCTACGTGGTGGAGTCCAGCGATGTCGTATCGGATGACAGCCTGTCGGTCGGTCGTCACGGGGCCGCCGCCGCACTCATCGCATTTCGTCATTTTTTCCTCCACATGGTGACCACGCGCAATCGTTCACGTGACTTGAAAACGAAGACCAGGCACATCTTCGGTGTCACCACCCTGTACCGCAGTTCTCCATTGATGTACTCGGGAGCCGCGAAAACCCCTCCGCGAAGCATGTTCCGTGCATCAACGACATCGAGCGGGCCGAGCGAATCACCGGCCATCTCCTGCTTTGCATGCCCCGAGAAAATCACTACCCCCGTATCAACGATCTGGTTGGCAAGCTTCTTCGCCTCCGGACCGCTCATTGGAACAAGTGTCGGATCGTCGGACGGCGGCTCCGGCTTATGTGACATAATATCACACTGTGAGGTAACGGCAAGTAAGGGGCCGGATAGCCCCCAGGCCGCCGAGGAGGGGAATTTGCTACTTGACGCACAGACGTGCGCCAAGTATAATATTACATGGCCAACCGCAAAGCTGGAACCGCCAAAACCGCCGTCCTCGCCAATCTCCCACGGGCATGCTCGGACGAGCGCACCGCCGTTGAGTTCTTCGAGGCGCAACGTTGGGGTTCAGCCCCCAACTGCCCGCATTGCGGCGATACGGACGTCGTAATGATGAAAGCGAAAGACGGTTCCCGGAATGCCCGGTATCTCTGGCGGTGTCACGGTTGCAAGCAACAGTTCACCGTCAAAGTCGGGACGATTATGGAAGGCTCGCCTGTTCCGCTGCGCCACTGGGCATACGCTTTCTATGAAGCGTGCAAGTCCAAGAAGGGCGTCAGCGCGAAAGAAATCGAGCGCCAGTGCCACGTCACGTACAAGACCGCCTTGTTCATGATGCATCGCATTCGTTGGGCAATGGCACCAGCGAATGCGAACGAACCGAAGCTCGGGCAGGACGGCGGCATCGTCGAATACGATGAAACGTTCGTCGGCGGCAAGCCGCGCGGCCTGCCAAACTACATGGCCCACCTTGGCCATCGGAAAATGGGAATGCGCCCCGATTTCAAAGAGCGCAAAACCCCGGTGGTCGCCGGCATCGAGCGCGGCGGTCGCGTGAAGGCGCGCGTCGTTGACGACACGAAGGCGGAAACGCTCGGCGCGTGCGTGCGCGAAATGGTCGATCCGTCAGCGACGCTGATGACCGACGAGAAGCGCGCCTATGAAGCGATTGGTCGCGACTTCGCCGCGCACCACACGATCAAACACTATCGCGGACGTTGGGCGGATGGGGATGTGACGACCAACCGCATCGAAGCTTTTTGGGCGCTCCTGAAGCGGCAGATTCTCGGGACGCACCACAGCGTCAGCAAGAAGCACCTGCACCGTTACGTCAGCGAGGTGGAGTTCAAGTTCAACACGCGCGGCATGGATGACGGCCAACGCACGGTGCTCGCGATTCAGTCGGCCGACAACAAGCGCCTGACCTATCGGAAGCAGGTGGACGGATGAACGTCACGTCCGCTATTTTTGAAAAAGGTCCAGCCGGGCGTGGTCTTGGACACCGCACCCGGCTGGGGACGAACCGCGAAGGGTTGGACTCCTTCACGGGGGGGTGGAGCGTTCGAGGATTGAACCCGACGGCGGAGATTCCAAGGCCCCAGCCGGTCACCAGACGCGCCCCACAATTGTTTTATCACAGCGGTCCCGGCGCCTTCACGGCGTCGCGGATCGTTGTGTTACTTCAAACCGCGAAGCGCCATATACGCTCGCACCTGAGAGTCGATGTAGTTCCACTCAGCCAACGACAGATCGGCGGGAACCGGAACCGCAAGCGTTCCACGGCTCGGCAGCTGGATCATGAAATCATCGGGGCTGGACTGTCGCGCGTCAGCGCGCCCGCCCTCATCGCGACGCGGCACTTCGGTATCGCTCTTCGTCCCGTTCGTCGGCTTTCCGTTTGTCTTGGCCTTCGCCGGACGGTCGCCCGATACGACGCTGAGTCCCCGCGCCTTGAAGTGCGGCGAGAACGTACATCCGGTCGCTGTCAGCCCGTCGAGATAGAAGCGCAGCGATTTCCGAAGGACGGAGCCGCTGACCCCGCCGTTGTCGCGGAAACGATCGACCAGCTGCTTAAGTGTCGCGCGGTCGGTATCAAGGTCGCCGATGATTTGTTGGTAGTGGCCGAGGAACACGGCCTTCCACTCGTGGACCCACGTATCCGTGCCGACGCTCGACGCCAAATCGTGCAGCGACTGGGTCACGGTGCCCGTGTCGTCGATCAGATCGAAGAAGCGGAGCGCGCCGCGCACCTGACTCTTCGCGGTGCCGGACATCTTCGTCATGACGCTGGCGTCGATCTGCGAAGGGATCGCGGTGTTTTTCAGCGATTCAAGGAAGCCGACGAATGTCTTCCACGGCGCGTACGGCGGGGTTTGAACGGCTTCGGCTGGACCGGCGGTCATGGCAACCTCGTGGTTTGCGCGAACGCCTATATCTAGCGGAGGGTCATATGATGGGTCAAGTGGGTCAAGAATTGGGCAGAGGGGATGATGTCATCGTCCGTGCCTTCGGAGATGAACCGGTCGCCCTTTTCGTGGTATCGGACGACGGGGAGTATATCACCGTCGCCAGCCGTGACGGCGTCGCGACGGTGCGATTCCCCAGGGCGTGCGTCTTTCGGTTCGATTCCGCGCTTCTGAGCGCCATGAAGGCCGCATTCGACCGAAAAGAAGCCGATTTGCTCAAGTCCCTTTGGAGGAACCTCGTCCGTGCCTAAAAAGCCCAAGCGAGCGCCGAAAAAGCGAGGCCCAAAAGCCGACATGCTGGTCATCGACCGGAACTGGAAGGACGCTGTGAGCGACGCCATGAAGCGGGGAAAGCCGCCCGCCGAAGAAGCGAAGCCGCCAAAAAAGAAACGGGCCTCGAAGAAGTGAGGCCCGCTCTAAAGGGTGTTACCCTGTTAACCCGGAGGGATGGTGTGCGGCAAGTACATAGTTCCCCCTATTCTCATCGAAGCGCGAGAATAATGTATTGTCTTTATGACATCCCCACCACCTTGGACGCCTGTTCTCTCGTCCGACGGGCTACGGTCAACCGTGGCCGCTGTGGTCGTGATCGTCGTGGCCGTCGTGATTCTCATCCTCGAACGCGTGGAACGACGTGCCGATGCGCGCGATGAACTGGCCCATCAGCGACGGCGTCGCGTTGAGCTTCGACGGGTCCAGCAGCGAGCCGTCCGTGTTCGTGAACCACGTCGCGAGCGGTACGGTGACCGTGATCGACGTCGCCGTGCCTGCTGCAACCACGAGAGGAGTCGTGAATTGAATCTCTCCGCGCACCGGCGTCGCGACCGTGACGTCGAACGCGGTGCCGTCGAACGTTCCCTTCAAACGAACGAACGCCAGGCGGAGCTCCAATTCTTGGAATGTGCCCGCGGGAATCGCGTCGGCCGGCACGCTCACGATGCTTCCGTCGAGCGGCAGGTCGATCGACGTCGGACCGATCTTCATCTCGCCGCAATCGTCGCTGCCGCTGCCATTGTGGTCGCCATCAGCGCTCGCGCTTGCACTCGGACTCAGGTTGTCGTTGGCACCTTCGTTGTCGTCGGCGCACACCGCAGAAGACGCCGGCTTCAGCTCGGCGCGCGAAACGGTGATCGTCACCGCGCTCAGAACCAGTGTGTGCCCGTTGATCGTGATCGGCGCCGCGTCGGCGAGTGCGCCGAGCTTCGGGCCGGTCGTGAACGCCAACTGACTCGATGACGTCTTTACGCTCGTGGAGTCGCTGCACGCCGTGGCGAGACCTGCGAGCGCCACCAGCGATGCAATTCCGTACGTCGTTCGTGTGTGCCGCATACGTCGTGTCCCTCGCGAAGCTTGTGGGAGATACCGCAGGAGTCGCGGCGGTCGGGTCTGCATTCGCATGCATCGGACCGCCGTTACCGCGTGAATCTTCTTTGCACGACATAGGTTCCTCGCCGCGCGATCGTGTGAGGATTCACATAAGCACGACGTGATGCCGCGCACACTTCGCTCGCATGCGTAAAAATTCTTGCGCGTCACCGATGCGCAGGTCGTCGGACGATGTCGGCGAATCCCCGACGGGGGATGCGTCCGCTCGCGTGTCCGCTAGTCCGCGCGGAGCGCGTTCGCCGGATCGATCTTGGTGGCGCGGCTCGCCGGCGCGTACGCGGCGACCAACACGACGACGAGCAACGCGGCGCAGGCGGCGGCGAGCGCGACCGGATCGGCCGGGCTCACCTCGAACAAAATCGAGGACAACAGCCGCGACGTGCCGAAGGCCGCGACGAGGCCGACGAGTGCTCCGATGCCGGAGACGCGCAGCGCGTGAATCAATACGTCGCGGCGAAGTCGTTCGGGCTCGGCGCCCAACGCCATACGAATCCCGAGCTCGCGTGTTCGTTCGCGCACGATCGACGCCATCAAACCGTAGAGGCCGATCGCCGCGAGCAACAGCGCCGCCACGCCGAACACCGACATGAGAAGCGCGCTCATTCGCGGTTGCGACAACGGGGCGTCGAGCAGCTCGTCCGTGGGATGGACGTACCACAGCTTCAACTGCGGATCGACGGCGGCGACCGCTTGTCGCATCGCCGGCAAGACGCTCGAAATGTCGCCGCGAGTGCGCATCGCGAAACCGAACTGCCAGAAGCCCATCTGGCGCCACGGGACGTAGATGAGCGGCACGACGGTCTTCAGCGCCCGAATGTGCGCATCACCGGCGACGCCGACCACCGTCCGCCACGCGGTACTGTCCGACAGATAGTGAATGCGCTTGCCGATCGGATTCTCCCCGGGCCACAGACGCTTCGCCGCCATTTCGCTCACGACGGCAACCAGCGGTGCATTCTCGCGATCGGCGTCGGTGAACGCTCGACCGCGCAGAATCGGCGTACCGAACGTGCGGAAATAGTCCTTGTCTCCGCTCAGCTCCGGATAGAACCCGTTCGACGCGTACTCACTCGGCGACTGTCCCTCCTTGTCGACGCGACCGAGGAACACGTTTTCACCGACCAGCGGCGGGATGAGCGTCGGCGTCAGAGCAACGATTCCGGGAATGGCTCGCCAACGGTTGAGAATGTCGTCGCCGAGTGGATAGTACTTCGACACGGAGTCGTATTTCTTGGACGGCCATGAGACGGAGAGCTGGGTGAGGTGCTCCGGCGTGTAGCCGAGGTCGATCGACTCGAGGCGCAGGAGGCTGCGCGCGAGGAGCGCGCCGCCGGCGAGCATCACCAGCGCGAGCGTCGTCTGGCCCGCGACGAGCACGTGACGGAAGCGACGCCGCGCGGCGGAGTCTCGCCCCGAGCGCGAATCGAGGCGCAGCGTCGACGCGACGTCGGTGCGTGCCGCGAGCAGCGACGGAACGACGCCGAACAACAGCACGGCGAGCATCGTCACTCCGACCGTGACGAAAATCGGCGCGCCGGACAGTCCGATCACGTCGAGTCGCGGCAGACGCGATGGAGCGGCGGCGATCAATAGCTGAATCAGCGCCACCGCGCACAACAACCCGAGTATGCCGCCGCCGACCGCGAGCAACGTGCTCTCCAGGAGAAGTTGCCGCGTGACGTCCGCGTACGTGGCGCCAAGCGCGCGTCGGATCGCGAGTTCGCGCGTGCGCGAGTTGGCGCGGAGCAGAAGCAACCCGCCGACATTCACGCAGGCGATGACGAGCAACAGGATTACGGCCGCGCTCAGCGCGATGAGTGCGGGCCGGATGTCGCCAACCATCGCCTGCGTGAATGTCTTCACGTTGGCCCCGTTGATCCCGTTGCCGGTGCGCCACGGTGGTATCGGATTGCGCTTGATGATGGAGACCACCTCGCTCGCCGCCGCGGAAGGCGTCGCGCCCGGCGCGAGACGAGCGATCGCGATCGTGCTGAAGCCGGTGTTGCCGGTGTCGGGCGACGGCCATGGCAGCCAATAGCCCGCGCCGTTCGGAAAATCGAGGCCCGGCGGCGCGACGCCGACGATCGTGTACGTGAGCTGCGAGTACGGCTCGTACAAGTGGTGGCCGACGATCTTCGGATCGCCGCCGAACCACTGTTGCCAGTTCTGGTAACTGATCACGAGCGACGGCGGCGCTCCGACGACGTCATCTTCGGGCTTGAGCATGCGTCCGAGCGCGGGCCGCGCGCCGAGCACATCGAAGAAACCGCCCGACACGACCACCCGGCCCAGCGTCAGCGTGCGATCGCCGTCGACCAATGGGCCTTGCGACGTTCCCCAGTGCGCATAACCGCCGACCTCGCGGAGCGTCCGGCTCTGCCGCTTTATGACCTTCAGATCGCTCTTGACCAGCCCGAACTCGACGGTTGGATCCCTGTAGGTCGACAACACGACCACGCGGTCGGGGTTGGGAACCGGTATCCGCTGGAACAGCACGGCGCGGAACACGGTGAACACGGCGACCGCCGTCCCGATTCCCAGTCCGAGGATCGAGAGGGCCGCCGCCGTGAACGCCGGTGTACGGCCGAGGCCACGAAGCGCGATGCGAATCGAGCGGATGGAGTCGGTCATCGGTCCTGGAGGATTCCGTTCGAGTGACGCGAAGAAAGACGCCGTCGGACTTCAAGACACGCGGTGCTGCCGGAACCCTCTCGCGGGGTCAGGTGCGCACGAGCTTCTTGTAGGCGACGCGATGCGGCTGGTCGGCGTCGGCGCCCTTTCGTTTGTGAAGATCGTCGACGTACGACTGATAGTTCCCTTCGTGCCACACGACCTCGCTGTTCCCCTCGAAGGCGAGGATGTGCGTGGCGACGCGGTCGAGGAACCAGCGGTCGTGCGAGATCACCACGGCGCATCCGGCGAAATCGACGAGCGCATCCTCGAGCGCGCGCAGCGTGTCGACGTCGAGATCGTTCGTCGGCTCGTCGAGCAGGAGCAGATTGCCGCCGCTCATGAGCGTTTTCGCAAGGTGCAGCCGGTTGCGCTCGCCGCCCGAAAGCAGCCCGACTTTCTTCTGCTGATCCGTGCCCCTGAAGTTGAAGCTCGACAGATAGGCGCGGCTGTTGAGCTCCTTGCGCCCGACCATGATCTGCTCTTGGCCGCCGGAGATCTCCTGCCACGCGCTCACGTCGGAATTCAGCGTGCGATTCTGATCAGTATAGGCGATCTGCACCGTCTCCCCGACCTTGAGAGAGCCCGAATCCGGCTCTTCCTGATCGACGATCATCTTGAATAGCGTCGTCTTGCCGGCGCCGTTCGGTCCGATGATGCCGACGATCCCGCCGCGCGGCAGCGCGAACGAAAGTCCGTCGATGAGCAGCTTGTCGCCGAACGCCTTGCGAAGGTCTTTCGCATTCACGACGTCGTTGCCCAGCCGCGGCGGCGGTGGGATCACGATCTCGTGCTGCATGATCTTTTCGGCCGTCTCCTCCGCGACCATCTCCTCGTACTTCTGCACGCGGGCCTTGTTCTTGGCTTGGCGCGCACGGGGAGCGAGACGCACCCAGTCGAGCTCGCGCTGGAGCGTGCGCTGGCGGGCCGACTCCGTCTTCTCTTCCGCCGCGAGGCGCGTCCTTTTCTGGTCGAGCCAGGACGAGTAGTTCCCCTCGTACGGAATGCCGTAGCCCCGATCCAGCTCGAGGATCCAACCGGCGACGTTGTCGAGGAAGTAGCGGTCGTGCGTGACGGCGACGACCGTGCCCGGAAAGTCGTGCAGGTAGCGCTCGAGCCACGCGACGCTCTCGGCGTCGAGGTGGTTCGTCGGCTCGTCGAGGAGCAGCATGTCCGGCTCCTCGAGCAGCACGCGGCAGAGTGCGACGCGGCGTCGCTCACCACCCGACAGCGTCGTCACGTCGGCGTCGGCCGGCGGCAGACGCAGCGCGTCCATGGCCACCTCGATCTTGTTGTCGAGATTCCACAGGTCGTGCGCGTCGATCTGCTCCTGCACGCGCGCCTGGCGCGCGAGGAGTTTTTCCATCGCCGAGTCGTCCATCGGCTCGGCGAACATCATCGAAATCTCCTCGAACTCTTTGAGAAGCCGGCGCTGCGCCTTCACGGCGAGCTCGACGTTGCCTTTGACGTCGAGCGAGGCGTCGAGCTCCGGCTCCTGCGGCAGATAGCCGATGCGCGTGCCTTCACGCGGCCAGGCTTCGCCCTGAAAATCGTGATCGACGCCGGCCATGATGCGGAGCAGCGACGATTTCCCAGATCCGTTGGCGCCGAGCACGCCGATTTTCGCGCCGTCGTAAAAAGAGAGCCAAATACCGCGCAGGATCTCCCGCGATGGCGGGACGACCTTGCGCAGGTCTTTCATGACATAGATGAACGTCGGAGGAGGCACGTGAGACGGGTGGGCTGGGGGGCCGGTAGGCCGGGGGCCGTAAGCCGGAGAACAGAATCTAGTCCCGTTCAAGGGCTACAGTTTGAGCTCCCAGACTTCGGCGATCGCCGGCGTGCCGAAGGAGCGATGCGACTCCTCGCGCACGCAACGGAAGCCGGCGGCGTGATAAATCCGCCTGGCGGCGGTGAGCTCGCTCTGCGTCCAGAGGACGATCTTCTTGTAGCCGGCCTGCCGCGCGAACTGGACGACTTCGTCGACGAGGCGCCGGCCGATTCCGAGGCCGCGCGCCGACGGCTCGACGAGCAGAAGCCGCAGTTTCGCGACGTGCTTCGACTTCGACACCACGAACACAGAACCAGCGATCTCGCCGCTTCGCTCGGCGATCCAACACCGCTCGCGTGAAGGATCGAGGTGCTCGATGAAGTCCGCGACGACTCGCGCGACGAGCGCCTCGAACCGTTCGTCGTAGCCGTACTCCGCTTGGTACAGCGCGCCGTGCCGGTGCACGATCCAGCCCATGTCGCCGGCGCGGTGGGAGCGAAGCGTGAAAGGCTCCTCGGTTGCTCGCGGGGCGGGCCGCTTGGCCGGCTCGAGCGAGCCGCGAATCGTCGCCATCGCCCTGACCACGCGTTGCTGATGCGCATCGCTCAACGGCGCGAGCATGCGAACGACTTCATCGCGCGCTCTTTGATCGAGCGGCGCAAAGGCTTTGCGGCCCGCCGCCGTAAGCGCGAGATGCGTGTGGCGTCGGTCGTCCGCATCGCGCCGCGTCGTGATCAGCCCACGCCGCTTGAACGCCCGCAGGGTACGACTCAAGTAGCCGCGGTCGATGCCCAGTGTCGACGCGATCCCGCTCGCGGTGGTTCGGTCACCGCGCGCGAGCTCATAGAGAACGCGCACTTCGGTGAGCGAGAACTCGCTGCCAAGGTGCGCGGCGCCGAGCGCGCCGATGCGGCGCGTGTAGAAGCGGTTGAAATGCCGAACGACGTCGGCGCGCTGATCGATTTCCCGCATGACTCCACCGAGATGACGGTGAAGTGACGATCGGCGAAGTGGTTGACTTTGTCAACTATTTGCCATCGGGCTTCCTTCCCCCCTGGGGTCCGCCGTGGTGGTCGTCGCCCCAGATCGACGCGAGATCGCGGCCTTCGACCACGTTGGCGTGGATCATCCAGCCGAACAGGTTCGCGTGAAAGTCGCCGCCCACCGCGTCGCACTCGGCCTTCGTGGCGATCGGACTCTCCGGACCGAAGACCGGTTGGCCGTTCTTTCGCTCGAGGTACCGCACTTCACCGCCCTTTTTCGGCAGACACCAGTTGACGTGCTTGTGCCAACGCGCGACGCCGAGCGGAACGCGGTCGTTCAGCCGATCGAGGCTCGCGGTTTTCGGCATCGTGTACATCGCGCCGACGAGCTTGAGCTTGCCGTCGGCACCCCGTGAATAGAGGATCGACGTCGGCTTGGCCGGGTCGAACCGGAACGCCTCCATGAAGGCGCGGCCGTAGTTCGTGAAGTGGTAGACGTTCTGCTGCTTCACGTTGGGGAGGAACATTTTGTAGCCGTCGGCCACCGCGGCCGCCGTGTCCGCGTACTTCGCGATGACCTGCTTCAATTCGCCCGCCAAGCGCATGGCACTCACCGAGTCGTCGTGAGTCGCGGTGCGGACGGGGGTGAGCTGCATGTGCTTCATCATGTTCCCGTCCATGGCACCGCTCATCGCGTGGTCGGCCATGCCGGCCATCCGCGCGCTGTCCATGGCGCCCCCGGGTTGCTGGGTGGCTCCCACCCCTAGCGCCGCGGCGTGCTTCTCGTGTCGCGCCAGCAACAGGATCGCCGCGGCGCCGAGAGTGATTGTTATAGCAGTCGTTTTGGTCATACCTTACCCGGGTGGACGCGTGGATCGTTGGACGGTGGACCGGTAGGCCGCGAGGCCGGGTTGTCGCCTGTTTCCCGTCCACCTGTCCACCAGTGCACCCGTCCACCGTTTACTAGATCGACGCCCGCTTCTTCTACTCGTTAACTCTTGGTCCTGCAGACGCTTCTTCCCGACCTTTCCGGCAACCCGCTCAGGGCGATCCCCTTCGTCTTCGCCGGCGGCGTGCTGACGAGCTTGACGCCGTGCATTTATCCGATGATCCCGATCACGGCCGCGATCGTCGGCGGGACGTCGGTCGCCGCGCCCGCGGGAGCGTCGAAGCCCACGCGATCGCGACCCGTCGCCCTCACGCTCACCTACGTATTCGGGCTCGCCCTGGTTTACTCGGCACTTGGGCTGTTTGCCGGAATGACCGGAACGCTTTTTGGCACGGTGAGTACGAATCCATGGCTCTACCTCGCGATGGCGAACCTGTTGCTTGTCGCGGCGTTGGCCATGTTGGACGTGATCCATGTTCGGTTCCCAGCGGCGATCGTCGAACGGGCGAGCAACGTGGGGACCACGGGACGATTGTCGGGCGCGTTCGCCATGGGCGCCATGTCGGGCCTCGTGGCGGCGCCCTGCTCCGCTCCGGTGATGGCGGCGGTTCTGACCTGGGTGGCGTCGACGAAAAGCGCCGTGCTCGGCTTCGTCTACCTGTTGGTGTTCTCGCTGGGAATGTGCAGTTTGCTGGTGTTCGTCGGCGTGTCGTCGGGTACGATCGCGCGGCTTCCGCGCGCGGGCGTGTGGATGGTGTGGGTCAAGCGCTTCTTCGCGATCGTGATGGTGATCGCCGCCGAGTACTACCTGGTGAAGATGGGACAGCTGCTCTTCTGATTCGAACGCTTCGAGAGAGTTTGAGACGATGAGAATCTCGATCCGCCGTACATCCATGTTCGCCGCCGCCACGGTGGCGTTGACGATTGGCGCTTCGCGCGTCGCATTCGCGCAGGATCTCGGCATCGAGCTCGGGAGCATTGCCCCGGGCGCCAAGCTGCACACGCTCGACGGCAAGGACACCGACCTGTCGGCCTACATCGGCAAGGGTCCGGTGCTGATGGAGTTCTGGGCCGTGTGGTGCCCGAACTGCAAGGAGCTCGAGCCGACCTTGCTGTCGGTCGCGAAGAAATACGGCAACCGCGTGAAATTCATCGGCATCGCGGTGTCGGTGAACGAGACGCCGGACCGGGTGAAGGCGTTCGTCGAGAAGCACGGGATGCCCGGCGATCAGCTCTTCGACACGAAGGGCAACGCGACGGGCGCCTACGACGTCCCCGCGACATCGTACGTCGTCGTTCTCGACAAGAGCGGCAAGGTCGTCTACACGGGACTCGGCGGAAAACAGGATCTCGAGTCGGCGCTCAAGAAGGCGATGTAGGCGGTGTGGGCCGGCGGGCCGGTAGCCCGGTGGGCTGGAGAATCGGACAGCGTTAGATGCTGCGCGCGCAGGCGGCGAGACCGTCGAGGATCGCTTTGACGTCATCCTCCGTGGTTCGCGGGTTCATCATCGTCACGCGGAGGACGCGGCGGCCGTTCAGGTTCGTGGCGGTGATCCAGCCTTCGCCCGACGCGTTGAAGCGTTCGCGGATGCGGCGATTGAGATCGTCGAGCTGCGCGTCCGAGCGCGATCCGTCGCCGACGTAGCGGAAACAGAGGATATTGCCCTCGGGCTCGTGCAGCGCCTCGAAATCCGGGCGCGCCGAGATCTCGTCGTAGACACAGCGAGCGAGCGAGCAGAAGTAGTCGTAGAGTTGCTCCATCCCGGCCGCGCCATAGCGCTCGAGGCCGACCCAGACCTTGAGCACGTCCGCCCGGCGGGTGCACATGAAGCTCCGCGTGCCTTGATCCCACGCCCGCTCGCCGCGAGCCTCGTGGAACAGATAGGGGGCGCGCTGCGAGAACGCCGCCTCGAGGTCTCCTTCGTCGCGCACGAGCAACATCCCGGCCTGGCTCGGCATGAGCATCATTTTATGAGTGTCCCAGGCCACCGAACGGGCGCGCCCGATGCCGCTGAGCCTGTGCTTGTGCTTCGCGGACCAGAGGGCGGAGCCGCCGTGGGCGGCATCGACGTGCAGCCAGATGCCTCGGGCATCGCAGAGCGATGCGATCGTGTCTATGTCGTCGAACGAACCCGTGGCCGTCGAGCCGGCCGTGGCGACGACGGCCATGACACGACGGGTGTCGCGCGCGAGCTCGTCGAGCGCGCGCTCGAGCGCCGACGGGTCCATCGCGTAGCCGCGCGACGAAATCGCGCGAACGTTCCGCATCCCGAGCCCGAGCTGCGCCGCGGCGCGGGTGACGGCGTAGTGCGCGTGCTCCCCGCAGAGCAACGTCGGCGGATCGGCCCCCACGCCGTCGGACCAGGCATTCGGCATCGAGGCGCCGCGAGCGGCGAGGAGCGCGGTGAACGTCGCTTCGGTTCCACCGCTCGTGAACGTGCCGCCCGCCCCTTTGGGAAAGCCAACGAGCTCACACATCCACGAGATGACTCTATGCTCCAGGATCGTTCCGACGGGCGACATCTCGAACACGGCGATCGACTGGTTGAGCGCCGCGGTCACCGATTCCGTCCAGATGGCCGCCGGCAGCGGTCCGGAGTTCTGGTGCCCGACGTAACGCGGGTGCCACAGGTGATTCGATTCGGCGATCACGTCGCGGCGGATGCGATCGACGATCGCGTCGATCGGGCGGCCGTCGCGCGGGAGCGGCTCGTCGAATCGCGCCGCGATTTCGCCCGGCGTGTGGCGGGTCGAGACGCGCGTCTCACGATCCCGCGTCTCGGCGAGGTACGACGCGATCACTTCGACGAACGCGCGGCCCACGGCGGAGTCGGCGTCGGATTCGATGGCATCGAGAATCGGCGGACGTTCGAACGGGCGGTCGGTCGAGCGCGTGGCGGCGTCGGTCACGCGGCGGCTCCGAGGGGCAGGTCGACCACTTTGATCGTCCGTGTGAGGTCGAGGGCTCGATACGCCTGAATGCGGTCGATCCTGACCGGATCGTTGACGCGAAAGCGGGTCAGCTCGCGCAACGAGTCGCGCGACAACTCGGGGTAGAAGCTCAACGTCACGTGCGGGGTGAAGGTGTAACGAGGCCGCTCGTGCGACAATCCGCTCGACTTGATCCGCTCGTGCAGCGCGCGGATCGGACCATTCGGATCGATCAGCATCACGACCACCGGGCTTTGCATGAACCGCGTCGGAGCCTGGAGGGTCACGTCGAACGGCACGCTCGCCGCGGCGACACGGGTCAACGCGGCGAGCACTTCGTCGTCGGTGGTGTCGGGAAAAATCGGGCCGACGCCCGAGGAGCCGGTGATCGTGACGTGCGGCGGAAGCTCCGCGGCCATGCGCGGATCGAACCGTCGCTGCACATCGAGCACGCGAGCCGCCACGTCGCCCTTCAACTCGGACATCACGATGATTCCGGGCTTCACGCTCGAAAACTACAAGGTGATCTCCCGCGATCCCTCGAGGTCGGCCAGGAACATGTTCTCCGCTTCTTCGCCGAGCGACGCGTCTTCGATCACCGCGTCGAGCTCGTAGTTGACGGTGACGCCGAGGGGGTTGAAGTCGGTCGATCCGACACGCACCCAGCGGCCGTCGACGACGCTCGTCTTGGCGTGCATCATCTCGCCGCACCACTCCCAGATGCGGACGCCGTTCGTGAGTAGCCGCCGGTAGTAGCGCTTCGCGAGCAGCGAGACCCACGGATGATCGTTACGCCCTGGCAGGAGGATGCGGACATCGACGCCGTCGCTTGCCGCGCCGTTCAACGCTTCGACCTCGGAAGGTGAGGGCGTGAAGTAAGCAGTGGCGATCCAGATCGATCGGCGCGCGGAGATCGCTTGGATCTGGAGCGCACGCGACACGCGTTGCCTGAGCGGCTCGCCCTCGATGATGCCGACGAGCGCGCGTTCGTCGGTGTCGGGGTCGAGATGCGCGCCGCGCGCCGGCCGATGCAGGAATCGATGCGACCCGCGGCGCTCGTGCCCCACGGCTCGGCGCCACATCCGATCGAACGCTTCCTGCATGTCGTTTGCGGCGGGGCCGTCGATGCGCACCGCGGTGTCGCGCCAGCGCGAGCGCTTGATCTTGTCGACGCCGGTGGTCCACTCGCGGCCGATACCGACTCCGCCCGTGATTCCGACCGCGCCGTCCACGACCAGCAGCTTGCGGTGGTCGCGCGGCACGAGTCCGAGCCAGCGGTGGAACCCCGGTCGGTTGAACAGCACCACTTCGAGGCCGGCGGCGCGCAGCTCTCGGAGGAACTTGCGCCGCGTTCCGCGGATGCCGATCCAGTCGAGGAGAATGCGAACGGCGACTCCGCGGTCGGCCGCGGCGGCAAGTGGCCGGGCGAACCGGTCGCCGACGTCGTCGGCGCGGAAGATGAAGCTCTCGAGCGAAATCGACGAGCGAGCGCTCTCGATGAGCGCCAGCATGGCGTCGAACGTCGCCGGTCCGTCGCGGAGGAGCGACACGCGATTGCCGCTCGACACGTTCGCCGCCGCGATGCGCCAGAGTCCGCGCGCGAACGACGGCCCGCCCCCCTCGCCGATGCGCGGCGATTCGGACGGCCTTCGGACGACGGTTTGGCGGGCGGGGGCGGGACTAGTCACGTTGCCGCTGGTTACAGATTGCGTGCCCGACCGAACACCGACGATGGCCGGGCGGACTATTATATCGCATGCTCGAGATCGATCTCACAGGGCGGCGCGCGCTCGTGGCCGGAGTAGCTGACGACGCCGGCTTTGGATTCGCGATCGCAAAGGCGCTGGCCCAAGCCGGCGCCAGCGTCTGCGTCGGAACGTGGCCGCCGGCGCTGAACATTTTCCTGAATTTGCTCGAGCGGGGCAAGATGGATGAGTCGCGCAAGCTGTCGTCCGGGTCTCTTTTGTCGTTCGAGAAGATCTACGCCCTCGACGCGGTCTACGATACGTACGACGAAATGCCCGAAGACGTCCGGACGAACAAGCGCTACAAGGACGTCGGCGACTGCTCGATCGGCGGCGTGGCGGCGCGTCTCGTCCAGGATTTTGGCGACCACCCGCTCGACATCGTCGTGCACTCGCTGGCCAATGGCCCCGAGGTGAAGAAGGCGCTCATTGACGTGAGCCGCTCAGGCTATCTCGCGGCCATGAGCGCCAGCGCCTATTCGCTGATCTCGATGGTGAGCCGCTTCGGGCCGATCATGCGGCCGGGCGGCTCATTTGTGTCGCTGACGTATCTGGCCAGCGAACGAGTGATACCGGGTTACGGCGGCGGAATGTCGTCAGCCAAGGCCGCGCTGGAGAGCGACACGCGCACGCTCGCATTCGAGGCGGGCCGCCGGTTCGGGTGCCGCGTGAACACGATCTCCGCCGGCCCGCTCGCATCGCGCGCGGCCAGCGCGATCGGGATCATCGAGAAGATGGTCGAGTACGTCTCTGACAACGCCCCGCTGCCCGAAAAACTCACCGCGCAGGAAGTCGGCCAGGTGGCGGCTTTTCTCTCATCGCCGCTGGCGAGCGGCATCACGGGCAGCACCGTGTATGTGGACAAGGGCTATCACGCCATGGGCATGGCGGTGCCGCCCGATCGCGACGCGACGCACGCCTAGCGAAGGACCCACGCGTGGCGAGCGAGCACTCGTGACCAGCGACCCACCCTTGGAACGAACACTACTGCAACGCAGATGACAGAGGGTGGCTCGCCGGCCACATACAACGCTCAGGCGATCGGCCCTTTCGACTCGATTTCCTTGAGGCCGGCGGCCTTCAGCACCGTGTTGATGCGCGGCAGGTTGGCGTTGATCGTCGCGCGCAGTTTCGCCAGATCCTTGTTGAGCTCCGTCGCGAGGACCTTGTCCACGTCGTAGCTCTGCTGCGTGGGCCGCCCATCCGCGCTCTGCACGACGCCGAGGAGCGCGCCGATACGGTTGTTGAGGCGGATCGGATAGTTGAGCGGATCCTGGCCGCTGCGGTTCTTCGTCTGATAGAGCGAGTCCTCGACTTCCGAGATCGAGGTCGCGAAGGGCACCGAGAGCGACGTGAATTGCGAGAGCTGCGTGGACGGCATCTTCTTTTCGCGGTCGGCGAGCTCGGTTTTCAGACGCCTGATCTCCTTGACCGCGTCGTTCGCTTCGGAAAAGCGGTCGCGAACGGCGAGCGCGAGGCGCGACTGCTCCTGCCAGTCGGCGAGCGTCGCCTTGATGCGCGGATCGGGCAGAACCCGGAACGTCTCGGTCGCGATCTGCTTTCCGTTCACGGCGAGGCGCACCTTGTACGAGCCCGGCGGCACGAGCGGCCCGGTCACGCCCGCCGCCCAGAGGATCATTCCCGGAAAGCTCGACGCGTCGGGATAGCGCATGTTCCACGCGAACGTGTTCACGCCCTTCTTGCTGGGAACGCGCGGCGCCGGCGGCGGAGCGAAAAAGCCGTCCTCCGGCTGCTGGCCTCCGGCCGGCTGAGCCGCCGAGTCGGCCTTGCTCGAGTATCCTCGAATGAGCTTTCCGCTCGCATCGAGGAAATCGAGCGCGACCGTGTCGTTCGCCGTGCCGAGCCAGTACTGCACGACGACTCCCGCGGGCGGATTCTGGCCGACGGGATGGTTCGGAGCATTCTCGGGCGTCACTTGAGCCGGCGCGGCACCGCCGCGGCCGCCGCCACCACCGAAACCGCCGCCCGTCGCCAACCGATACTGATCGCGCGGCTTGAACAGATGCGCGCTCTCGGCTTCGACCGCGCTCGTCATCTGTTCGAGGGTGGTGATGTCGTCCATGATGTAGAAGCCGCGGCCGTGCGTGGCGACCACGATGTCGCCTTCCTTGAAGACGAGGTCGTGCACCGGAACGATCGGGAGGTTGAGCCGCAGGGTCTTCCAATGCGCGCCGTCGTCGATCGAATACCAGATGCCGCGCTCGGTGCCCGCGACGAGAAGGCCGCGCTTGGCGGGATCCTCACGCACGACGCGCGTGAACTCGGTCGCCGTGATCCCCGCGTCGATGCGCGTCCAATGCGCGCCGCAGTCGGACGTCTTCCATAGATACGGCTTGTCGTCGTCCAGCTGAAAGCGGTTCGCGGCGACGTAGGCGACGCACTCGCCGAACTTCGACGCGTCGATGCTCGACACGCGCGTGAACTTCTGCATGTCCTTCGGCGTGACGTCGGTCCACTTCACGCCGCCGTTTCGCGTGAGGTAGATCTTGCCGTCGTCGGAGCCGGTCCAGAGCGTCTGCGCGGTGACCGGCGATTCCTCGATCACGAACACGGTGCCGTAGTACTCGATCGACGTCTGGTCCTTCGTGAGCGGACCACCGGAGTTGCCCAGCGTTGCCGGATCGTGGTAGGTGAGATCGGGCGAGATCGCCGTCCAGCTCTTTCCGCCGTTGGTCGACTTGTGCACGACGTTCGATCCGGCGTACACCACGTTCGGGTTGTGCGTCGAGACGATGATCGGGAACGTCCACTGGAAGCGGTACTTCAGGTCCATCGCCGGGTGACCCATCGGGTTGTCCGGCCACGGATTCACGTTCACGCTGATTCCGGTGCGAAGGTCCTTCCGGGTGAGCAGGTTGCCGTAGCTGCCCGCGTACACGACGTCGGGGTCGTCGCCGCGCGACGCTATCCATCCGCTTTCACCGCCGCCGGCCTCGAGCCATTCCGATATGTCCAGGTTTCCCCTGCTGGGCCCGCAGAGTGTGGAGTTGTCCTGCTGCGCGCCGCAGATGTGATAGGGGAAGTGATTGGTCGCGATCACGTGATAGAACTGCGCGGTCGCGAAATCCTCATCCGACCAAGTGCGTCCGCCGTCGACGCTCACTTCGGCGCCGCCGTCGTCCGACTCGATCATGCGCTGATTGTTCTTCGGGTCGACCCACAGATCGTGCGAATCGCCGTGCTGCATGCCACGCACCGCACGGAAGGTCTTGCCGCCATCGGTCGACTTCATGAACGACACGTTGTTCACGTACACGACGTTCGTGTCCTTCGAGTCGGCGTGGATCTTGGTGTAGTACCACGCGCGCTGGCGCAGATTACGGTCGTTGTTCGTACGCTGCCACGTAGCGCCGCCGTCGTCGGAGCGGAATACGCCGCCGGAGTCGGCCTCGATGTTCGCCCAGATGCGATTCGAGTTTCCGCCCGACACGGTGATGCCGATGTTCCCCCAGATGCCTTCGGGGAGACCGGGATTTCGGGTGAGCTCCGTCCAGTGGTCGCCGCCGTCGGTCGTCTTGAACATCCCGCTGCCCTTTCCGCCCGACGACAACAGCCATGGCGTTCTCCCGGCCTGCCAGAAACCGGCGTACAACACGTTCGGGTTGTTCGGGTCCATCACCAGGTCGACGACGCCCGTCGAATCGTTGCGGAAGAAAATCTTGTCCCACGTTTTGCCGCCGTCCTTCGAGCGAAACACGCCGCGTTCCGGATTCGGTGCCCAGACGTGACCGAGCGCCCCGACGTAGACGAGATCTGGATTCGTCGGATTCACGACGATGTCGGCGATCTGCCGCGTCTCGGCGAGCCCCATGAACGACCACGTCTTTCCGCCATCGGTCGTCTTCCACACGCCGTCGCCGTACGAGACGTTGCCGCGGATCGGATATTCGCCGCCGCCGATGTACACGACATCCGGCGACGACGCCGAAACGGCGATCGCGCCGATCGTGCCGCCGAAATACTTGTCCGTCACCGGCGCCCACGACTGTCCGTCGTTGATCGACTTGAAGACGCCGCCGCCGGTCGTGCCCATCCAGAACTCGTTCGGCCGAGATGGATTTCCGGTTGCCGCAACCGAGCGGCCGCCGCGATACGGCCCGACCTCTCGCCAGTGGACTCCGGCGAGCGCGAGTGAATCCTGGGCGCGCAAACGCGCCACAGCGGGGTGAACGAGCACGGCGAACGCGGCGAGGGAGCCGGCGAGGCGAGCGATGCGCATCATCTGTTTCGGGAGGCGGGCGGGGACGGTCGGAACCGGTGGCAGGGAAAAATGGGGTCGAATGTAGCCTATCGATCTACACGCGATCTGGCCATGAGCGACGCCCGATGAACACAGGCGGCACCCGCCCTGCACCTCTAGCCGGCGTGCGAGCGCTACCATCCGATACCAATCGCTGCGTCGTTTGCGGTGGAGCCGAGAATTCGGTCGTCGCGGATCATCGAAGCGTCCGCGACGAGATCGAGGCGTTGTGGGCCTATCACGCGCGGCGTCTTCGCGTCGACACGCCGACGACTCGGCTCGTCGACCGCGTCACGTTCTCGGAGAATCCACCGCTCCGCGTGGTGAAGTGTCGAGACTGCGGGCTCGTGTACCGCAGCCCGGCCGAGCCGGCGCGCGATCTCGTCGACGCATATCGACGCGCGGCGCCGTCGTCGGACGCGCTCCGCGCCTTGCACTCCGCGCAGTACGGCGCCGCGCGCTCGCAGGTGCGGCGTCTCCGACGCGTCTTGGGGCGCCGGTGCAGCGGGCTCGAGGTGGGGAGCTATGCGGGTTCGTTTCTGGCGGCGGCCCGCGACGACGGGATGCGCTTCGAGGGACTCGACGTGAGTCCCACGGTCAACGCGTTCACTCGATCGCTGGGCTTCGTCGTCGAAGACGGCGACTTCGGCTCGTATCGCGCGCGCCGCTTGTTCGACGTCGTCGCGATATGGAATACGTTCGATCAGCTCGGAGATCCGCGCGCCGCGGCTGAGGCCGCGTGGCGCATGCTGCGGCCCGACGGGCTGCTCGCGCTGCGCGTTCCGAACGGCGGCTTGTACGCGCGTGTGCGCAACGATCTCGCGAGCCGGAGCCGCCTGCGCCGCGCGGTCGCGCGCTCCACGCTCGCGCAGAACAACTTGCTCTCGTTCCCGTACCGCTTCGGGTTCACGCCGGGCGCGCTCGGGCGAATGCTGCGTGACGTCGGGTTCCGGGTCACCCGCGTCGAGGGAGATGTTCTTCCCCGGCTTGCCGACGAATGGACGCGCCCCTGGGCGCGGGTCGAGGAGTTGGTGTTCAAGCACCTGCTCCGCTCGGGCGCCCGCTACGACCCCGCCGGGGCGCCCTGGTTCGAGCTCTACGCGCGACGCATCGGCTAGACGCAATCCGCCGTCGCCCGGTCGCCCGGTCCACCGGTCCGCGGTTTCACCGGCATTCAAACCAATTGAATCTTTGCGGCGTCCAAGGCCGTACCAGATCTTGCACCAACCTCGTTAGTGGAGCCTCCCTGATGCCCCGCGACGTCAGCGATTTGCTGCACGGGACACTCGACGTCCTCGTGCTCAAAGCGCTCTCTCTTGGTCCGTTGCACGGCTACGCCGTCACCGAGTGGATCGAACGCCACGGCGACGGCGATCTGGTGATCGTGGATGCCGCACTCTATAAGGCGCTTCATCGCCTCGAGGACGGCGGCGCGATCGAAGCCGAGTGGGGCCTCTCGGAGAACAATCGAAAGGCGAAGTACTACTCGCTCACGCCGCGCGGACGCGCGCAACTCCGCACGGAGACCGCGACCTGGCGGCGCTACGCCAGCGCCGTCGGACGGATCCTCGAGGCGAATTGAGCGTGCGGCCGCCGGGCGGGGTGCGGCGTGTGTTTCGGCTTCCGTCCACGGAGGTCCGACTCGCGCGTGAGCTCGACGAGGAAGTCGAGTTCCATGTGGAGCGCCGCGTCGCTCGGCTCATCGCCGATGGCGTGCCGTACGACGAAGCGCGCGCCGAGGCGATGCGACGATTCGGCGACGTCGACGATTTGCGAACCTACTGTCACGACATCGAGAGGGCGCACATGCAGCGAATGCAAACGGCCGAACGCGTGGAGAGCATGATCCAAGACGGGCGCGTGGCGTTTCGGCAGATGAGGAAGTCGCCGGGCTTCTCCTTCGCCGCGGCATTCACGCTCGCCCTCGGCATCGGCGCGGCCACGGCGCTGTTCAGCGTCGTGAACGGCGTGCTGCTCAAGGCGCTCCCGTTTCCGGGACCCGATCGGATCGTGCAGATCACCGGACTGAACGCGAACGGCGACGTCCTTCGAAATTTCGCGGATCCAACGTTCGAGGCCATAGGGGCGCGCAACCACACGCTCGACGCTGTCGCCGAGATGAATTCCTATTACGTGATCGTATCGAACGACGGCGAGGCGATGCGTCTCTCCGCGTCGTGGGTCAGCCGTCAGTTCTTCGATGTCCTCGGTGTGAAACCCGCCGCCGGCCGGTTCTTCGTGCCCGAAGAACAGCAGCGCGGCGCGGCTAAGGCGGCGGTGATCAGCTACGCGCTCTCGCAGCGCCTCTTCGCCAGCACCAGCAAAGCGGTCGGGGCAAGGCTGCCGAACGGCTCTTCGTTCCTCACCGTCGTCGGCGTGCTGCCGAAGGGACTGGAATATCCGCCGCAGACCGACGTCTTCCTCGCGCGCGAGACCGAGGTGCGATACCCGAGCTACACGGCTGGCAACTGGCGGCTCCTCGCGCGGGTCAAGCCGACCGCGACAATCGAACAAGCGAAGCAAGACGTCTCGCTCGTGTTGCGCCAACTCAAGGCGGAGGTCGGCGAGAACACAATTACCGTCGACGGCAGCGTCGTGCCGCTCCGCGATCAAATCGTCGGGCAGATCAAACCGATTCTGTTGCTCCTCTTCGGCGCGTCCGGAGTGCTTCTGCTCATCGCGTGCACCAACGTGGTGAATCTGCTGGTGGCGCGCATGGCGGCGCGCGAGGGCGAACTCGCGGTGAGAGTCGCGTTGGGCGCGGGGCGCGGACGTCTCATTCAGCAGTTGCTCATCGAAGCGACTTTCCTTTCGCTGCTGGGGTGCGCAGGCGGTCTCGCGCTGGCGTCCGGCGGCGTGAAGTTGTTGCTCGCGCTTCGCCCCACGTCCATTCCTCGGCTTTCCGAATTGGGCGTCGACTGGCGGGTCATGGCGTTCGCGGTCGCCGTCTCGCTGGTCGTTGCGTTCGCCCTCGGATTGGTGGCGGCGTGGCGCGGCGCGCGCGGCGATCTGCGCTCGGCACTCTCGCAGTCGCAGCGTTCGCAGTCGGGCGGCGTCGCGAGCTACGGGGTGCGCGACGCGCTCGTCGTCGTGCAGTTGTCGATGACCGTCGTACTGATGGTCGCGGCGGGCGTGCTCGGTCACAGTTTCATGGAGCTGATCACGACGGACGCGGGTTTTCGGACGAAAGACGTGGCGATCGTCACGCTCGTGACCGAGACGGGAGAGTTCTTTGCGCCAGCCGACGAGCGCATCACGCGCCGGAGTCAGTTGCTCGACGACGCGGCGGCGTTGGCTCGGCGCACTCCGGGGGTCAAGTCGGTCGGCTTGATCAGCAACCCGCCGCTGAGCGGCGGCGGCGCGGACGGCGGGTTTCTCATGCTCGAGAACGCATCGGAAAAAATCTCGCCGTCCGATTTCGAGCGGATGTTCAAGGACAAGTCGCGCACCGGCGACGCGTATTACCGACTCGCCAACGCGGACTACTTCAAGGCGCTCGGTATCCCGCTCTTGACCGGTCGCTTCTTCGACGACCGCGACCGCAGAGACGCGCCCCACGTCGCGGTGATCAACGCGTCGCTCGCCAAAGCCAAATGGCCGAACGAGAGCCCGATCGGCAAAGCGATCGAGTTCGGAAACATGGACGGCGACCTCACGCCGATGACGATCATCGGCATCGTCGGGGACCTGCGCGACGGAGGACCGTCGACCGACGTGACGCCGATGATCTACGGCTACTATCGGCAGCGTCCGGGAAACGGCGGGCAGTTCAGCGTGGTGATGGTCACCCCGTCGCCCACGACGACGCTCACAACGATGCGACGGGAGCTTCGGCGAGCTCGGCCGGATGTCCCGGCGCGCTACTCCACCATGGATGAGGCCGTAGCGGCATCGGTGGCGACCCAGCGGTTCATGCTCACGCTCGTCGGCGTATTCGGCGCCTTGGCGCTGCTGCTGGCGGCGCTGGGCGTCTACAGCGTGATCTCGTACCTGGTCGCGCAACGCGGTCGAGAGATCAGCATTCGTGTGGCGCTGGGCGCGCGATCGGCCGACATCCTCGGCCTCGTCATTCGGCACGGGTTGATGCTGGCGGTCGTCGGAGCGCTCGTCGGGGTCGCCGGAGCGTTCTCGACCACGCGGCTGCTCACGCACATGCTCTACGGGATCAGTGCCTGGGACCCTGCCGCGTTTGGAGCCGTCGTCGTCTTGCTTGCTGTGGTCGCCGTTTTGGCCAGCTACGTCCCCGCCCGCCGGGCTGCCCGAATCGAGCCAATGGACGTGCTTCGCGGCGGCTGATCCGGCTTGCCGAAAGTGGTCCGCACCCGGTCTCTGGATCAATTTGATCCAGGGCCGGCTGGTGTTTCGCTGACGCAGCGATTTGACCAACGAGCCCGTTCGTGGTATGAGCAGTAAGTAACTGGGACGCTTCGTCCCCCTCTCCCACAATCAGGGCTGTATCCATGCGAACGAGCTCGCTCCTCGTCTTGGGGTCTGCCGCCGCGACGGTCGTCGCGATCGGCTGCACCACCAAGACCCCCGCCCCCGCTCCGGCGCCGGCACCCGCGTCGGCCCCAACGCGACCGGCGCAGCAAGCACCGTCGAGCGTCCCGAACGACACCTCCGAAACGCCGGCTGGCGGCGGAGGTGGTGGTGGCGGCGGAGGTGGCCGCGGCGGCCGCGGTGGTGGTGCGAACGGCGCCCAGGGCGGGAACACGAATCCCCAGCCGTACAACCGCGTCGTCACGGCGCAGGCGCAGACGAAGAACGGATTCTTCAAGACGATTCGCATCGGCGACCGGCTGCTGTTCGAGATCCCGCGCAGCCAGATGAACAAAGACATTCTGCTCGTGCAGGAAATCGCGCAGACGGCGCTTGGCGCCGGCTACGACGGACAGGCGGCGGGCAACCGCGTGCTGCAGTTCGAGCGGCGCGAGAACCGCGTGTTGCTGCGCGGCATCTCGAACGAGATCATGGCGAGCGACACGCTGTCGCCGGTCGCCGGCGCGGTGAGCGCGTCGAACGTTCATCCGGTCATCGCGATCTTCAACGTCGAAGCGTACGGACCGGACAGCTCGGCCGTCATCGACGTCTCGCGTCTCTTCACGCAGCCGCCGACGGAGCTCTCACCGGCCACGCGCATCGGCGCCGGATACACGGTGGACGCGACGCGATCGTGGATCGAGCGGCAGGCGGCATTCCCGGACAACGTGAACGTGTACTCGACGTTGACCCTCCAGCAGGGCGCCGGTGGTCGCGGCGCGGCGACGACGGGTGGCGGTCGCGGCGCGGGCCGGGGCGGCGCGGGATTCACCTCGCCGACGGCGACGATCGTGATGTCGTACAGCTTCCACCGGTTGCCCGACGTGCCGATGGAGCCGCGGATCTGCGACAACCGTGTCGGCTATTTCTCGTTGACGGTGACCGACTACGCCGGCGACGAGCAGCGCATGGCCAGCAATACGCACTGCTACATCACGCGCTATCGCCTCGAGAAGAAAGATCCCAACGCGGCGATCTCCGATCCGGTCAAACCGATCGTGTACTATCTCGACGCCAACACGCCGATGAAGTGGCGTCCGTGGTTGAAGAAGGCGATCGAAGATTGGCAGCCGGCGTTCGAGGCCGCGGGCTTCAGCCACGCGATCATCGCCAAGGATGCGCCGACGAACGATCCGGATTGGTCGCCTGAAGACGCGCGCTACTCGGTGGTGCGCTGGCTCCCTTCGACGACCGAGAATGCGAGCGGGCCGAACATCCACGACCCGCGCTCGGGCGAGATTCTGAACGCGCACATCCAGTTCTACCAGAACGTCCAGAACCTGGCGCGCACCTGGTACTTCACGCAGGCCGCGGCGAACGATCCGAGAGCTCGCGTGTTCCCTTATCCCGACTCATTGATGGGGCGCTTGCTCGAGTACGTGCTGGCGCACGAGGTGGGGCACACGATCGGCTACCAGCACAACATGAAGTCGAGTTCGCAGTACGCGCTCGACAGCATTCGCAATCCTGATTTCCTCCGTCGCATGGGCCATGTCGCGACGCTCATGGACTACTCCCGCTTCAACTACGTGGTGCAGCCCGAAGACCACGTGCCACCCGAGCTCCTCATCCCGCGCATCGGTCCGTACGACATCTGGGCGACGCACTGGGGGTACGCACCGATCGCGACGCCGATGGCGGTCGCGCAGCAAGGCACCAACAGCCACACCGGCGCCGAGCTGATTCGCTCGGCCGAGGCGAAGCGCGTCGTGCTGGATCAGTGGGCGCGCGAGCAGGATTCCAAACCGTGGCTCCGCTTCTCGACGAGCGGCGCGTTCGGCTCAGATCCGGGCGACGAGACCGAGGCGGTCGGCGACGCCGATCCGGTGCGCGCGACGGAGCTCGGGTTCAAGAACCTCCACCGCAACATGCAGTGGATCGAGTCGGCGACGGTGAAGCCGACTGACGACTTCGATGTGCTAGCAGAATTGTACAATCGCCAAATCGGCCAGTACCGCACCGAGCTTGGGCACGTCGCGAACGTCGTGGGCGGCATGAACTCACAGGAGAAGTATGGCGACCAGCCGGGCGTACGGTTCGTGCCGGTTCCGAAGGCGAAGCAGCAGGCGGCGATGAAATTCCTCGCCGAGAATTCGTTCCAAACGCCGACGTGGCTCATCGACACGGACATCCTCCGCAAGATCGAGCCGGAAGGCGAGGTCACGCGGATCACGGCGGCGCAGTCGGCGGCGATCAACGCGCTGCTCAACGACGGCAAGCTGACGCGGCTCATCGAGAACGAAGCGCTGGCGAAGAATTCGTCGGACGTGTACACGCTAACCGAGATGTTGGGCGATCTGCGCCATGGCGTGTGGACGGAGATCTACGGCACAGCGCCGGTGAAGATCGACGTCTATCGCCGCGGCGTGCAGCGCGCGTACCTCACGGACGTCGGCAACAAGATCAACCCGCCGGCAGCCGGCGCGGCGGCCGGCGGCCGTGGTGGTGGCGGCGGCGGCCGCGGGGGCGCCGCTCCCCCGCCGAACACGGGCGAGATCAAGTCGATGCTGCGCGGCGAGCTGAAGACGCTCGACGCGGAGCTGGCCGCCGCCGCGAAGCGCGCGACCGACGTGCCGACCAAACGCCACATCGACGACGCTCGTCAGCAAATCAGCCACATCCTCAAGCCGGCTGCTGCTGCGAGCGCTGGCGCGGCGGACGAAGAAGGAATCACGCCGCCGGCAGTGAAGTGGGAGCGCTGAGCCGAATAGAACCGCGTGACGCGGAGCCGCGGAGCCGCGGCGAGGCGGAGACGCGGAACGGTTTGAAACTGGAACGCCCCGCTTGGTTGGGGGGCGTTTCTATTTTGGGTCGGCTTTGCGGTCTGCGGGCGCCGCGGGTAGCGGTGTAAGCTCGCCGTCGGCGATGGCCGCGATCTCTTCGGCTTCTTGCCAGTCACGTCGCAGTGACTCGAGCTCGCCCTCGAGCGCGCGCTGCTCGGAGTCCTCGTGGAGCGACATCTCGAGCGCGAGACGCTGCACTCGAGGAAGGCGGTGCAACGCGCCTCGATTGCGCGGCGCGATGCCGTTTGGTGCCCAGAATCCGACCTCGCGCCGAGCCTCGCGCTGCGACTCGAGCACTTCGGCGATGGTCCTTCCTCGCGGGCCGCGGGCGACTCTCGCGGCTTGCTCCTCATAGTCACCGGTTCGGCGTTGAGCGTCGGCGGCGATGAGCGCGATTGCCTTGGCGGGATTGCCCGCGTCGGCAATGAACGTCGACGCGTCCCTCACGGAGCCGGCCGATCCACCGCCGCGGTTCACGAATGCGAGCAGTGTCGACAGGGCGCGCGTCGCGCGGTCACCCGCGAGCTCGAGGCGGCCGTAGGCTAGTCGCACGTGCAGGTGAATCGGCTCGCCGGGAATGGCCGTAAATCGAGTATGCTCGAGATTCGGTACCAATGGCCGGCCACTCTCTCCAACGATCTTCGGAACAGCCCTCAGACGTCGCAGGTTCCACACGCTCATCGCGAAATTCGCCGCGGTCGTCTGGGCGAAGAAGAGGCCGATCGCGTCGCGCGCGCCGACGCCGGTGACGCCGATCAGTCCCGCGAGCATCGCGGACGCAGCGCTGATCGCGAGCTCCTTTCGGAATCGTCGCCGAAACGACTCGCCGTACCGCCATGCCGCGAACTCCGGCCGCAACGGGTGCCCGATCCGAATCAACTCCGTCGCATCAGGGAGCCGAACGAGCCCGATGTTGTCCGTCTGCGCCCGAAGCCTTTGCGCGCGGAACGTGCGTTCGGATTCCTCGACGGCCTCCCATCGCTCCTCGATCGGCGTGAGATTCCAGCGCGCGCAGTGTTGGCATACGACCCACAAGCGACCCTTCGCGCCGTCGAACGCCAGCCGGCGGCCGACGGGAAAGTGTTCGACGACGTCGTTCCTTCCGAGAGGCTTGTGGCAATGCAGGCACGTGGAATACATGCAGTCTTAACCATGGGCGCGGGGTGAACCGCGTGGAAGCCGTCTCTCGCCCCGCCCGCGCGTGAACTGGAAACGCTGGGCATTCACCTTCGCGTCGTTCGCGGCGGTGATCGGCGTCTCCGCCTTCTTCATCGTTCGCTGGTGGCGCGCCGGCAGCACGATTCGCCTCCCGCTGGAAGCGCATCTCCTGGCGATCGCGGCGGTGTTGACCGAAATCATCACGCGCTCATGGAAGATTCAGTGGAGCGCCAAGGCCGCGCACATCGAGCTCGATTTCATGACGGCGCTGCGCACGACGCTCGCCGGAGACTTCGGCGCGTCGATCACGCCGGCGCGCTCCGGGGCCGAGCCGGCCCGATTCCTCGTCCTTGCCGAGTCGGGGATCGAAACGTCGAGCGCGCTGGTCGTGCTGTTCGCCGAGTTGTTTTTGGAATCGCTGTCGCTGGCGACGGTAGTGATCGTCGTCGCGATTGTCTTTCGGCACGCCGGCTTCGTGCTGAAAGCGCTGGTCGGGGTCGTCGGCGTGTACGCCGGCTTCGTGATCGGCGTCGGCGTGATCGCCGTCGTTCTGGCGCGGCGGCACGTCGACGACACGCCGCCTCATTGGGCGATCCGTCTCCGTCTCGGCGGCAAGCGATGGACGAAAATCCATCGGTGGTTCACACAAGTACGCGCGACCGTGGACCGGATGCGGCACATCGAGTTTCGGTGGGCGGCCGGCGCCTATTTCATGTCCGTGATGCACGTCGCGATGCGACTGTGCGTGTTGCCCGCGCTCGTTCTGGGCGCCGGCGCCGACGCACCGCTCGCGCCGCTCGCGCTCTGGCCACTCGGTCTGCTCTACGGCGCGGCGATCGTCCCCGCGCCCGGCGGCGGCGGGGCCGTGGAGCTGGCGTTTCGCGCCGCGCTGGCGGGCGTCATCGGCCCGCGTCTCTTTGCGGCCGCATTGCTGTGGTGGCGTTTTTACACGTTCTACATCTACATCATTCTCGGCGCGATCGTCGCCGGAAATACGGCGTTGCGCGCCGTACGAAAGACCCAGGAAATGAGCCAATTCGAGGCCGCCTGACTTCTCTCAACGAGCCCTGGCCCGATTGATGAAGAAGTGAGTCTCCGGAATAGATGAACCTGTAAGCCGCCGACTGGCCGTCGGAGGCGACACGGAGGCTTGGATGCGCTGGACTCCCGGCGGTGAAAGCGGGAACATCGAGGACCGCCGCGGTTCCGGCGGCATCGGGCCCGTTCACGTGGGTATCGGCGGCACGGTCATCCTGATCGTGCTCAGCCTGATCTTCGGACGCGATTTCGTCTCCGACAACACGAATCCCAACCCGTACTCCGCCGGCGGCACCGCGGCGGGCTCGCTAGGTCCAGGCGGGCCCGGCGGGCCGGGCGCTCCGGTCAACGAGTCGCCCGAGGAAGCGCGAGAGGTTCAGTTCGTCTCGTTCGTATTGGACACGGCAGAGGCGACGTGGGCCAAGATTCTTCCGGCGACGACGGGTACACAGTGGCAGCCGACCAAACTCGTCCTGTTCCGCGACGCCACGGCCACGGGCTGCGGCGTCGGGCAGACCGCGATGGGCCCATTCTATTGCCCCGTCGATCAGAAGTTGTACATCGACCTCGCCTTCTACGACGAGTTGCGTTCGCGGTTCGGTGCGCCGGGTGAGTTCGCGCAGGCGTATGTTCTCGCGCACGAGCTCGGTCACCACGTCCAGCATCTGCTCGGCATCGACGCCTCGGTGCGCCGCGCGCAGCAGCGTGATCCCTCGGCCGCGAACGACCTCTCGGTGCGTCTCGAGCTTCAGGCGGATTGCTTCGCCGGCGTGTGGGGCCACGAGTCGCAAGGCGAAGGAATTCTCGAGCCGGGCGACCTCGAGTCGGGCCTGAACGCGGCGGCCGCCGTGGGCGACGACCGCATTCAGGGCGCGACAACCGGCCACGTGAACACCGACACGTTCACGCACGGCTCCTCCGCGCAGCGCGTCTATTGGTTCAAGCGCGGATTCGCCTCGGGGGAGCCGAAGGACTGCGACACGTTCAACGGAGCGATCTAGTCGAGGCTCGTTCCCCGCACGAGAGGCCTAGGGCTGGAATTCGACGCCGACGACACAGACTTGAACAGCAATTCCCGCAGACTGACAGCGCAACATCTGCGGGATTGTTGTTTTTTGTCCGTGTCGTCTGCGTTCGATTGTTCTTGCCCAACTCAGTGGCCAGTCCGCTGCAAAATCGCGGCGGCAGGCTCTAATACATCGAGGGCGCGAATCGCCCGATTGACGTACGCGAAGAGCGCCGGATCGAGACCGGCACGCTTCATTCGGTCGGGATCGTTCACGTATCCCGCGCGCACTTTGCGTTCGATCTCGGGGTTCCCGCCGGTGAATTCGCGCACGAGCTCGCGCCATCGGGCCGCGAGGGCCGCGACGTCGGCGCTCGCCGGATCGTCGCCGCGCAGCATCGCCGCGCGCATGCGGGCGATGAGGCCCGGCCATTCGCGCTCCACGGCACGCACGTGGTCGCGCCCGAACCGCTCGCCGCGCTCCTTGATCTCGTTCCACTCTTCCGGCGTGAACTCGCGCTCGAGCGACGTCATGCTCTCGATGGCCCGAATCAGTTCGTCGGGTGACGCGATCGCGCCAGCGACGAAGCTCGCGTCGAGCGTCTCGAGGACCGATACGAGCCGCTCCTGCTCGCCGATCTGCTCGCGCAGCCGTTTGATGTGGAGCTCGATCACGCGATGCGCCGAAAACTCCGGGGCGTCGAGGCAAGCGCGAATTTCGTCGAGGCTGAAGCCGAGCTGCCGAAGCGACTTGATGCGCTGCAGGCGCGCCAGTTCGCCGGCGCCATAGACGCGATGGCCGGAAGACGTAATATCCCGCGGTTGGAGCAAACCGATCTCGTCGTAGTAATGCAGCGTCCGCACGGATAGTCCCGTGCGTTTGGCGAGGTCTCCAACTTTCATTGCGTTATCCACACCCACGCGGGTCGGCATCTTCCGAGGCAGCCGCTTTTCGTTGAACGTGATCATGCACCCAGCTTACGCCCTCACGTTACGTCAGGTTCAAGCGCCGAGGAACCGGTGAGCGACCCGCCACACGCCGTCGTCGTACGCCGCGCCGGGACGAACGAGCACGACGCCGGGCTGCTGGCCGCACTGGGCGCCAGGCTGTTCGAGGAGGCGTTCGGCCCGATGAACGAGCCGGAGAATGTCCAGCTGTTCTTGGCCAAGACGTACTCGCCCGATCTTCAGCTCGCGGAACTCCGCGACACGGATCGCGCCGCGTGGGTCGCGGAGGCCGAGGGCGAGGCGATCGGCTACGCGATCGCCCGCCTCGGTTCGCGATCGCCTTCTGTTTTCGCTCGGCGGCCGGCGGAGCTCCAGCGGATCTACGCGGCTCGCGCCTGGCACGGCCGCGGCGTCGGCGCGGCTCTGATGGACGCATGCGTCGCACAGGCGCGTGCGTGGGGCTGCGACGTTCTCTGGCTAGGCGTTTGGGAAGAGAATCCGCGCGGCATCGCGTTCTACGAAAAGGCGGGCTTTCGCCGCGTTGGCGAGCAGCGTTTTCTTGTCGGTACCGATTCGCAACGGGATCACGTGATGGCGCTCAGCCTCGCGTAGTCGGCGCGCCCAACCCTCGAGATCCATCGATGAGAACAGAACGGCCACGATTCGTCTATTACGTGCTGCCCGCCGCCGCGATTTTTGCCGTGGCCTTTGGCGCGGTCTGGGGGTGGGTCGGCGTTCAGGCGCTCATCGCCGGAGCCGGATGGTTCGGCGTGCTGCTCGTCGTGTTCGGGATCGCCGGCGTGGCGCTCGGATTAGCGCTGTGGCGAGCGTGGCGTCTTGTCGCGGGTCGCGCTCGCAGCGGGTAGAGGCGGGGTGCAGCGGGATTTTCTACGATGAGCGTCAAGAAACATTCTCCGTCGTGACGAGTGGCCACTCCGCCGTGGGATCGGTGCGCGCCGAAGCGCGACTATGGCAGTTGACGCTGAATCTCTTTCGCCTGCTCCGACGACACGATCCTGAACCACAGGAAATTGTGCGGGCCGAGCGTCAACACGTACGGCACGTCGCGAATCGACGGGAAACACGCCTTGCTCCATAGCTCGACCGGAACGCAATTCTCGAAGTCACGGAGCTCGAGCTCGACGTACTGCGCGAAGCGCGAGAGGTTGTTGACACAGAGGATCGTCTCGTCTTCGTACCGCCGCAGAAAGACGAGGACGCGTCGGTTCGGACAGTTGATCGCTTCCCAAGTCCCGCGGCCGAACGCCTTGTATTCCTGCCGCACCGACACGAGCCGACGCGTCCACCGGAGCAGCGACGTCGGCGTGCGCTCCTGCGCGGAGACGTTCACCGTGTGAAATCCGTACGGTGGATCGACGATGAGCGGCGAGTACAGCGCCGCGGTTTCTGCTTCGCTGAAGCCGGCGTTGCGGTCGGCGCTCCACTGCATCGGCGTGCGCACGCCGTTGCGATCGCCGAGATAGATGTTGTCGCCCATGCCGATTTCGTCGCCGTAGTAGACGATCGGCGTGCCCGGCATCGACATCAACAGCGCGTTCATCAGCTCGATCTGGCGGCGGCCGCTTTCCATGAGCGGCGCGAGGCGGCGGCGGATGCCGGCGTTGATGCGCATGCGCGGATCGCGCGCGTATTCGCGGTACATGTAGTCGCGCTCTTCGTCCGTCACCGTCTCGAGCGTGAGCTCGTCGTGGTTGCGCAGGAACACCGCCCACTGGCAGTCGAACGGAATCTCCGGCGTCTGCCGCATGATCTCGACGATCGGCGTGCGGTCTTCCTTGCGCACCGCCATGTACATGCGCGGCATGATCGGGAAGTTGAACGCCATGTGGCATTCGTCGCTGTTCCCGAAGTACGCCACAACGTCGCTCGGCCAGAGGTTCGCCTCGGCGAGAAAAACGCGATTGGGGAACTCCGCGTCGACTGTCGCGCGAAGCGTCTTGAGGACGGCGTGCGTTTCCGGAAGGTTCTCGCAGCCCGTGCCCTCGCGTTCCACGAGGTATGGGATCGCGTCGAGCCGCAACCCGTCGACGCCCATGCGCAGCCAGAACCGCATCACATTGAGCAGCGCGGCCAGCACGTCCGGATTGTCGAAGTTGAGGTCGGGCTGATGGCTGAAGAAGCGGTGCCAATAGAACTGCTGCGCCTCCGGATCCCACGCCCAGTTGGAGCGCTCGGTATCGCTGAAGATGATCCGCGTGCCCGCGTACTTGTTCGGGTCGTCGCTCCACACGTACCACTCGCGCTCGCGCGATCCCTTGGGGGCCTGGCGCGCGCGCTGGAACCATGGATGCTGGTCCGACGTGTGGTTGATCACCAATTCGGTGATGACGCGAATGTCGCGCTCGTGCGCGGCGGCGAGGAACGCGCGAAAATCTTCGATCGTGCCGTACGCCGGATTGATCTCCTCGTACGCCGAGATGTCGTAGCCGTCGTCCTTGAGCGGCGACGGATAGAACGGCAACAGCCAGATCGTGTTCGCGCCGAGTTGGCGAACGTAGTCCAGCTTGTCGATCAGCCCGCGAAAGTCGCCGTAGCCGTCGGCGTTGGAGTCGCGAAAGCATTTGACGTGAAGCTGGTAGACGATCGCGTCTTTGTACCAGAGGGCGGGGTCGTTCGTATTCACGTGGCCGTGGCGGACGCAACAACCGCGCCTCGGCGACTGACGGTTTGCACCCGGAAACGGCCGCGAGTACATCTATCATGTTGACGGCGTGTCGGATCACCCGCCGTCGCGGCCGTACACTCGAGTTCTCCAGCAAGGGGGGCCTATATGTGGCTTCGACTCGCGCAGCTCCGTCGATCACCCCTGATGCTCCTGCTCGCCGCGATCGTGCTCGCCGGGGTCGCGCTCTTTTTCCTCGCGGTCACGCCGGTGGCTGGCGTGAGCGAGCTGCGCCCGCTTGTTACGGCGGCATTCAGTGTCCGTGAGTACGTGCTCCCTCACAAGAATCCGGACGCGTACGCCCACGACCCCGCCGTGGCGAAAGACGGACACGTCTACTTCGCGGATCAGCACGGGAGCTACATCGGGCGACTCGATCCCGAGACGGGAGAGGTCAAGGAGTATCCGACTCCGACCCCGAACTCGGGACCGCACGGCATCATTGTCGTTCCCGACGGGAGCGTATGGTTCACCGAGAACAATGCCGGTCGGATCGGTCACCTCGACGTGACGACGGGCCAAATCACCGAGTTCAAGACCGATTCGGCGCGGGACCCGCACACACCGCTCTGGCTGAACGGCACGCTCTGGTTCACATCGCAGAACTCGAACAGGTACGGAACGCTCGACCCCAAGACCGGCGCCGTCACGCTGTACACCCCGGCCACGCGTGGGGCGAAACCATACGGACTTCAGCGCGCGCCCGACGGTTCGCTCTGGATGGCGCTCTTCGGCACGAACAAGCTCGGACATCTCGATCCGAAAACCGCGCATCTCACCGAGATCGATTTGCCAAATCCGGCGACGCGCCCGCGACGTCTCTGCATCACGTCGGACGGCCGAATCTGGTATTCGGACAACGCGCGCAGCCACCTCGGCATGTACGACCCGAAGACCAAGACGGCGAAGGAATGGCAGACGCCGAGCGCTAAACCGGACACCACCTCGAACCCATACGGCATCGGCGTCGCGCCGGACGGCGCGATCTGGGTCAACGAGGCTCGGCAGGGCACGATGGTTCGCTTCGATCCGGCGACCGAGCGCATGGAGGTCGTGCCGATTCCGACCAAGGGAACGATCGTGCGCAACGTGAGCATCGACTCGACGCGCCATCGGCTTTGGATCGCCGAGAGCGGTCAGTTTCGGATGGGTCGGATCGACCTGAAATAGCGGCCGCTATCGCGGGCACGACACCCGGGCGACGCGCACGCTGTCCGCGCGGTCGCCCGCGATCACGCGCGCGCTCGAGCCGCTTCCGGTCATCAAAAGCGTGACGAGCTTGTGGCTGGAGTCGCTTCTCGACAACCGGACGCCAATCGTGTCCGCGTGGCCCAAGAACCACAGCCCGATGGCCGTCGGCCCAACGCGTCCGTTGGAGTCCAGAGCGCGCACCGAATTGACCGCCGGAGCCGGAGCCGCTGCCGGAATACTGCTGGCGGTCGGTTGAGCCGCGCCCGACGCCGCACCGCCCCGCGCACCGCCGACCCCTCCCGCGACGCCGCCGCGACTGGGTGTGAAGCTGGCTGCCGCTGGTACCGCGCCGTTGAGGGCCGTCTCTCGCGCATCAAGCGCGAATCCAGACGGCAACACGCCGCGCCATTCCGTGGAATCGACGGCAAGCCGATAGCAATCTCTAAATGTGAAAACGCGAGACCCGGCCGCGTCTCGTTCGGTCAAGACGGACCCTTGCATTTGGTTGACGCCTCCCGCGACGAACGCCGCGCGGCGACGCTCGAGCGCATCCCCCCGCCTGAGCGAATCGGCGCTGACCTTCACCAGCTCGTCCTTCGCGCGCGTCGAGTCGAGTTGCCTCACCGGAGGCGCCGGCTCGGCAGCGGGCGCCGCTGCCGGCGCAGCAGCGACGTGACGCGGCGAATTCGTGACGGCTCGCCGATCCAGATGCGCGGTTTTTTTCTCGAATCCGGCGGCGTCAGTCAACTGCGGCTTGGACGACGCACTCGGCTTGGTTGAGGACAGGTCGGCACTCGCAGCCGCACGCGCGGACGACGGGGCCGGGGCCGGCGCCTTGGCCTTGCCCGACGCTGACATCTCCTTGAGCGCGACGATCGAGTCGGCGACAGGGCTGCCCGCCCTCTTCGGCGCCGTGAACGTCGGAACAGTGACGAACTGCTTGTCGGCTGCCTTCTCACCCAACGCGCTGTTTTCGGCAACGCGGCGCGCGGTGAACGTGAGGCCGGCGGCCGCGATGATCGTCGCCGCAATCGACATCCGCACCGGCGTGAACGCGAACCGATACCACTGCCGCCGACGCGTTGTCGCTCCCCCACCGTGCTGCGCCGGAGGAACTACGCCCGCGGGCGCCGCGTCGAGCGCGGACGCGATGCGCGACGCTCCGGCCAGAAGCCCTCGCGCTTCGACGACGAGAGCGCGGCACTCCGCGCATCCCGCCACATGTCGGGCGGCGCTCTCCGCGTCGTCCGGCGGCAGCTCTCCGTCGAGCCACGCGTGGATCGTTCCTTCGTCAAGATGCTGCATGAGTCCCTTCTCCTTTCGTCGCGGCCGGCACAGCGCCGCTGCGCGGCCAGCCCGCCTCGCGTTGCAGCGCTTCGTACGCTTCGACCAGACGCTTCCGCGCGCGCGCCAGCGTCGTTCCCACGGAAGCCACCGACAGGTCGAGCGCGCTGGCGATCTCAGTGTAGTTCAGCCCTTCTTCGCGCATGAGGAGCGCCTCGCGATCCCGCTCGCCAAGTGCGTCCACTGCGCGTCTCGCCAGCGCCGCTTCCTGCGCTCGCTCGAGCGACGTCGGCTCCGGGTCGACCGCCTCCTCGGCACGCGCGTGTTCTCGGAGCAGCTCGAGGTGCCGGCGGCGGCGTGCATCCTTTCGCGCTTCGTCGCGCACCAGATTCGTTGCCACCGCGAAGAGCCACGAGCGTTCGCTGGTGATCGACTCCTGCCGCGCCGCTCGGAGAAACGTCTCCTGCGCAACTTCTTCCGCCCAGTCGCGATCCCCCAGCCGCCGTGCGAGATATCGCACGAGCGGCTGATGGTATTCGCGGAAGAGCCGGTCAAGATCGATCATGTGAAAACTGGTATCCGGTCACCGGTCGCGGGTATCGGAACTGCTGGCTGTCAGCACCCGGTGACCTGTGATCTGTGACCGAAAGTTCACCACGCGTGTACGAGCGCCGTTAGCGCGGCCGGCGCCAGGTCGTTCATCCCACTGTCATCCACTCGAATCACCGCGCTCTTGCCGACCACCACAACCCGATCGCCCAGCGCGAACACCGATTTGAGCTCCGGAAGTTGCTTCAGAATGTCGAAGTATGCGTTCGAGTACGGCTTGACGCTCGTCACCGGCATGCCGGCATGATAGCGCACGTCCGTCCAGGCGCCGTCGCGCAGTGAAAGCGTCCGTCCGTCGATGCGCCGCGTGGTGCGCGCTTCGTCTTTGTCACGCGACACATGGCCCGCGGCGAACGACAACGAGTCGACAACGGCGATGTTGGAAGCACTTCGCTGCGCCGAGGCCGCCTTGGCGGACTCGAACCTGAAACCCGCGGCGTCTGAGACCTGCGCGGCCGGCGCCGCCGCACCTCTTCCGCTGCCGCCACCCGCACCCATCATCGCCGTTCGCACGGGCATGGACTGCGGCTCTGTGACGAGGTACGAAGTGAATTCCGTTGGAATGCCGTATCGCTCGCCGAGCGAACGGATCTCGTCGTCGACCTCGGACGAGCCGCCGTTCTTTCGCTTCTCGGCGCTCAGGTAACCGACGCGCTGCGTCGCCCAGAGACGCGCGACGAACGAGTTCTCGCGGTCGCGATCCGGAAAGTCCACCGTCGACGTCCACGTCACCGTCGTGGTGCCTCGGCGACCCTCGACGATGACTCGTGCTTGACCGTGACCGGAGTAGCGCGCCACCAGCGAAAGATCCCGGTCGGCGAATAGATCGGTCATTTCACCGGGAAGCATCCGCGAGAGGCGCACGTCGCCGTCCACGCGCACGCGAACGTCGGTGAGCATCGGGCCGACGAGACGATTCGCGACGATGCCGATCATTCGTTCTACCGATTCGTCGGGACGCACGAACTGCGACGTTCCGCGCCCCTGAAGGGCCAGCTGCTCGAGGAGACCCACGTTGACGTCTGACCCCAGCCCGAACGTGAAGATCCGCCGCGGTTCTTCGGCGTGGGCGTTGGCGTCGGCGGCCATCGCCGCGAGACGGTCCGGCCGCGTGTCGCCCACGGTCGGCTCCCCGTCGGTCACGAAGAGGATCACGGGCAAACGGCCGCGAACCACGGCCGGGCGCAGCGCCTCGCGCAACGCGCCCTCGATGTTCGTGCTCCCCGACGCGTCGAGCGCGTCCAGGTAGCGCGTTGCGTCACGCACGTTGTCCGGCGTCGCGGAAACAAAGTCGTCGCGGAACGTGTGCACGTCGCTAGAGAAATCGATCAATCGGAACCGGTCCGTTTCGTGAAGCGTCGACAGCAGCTGACGACCCGCCGCGCGCGCCTGCTCGATCTTGCGACCGTTCATCGAACCGGAGACGTCGAGCACGAGCGTGACGTCACGCGGGATGACGTCCGTTCGACGACCCGCGGGCGGTGTCACGCTCAGCAGCGTGAAGCCGTCTTCGTTGCCTGGCGCGTAGTTGAGCGCCGTGATCGCGGCCTCGTTGCGCGCGCGTACCGGAAGGAGCAGCGTCACGTCGCGGGCATCGCCGCGCACGCTGACCACGCGACGACCGTCGCGGTCCGCCACGTCGAGCTGGTGCGTCGGCGAGAATGGGGCGCCGAGCTCCGGCGCCTGACGGTAGGTCAGTGTGAACGATGCATCGCCGCCGTCGCGCACGTTGGTCGTGCCGGGCGCGCCTCCGCGGAAATAGTCAACGCGCAGCGCGTCGCCTTCGCGGGGCGCCACGCTTTGAAACCGCACGACGACCGTCCTTTCGCGGCCAGGCTCGAGCGGGAAGATGCGCGCGTGAAGAAGCCCGTGCCCCATCCATTCGACGAGCGCGGGGTCGCGCCTGGCCCGGACGATTGACTCGTAGATGTTACGGGCCTGGCCGGCGTTCATCGTCTCTCCGGCCACGAGCTCGCCGTCGATCGACAGCGCAAGATTCTGAAAGGCCGCGTTCGTCGGCAGCGGAAACAGATAGTCCGCCTCGCCGAGCGTCGGCCCGCGGTTCACGAACCTCTCTTCGACCTCGTAACGGAGTACGTGGTCGGCGAGCTCCACGCGCACGTCGCTCCGCGTTCGCACGATGTTCGTGGCGCAATCGCGAACGATCGGGGGCGTGCGGCCCTCGAGCGGCTGAATTCCCAGACCGCACGGGCGTGGGACGATCCATCCCTGCGCGCCTAACGCCGGCACGGCGAAGGGGGTGGCAACGACGATTGTGGCGCGAAGAACGCGGCTGCAGAACCTACCCACGACGCGACGCATGATTGGCCCCTGAAGGCGGTACATCAGGGAGACGTCGGTCGCCGGCCAACTTGCACAACGCCTTGCACCGATTGGGCCAACGGGCAGGCATCAAAATCTTTGGATGGAACACCCTGTGGCATGCGCCTTCCCTAGTCGGAGGGCATGCGAAGCACCTTGGTATTAGCCGGCTTCATGGCCGGCACGGCCGCGGTCGGTGGCGCGCTGATCCAGAGTTGCGCGCGACCGCCTCGGCCCGATCCGACGGCCGTCGCGGAGCCCCGAGATCCCGCGGCACTGGCGTCTAGTGAAGTTCGTCCGACGACGATTCTCGAATCTCCCACCGTGTCGCTCGCCCTCGACCGCATCGATCAACACGATCTGCCGCTCGATCGCACGTTCGCGCATTCTGCGACCGGCAAGGGCGTCACGGTCTACGTGTTCGACGGCGGAGTCTCGACGACGCATCCGGAGCTCTCCGGGCGCGTTCGCATCGGGTACACCGGCTTCGCCGAAGATGCGAAGATCTGTAACGCTCACGGCACCGCGGTCGCCGGCGCCATCGGCGGCGCGACGCTCGGCGTCGCACCCGACGTGCAGATCGTGGATGTGAAGATGGTGCAGTGCGAAAAGCTGCGCGGCACCATCAAAGCCATCGTCGACGGAGCCCGTTGGGTGATCGAGGATCACAAGGTGCACCCAGGTCCCGCCATCGCGAACTGGTCGTTCATCGCCGACACGTCGTCGCGAATACCGTCGCTCGATTCCGCAGTTGCGGAGCTCCGAGCCGCGGGCATTCCCGTCGTCGTGTCGGCGGGCAACCTGGACATCGACGCCTGCCGCGTGTCGCCGGCCAATTCACTTGGCGCGATCGTCGTCGGCGCGTCGGCGCTCGCGTCGGAAGAATCCGCCGACGGAACCACTCACACGATCGACCGGCGTGCGCCGAACACAGCCTTTGGTCCGTGCATCGACATCTACGCGCCCGGCGATTCGGTTCTGCTGCCGAGCCTCGACCGGAACAACTCACCGGTGACGCAACTCTGGAACGGCACGTCGATGGCTGCCGGCTACGTGAGCGGAGCGCTCGCCCTGTACTTAGAGACGCACCCAAAGGCAACGCCGGACGAGACCGCTACCGCCGTGGAGCAGGCCGCGACGCTGAACGTCGTACGCGATTCGAAGGCGCCCGTGTCGAGAATGCTGTACGTCGGCGCGGTGGAGACCCGCTTCGCCAGTCGCGTCGCAGTGCGAGGATCGGCGCGACACTGACGTCACACCGCGGCCTCCCGCACTCAGCGGCTCAGGACAGCGTAGGCTCGTTTGGCAACGCGGATCGCGCGCTCCAATCCCTCGATTTGATCGCTCGGGGACGGAGCGCGCATCTCGATTGACACCCATCCCGAGTAGTTCTCACGGGCAAGCGCCGACGCCGCGCTTTCGTGCGCCGACTGGCTCGACAGAAGACCGAGATGCGGCTCACTCGCGTGAACGTGGGCGACGAACGCGGCGGCTCGCGCGATTGCGTCCTCGGGATTCTCGTTGGCCAAGATCATCCCGCCCACGTCGGCGTTGAGGCGAATCGACGAGTCGTCGACCATCCGGCAGAGTTCGATCGCCTCGGACGTGCGTGTGATGAAATCGCAGCCGTATTCGGTCGGATTCGCCTCGAGGCAGAAGATCACGCCGCGATCGCGGGCGTGTGGCGCGAGCGCGCGGAAGAAGTCGGCGGCCTGGCGCATCGCGTCGTCGGTCGAACGCTCGCCGCGAACGCGATTCTTGGGCGATCCGTACACGAGTGTTCGCGCTCCGACCGCGGCCGCGAAGTCGGCGACTCTTCGCAGGTGATCCATCATGGCTCGACGCTCCGGTTCGCTGCCGAGGAGTTGAAGCTCGGGCCGGCCGAACAAGAGCGATTGCAGCGAGACGATGGGCAGTCCACGATCTTCCCAGCTCTTGCGCAAGTCAGCGACATCCGCGGCCGGCGCGTCGTACGGCGCGGCGCGCCACTTGGTCGGGGCGAGCTCGACACCGCCTACGCCTTCGCGCACGAGCACCGCAGCCGCCGCGTCGTCGGCGTTCGCATCCCAGGCGATGTTCGAGACGGCCAGTCTCACGGGGACTTCGTCCGTTCGCGCGCCACGTACGCCGCGATTCCGCGGAGCACTCGAGCCGAAGTCTCGATGTAGGCCCCTTCGCCGCCGAACAACCCCGCGTGCCGCGTGCGCATGTCGTAGCGCGCCGGATTCGCCGAGACGGGATTGTCGAATTCGATGCCGAACGCCGAGCGCGCCACGTCGGCGACGCTCACGGGCTCGGTCGGCAGGTGTACCAGGGGAAGCCGGCTTCGCATCGCGATGTCGAGGTCACTCCACAGCCGCTTCGTGTCGTAGAACTGAAAGATGCCGCGCGAGTCGATCTTCCGTACGTCATTGTCGTGCAGAAAGTCGAAGATCACATTCTTCTTGAGACCGGGGCCGTAGAGTCCCGGCAGACGCACGATCGTCGTGTCGAAGCGCGACGAGATCAGTTCTTCGAGCACACGCCGGTCCCGGCCATAGGCGTGAAGTCCGTCCGTCGCGACCGGCGAATTCTCGTCGACGCCGACTGGCGATCCAAACACGTCGACTGTGGACAACAGGACGAAGCGTGTCGCCGACGCCCGAGTCACGGCGCCCGCCAGGCGCTCGATGTTGGCCAGATCGCGCACGGGGTCCGCGTTCGCCTTCCATTTTTCGGCCGGCGCGCCGGCGCAAACGATCAGATCGAACGACTGGCCGGCGATCTCTTCGATGTTGCGCGAATTGAAGAGCGCGTCGAATCCGCGCTGCGCGAGGAGATTTCCGCCGACGAAGCCGGTGTAGCCGATGAGCGCGGCGGTCTCTCGCGCAGTCACGGATCGAAACGGCCGAGCACGGCAGCGGCCAGCGTGCGGAGAACGAGAAGGTTGCCCTTCACCGGGCTGATCTTCGTCGGCGTCTTTCCGGTTTCGGGATAACGGCGTGTCACTGGCGTCTCGGTCACGCGGAAGCCGAGGCGGGCGGCGCGTATCGCCAAGTAATAGTGGAGCTCGTACCCCATGAACACATCGCGAAGCGGCGCGACGCGCGGATCCGCGAGCAGGCGTCGGCTGTAGGCGCGAAATCCGTTCGTCGTGTCGGTGTAACGCGTGCCGGCGGCGATGCTGATCATCGGCGCATGAATCAACTTCACGGCCCAGGTGCGGCTCGGCGGCGTGTTGATGCCGTGTCCCCCAGGAACGTATCGCGAACCTTGCACGTGGTCGTATCCGGCGTCGAGCAGCTCGATCATGCGCGGCAGCGCGTCGAGGTCGTCCTTTCCGTTGCCGTCGATCACGACCATTCCGTCGTAGCCCTCGTCCAGCGCGAAGCCGACCGCCATCCGCATTTGGGCGCTGAGGCGCCCGGGTCCTCGCTTGATCAGGAGGGCACGCAGCCGAAAATCCGCGAGCGAATCGGCCGCGAGCGACCCGTCCGTGCTGCCGCCGTCGGCCACGACGATGTCGATCCGGTCGGCGAAACGCGCCATCGCGGCGAGCTGCTTTCGTACGCGCTCGCCCTCGTTGATCACGAAGACCGCGACGCAGTATCGCTGACGCTTTTCGCCGAAGACGAAGCGTTCGTGCTCGGGAACGCCCGGCGCGCTCACGATGGTGGGCGCCGGCGCGGTCACTCCGCCGTCTTCCCGACGACGTTTCTTCGTTCTTCGCGCAGCAGCACGGAGCTCGTGTGCTCTTCGCGCACGTAGTAAGCCGGCCGGTCCCGCAGCCGAAGCGAGATGCTGCCCACGTACTCGCCGATCGCCGCCAGCACGAGCGCGAGGACGATGAACACCACCGCCTCGTGGAACGCCGCGCCGGCGATTTCGCCCACCGCCGAGTGAAGCATCACGAGCACGAGATTCAGCACCGCCAGCCCGACGCCCGCCCAGACCGCCAGACGAAGCGGATGCGTGGTCGAGTCGATGATCAGCGCGCGCGCGAGGTCGATGGCGTCGCCCTTCGGGCGCACCGTCGTCGTACCAGACCGGTTGATCGGCGAATACGGAAACGGCTGCTTCCGAAAGCCGATGTACGACGTGAGCATTCGCAGGTATTGGTCGGGGCCGCGAATCTGCGTCAGCGCGTTCACGACCTGCCGGCTCATGCATCGGAATTGTGTCGAGTCTCGCGGAATCCCGAGCCTCGCGACGTCGTTCATGTACCAATAGAAGGCGCGCGCGCCCGTCCGATACCAGAACGGCTCGTTCTTCCGGTGCAGTCGCACTCCGTAGACGACGTCGGTGTCGCCGCGCGCTCGCTCGAGAAAGTCGGGGATGAGCGCCGGCGGATCCATGCTCGGCAACATCACCACGACGTAATCGCCGATGGCTACATCGAGCCCAGCGGTGATCGCGGTTTCTTCGCCGAAGTGACGCGAGAGGCGCAGAAAGCGAAGAAAATCGTGGCGCTCGAGCAGCGTGCGGACGCGCGCGACGGTCGCCTCGGGGGCTCCGTCGTCCACGAGAATGATCTCGTGGTGCGAGACGAGGCCGCCCAGCACGGCGACCGTCTCCTCGACGAACGCCTCGACCGCGCCGGGGCTATCGCCTTCCAGCGGGGCGACGATCGAAATCAGGGAGTCGGCGGACATCGGTCGGGGTGGGACGTGGAACGCGCCGCGCGGGCCGCTGGTCGAGCTCCGCGAGCAACGCGTCTTCGACGTCGTACACGCTGTCGATCTTCGCGCCCAGCACCGTGATCAGCGCGGGGTGCTCGGCGCAGCGACGCAGCAGAATCGGTCGGCTGTCGTCCTTCTCGCTGCGCGGCATGACGGTCTTGATCTCCCAGATCGAGTCGGCGTACCGCGTGGTACGCATCGCCGGAAGGTAACGCGCCGCGTCGCGCATCATGTGGTCGAAGCGCGAGCTCCCGGCCAACGTGCGAAGTTCCACCACGGGAGAGTCGGGCTTGTCGTTCCAGCTGAAGTGCGGCGTGTAGCGCACGTGGCTCAGCGTGTGGAGACCGCGCGACGGATAGGGCATGAGCGAAAAGAACGGACCGTCCATCACCGTCACCGCCGCGCCGTCGAGCGCATCGGGCGGCTCGACGAGCGCGAGCTCGGTGAGCTCGTGCTTCGCCGGAATCGGTTCCGCCTTCGATGCGTTCAGCACGTGGTTGAGGCGCGAGTAGGTGCAGTTGAGCGCGAGCGCCGCGTGCACGGGCGGAGCGGCGGACCGGAAGACCGGGGGGGCCGCCAGCGTATTCAGCCCGACGACGAGCCCCGACGGCGTCGTCGCCACCGCCACGGCCTCCGTCGACAACGAAACCTCGACGCCGGCGTTTTGGAGCTCGCGAGCCATCCTCACACGCAGCGCCGCCGCGTCGAAGGCACACTCCTCGACCTCGAAGACCGCCTCGATCCGCGATCCGTCGAACAGCTTGGCGACCCGCGACGGCGCGGCGGCGAGCGGCGCTTCGATGCGGCGGCAGAACTCAACGAACTGGCCCGCCGTGACCTTCGACATGCCGCGTGCCACCGCGTAGTAGTGCGTGAACGAGCGGTGCACGCAGTCCGAATACTCGTTGAGAAACCGCCGGTAATTCAGGCGCGAGCGGAGCGACGTCAGGATGCTGCGCGGATAGTGGTATCCGTTGTGCACACGCGCTTGGTTCCGGGCCGAGGCCCGAGACAGCAGCGACGCTTCGCGCTCGACGAGCAGCACGCGGAGGCCGCGCCGACGCAGCATGAGCGCGAGGCGCGCGCCGTAGAAGCCGCCGCCGATCACGATCGCGCCGTAGCTCGACGAGGTCGTCGGAATTGGGGAGGAAAAGCGCGTGGTCTCGTTCATCGCCGCCGTCTGGGAGACGACGCCTGTCGGGCACGGTAACGCCGGTGCTCGCGGCCAACCACGGTTTCGTCACCTCGGCGCTTCACTGCTACGCTCGGAATTCTGCTGTCGGCACCTTGTGAGCTAACTTCTGCACGCCCCTTCATCCAACGCACCGACCCGCGATGACCGCGACCGCGACCGACCTCGACCTCCTCTGCATCAATACCGTCCGCACCCTGTCCATGGACGCCGTCCAGGCAGCCGAGTCCGGACACCCGGGCACGCCGATGGCGCTGGCGCCGCTCGGTTACGTGCTCTTCACGCGCACGATGCGCTTCGACCCGGCGGATCCCGCGTGGTTCAACCGCGATCGGTTCATCCTGTCGTGTGGACACGCGTCGATGTTGTTGTACTCGTGTCTCTACCTGACCGGCTACGACCTCTCACTCGACGACATCAAACAGTTCCGCCAGTGGGGAAGCAAGACGCCGGGGCACCCGGAGCACGGCCACACGCCGGGCGTCGAGACGACCACCGGTCCGCTCGGACAGGGAATCGGCAACGCCGTCGGCATGGCGGTGGCCGAAACGCATCTCGCCGCCGCGTTCAACAAGCCGGGACACGAAATCGTCGACCACTTCACGTACTTCATCTGTAGCGACGGCGATCTCATGGAAGGCATCTCCCACGAGGCGGCGTCGTTCGCCGGACACTTCAAGCTCGGCAAGCTGATCGGCTTCTACGACGACAACCACATCACCATCGACGGCAAGACCGATCTCACGTTCACCGACGACACCGCCAAGCGGTTCGAAGGCTATGGCTGGCAGGTGCTCCACATCGCCGACGTGAACGACCTCGAGGCAATCGAGGGCGCCATCGCCGAAGCGAAGAACGACAGCGAGCGTCCGACGCTGATCATCACACGCTCGCATATCGGCTACGGCAGTCCTCGCCAGGACTCGGAGAAGGCGCACGGCGAAGCGCTCGGCAAGGAGAACGTCGTCATCACCAAGCAGAATTACGGATGGCCGACGCTCGACACGTTCTTCGTGCCCGCCGAAGCGCTCGCCGAATGGCGCCAGGCGAAGGATCGCGGCGCGCGCTACCACGACGAGTGGAACGCGCGGTGGAAGTCGTACGCCGACGCGAACCCCAAGGATGCGGCGGAGCTCGAGCGGCGGCTGGCCGGAAAACGTCCCGCCAACTGGGAGGCCAAGCTCCCGACGTTCACGGCGGAAAACGGCACGATCGCCACGCGCGCGGCCTTTGGCGCAACGTTGAACGCGACGGCGGATCTGCTTCCCGAGCTCGTAGGCGGTTCGGCGGACCTCACGCCGTCGAACAACACGTCGGTCAAAGCCTGGCAGAACTTCACGCCTGCCTCGCCGGGTTCGCGCTACGTCCATTTCGGCATTCGCGAGCACGGCATGGCGGCGATCATGACCGGCATGGCGCTGCACGGCGGCATCCTCCCGTACGGCGGCACGTTTCTCATCTTCTCCGATTACATGCGGCCGTCGGTGCGGCTGGCGGCGCTCATGGGCGCGCGCGTCATCTACATCTACACACACGACTCCATCGGACTCGGCGAAGATGGGCCGACGCACCAGCCGATCGAGCAGCTCTCGTCGCTCCGCGCCATTCCGGGCCTCAACGTCGTTCGCCCCGCCGACGCCAACGAGACCGCCGTCGCGTGGAAAATGGCGGTGGATCAGCCGGCGGGCCCGGTAGCTCTGATTCTCACGCGACAGAAGGTGCCGTTCATCGATCGCTCGAAGTACGGATCGGCCGAAGGACTGATGCAGGGTGCGTATGTCCTGGCGGATTCCCCAGGGAACGAAAAGCCGCGGGTTGTGCTGATGTCATCAGGGTCCGAAGTGCAGCTCGTGCTCGCGGCCCAAAAGACCCTCGCCGATCGCGGCGTCGCGGCACGCGTCGTTTCCATGCCCTCCATGCAAGTGTTCGAGAAGCAGCCGAAAGCGTACCAAGACGCGGTGCTGCCGCCGGGCATTCCGCGCGTGGCCATCGAGGCGGCGCAGCCGATGTCGTGGTACCAGTGGGTCGGGTTGTCGGGCGAAGCGATCGGGCTGCACCGATTCGGCGCGAGCTCGCCCTACGAGCGGATCTACAAGGAACTGGGAATCACCGCCGACGCGGTCGTCGATGCGGCCCTTCGAGTGACGTCGGCCTGATCCAATGGTGCGCGCGCGTCAGCGCGCGTGGCGGTACATCATCTCGACCAGCTCGTCATACATCGACTCGGCCTCCGACGCTCCGGCGCGAATGGCCGAGCTCGCGCAGTGGCGCAGATGGTTTCGCATCAGTTCGCGCCCGACGCTGCGCAGCGCTTCGTGCACTGATGAGATCTGCGTCATCACGTCGGCGCAGTAGCGGTCCTCCTCGACCATTTTTTGTAGACCGCGCACCTGTCCTTCGATGCGGCGAAGGCGTTTGAGGTTTCGCGCCTTGATGTCCGGATCGACGGCGACGGCCTTTCGGCCGCCCCCCGTGCCGGCGTGCACGTCGCACGCGCAGTCGGCGACTGCATGATCGTGTTTCACGGCGTCCACCTCCGCAAACGAAGACTGTTTCCGACGACGCTCACGGAGCTGAGCGCCATGGCGGCGCTGGCGACGATCGGGTTGAGCAAAACGCCGAACCGCGGAAAGAGCACGCCTGCGGCGAGTGGAATCCCGATGACGTTGTAGACCATCGCCCAGAAGAGATTCTCGCGGATCGTGCGCATGGTCCGGCGCGAAAGGGCGATCGCGTCGGCGACGCCGGCGAGATCAGGGCGCATCAACGTGACTTCGCTCGCGTCCATGGCGACGTCCGTGCCCGTTCCGATCGCGATGCCGACGTCCGCCCGCGCGAGCGCCGGCGCATCGTTGATTCCGTCGCCGACCATCGCGACGACGCGCCCCGCTTGCTGTTGTCGTTCCACCTCGGCGGTCTTCTGTGCCGGAAGGAGGTTCGCCGAGACGCTAGCGATGCCCGCTTCGGCGGCGATGGCGTGCGCTGTGCGCTCGTTGTCGCCGGTGAGCATCATGACGTCGAGTCCCAAGCCGTTCAGTCGTGCGATCGCCGGCCGAGACGTCTCTCGGAGTCGATCCGCGACCGCGATGACACCGAGCATGCTGCCGCCGCTCGCGACGAAGGCGAGCGTCTTCCCGTCATCCGACAATCGAGAGGCGGCATCGGCGAGATCCTCGGGAATCGGGGTCGTTTCCGCCACGAATGCCGCCGTTCCCACGATCACTTCCTTTCCGTCGACGTGAGCCCTCGCGCCGTGCCCCGGCTCCGCGCTGAACCCGACCGCCGCGCGACGGTCCGCCTGCACGGCGTCGGCATGTTCGACGATCGCACGGGCGATCGGATGTTCCGACAGCCGCTCGACACTGGCGGCGGCACAAAGGAGCGTGGTGCCGTCGACTCCGCGGACGGGCACTACATCGGTCACGGCTGGTCGGCCGTTTGTCACCGTACCGGTCTTGTCGACCAGCACCAAGTCGACGCTTCCCGCCCGTTCAAGCGCCCGACCGCCCTTGATCAACACACCACGCTCGGCGCCCTTTCCCGTCGCCACCATCACGGCTGTAGGCACGGCGAGGCCCATGGCACACGGACAGGCGATGATCAGCACCGAGACGCTCGCCGCGATCGCCTGCGCCGCGTGTTCGCGCCCGCCCAAGATGAGCCACGCGACGAGCGTCGCGAGAGCGATCGCAAGGACCACGGGCACGAACACACCGCTCACGCGATCGGCGAGATTTTGAATCGGCGCGCGCGTCGCCTGCGCATCGCGCATCAGGCGGACGATGCGAGCGAGCGCGCTGTCTTCGCCGAGCGACGTCGCACGCGCGACCAAGGCGCCTCCGCCGTTGACCGTGCCGCCGAATACTGGAGCGCCGACGACCTTGCTCACCGGCATCGATTCGCCTGTGAGCATCGACTCGTCGACGGCGCTCGATCCCTCGACGATCTCGCCGTCCACGGGCACTCGCTCGCCCGGCCGTACCAACACGAGATCTCCGAGCCGCACGAGCTCGATCAGGACGTCGTGCTCGGTGCCGTCGCGCAACACCCGTGCGCGCGGCGGCTGCAAGTCGACGAGCCGGCGGAGCGCCGACGTCGTCTGACCTTTCGCGCGCGCTTCCATGGCGCGGCCGGCGAGCACGAACGCGAGAATGAAGACGACCGCTTCGTAATAGACCTGCGGCTGCACGCCGTGCCGGGCGAGCAATTGCGGACTCGCCGTCGCCACAGCCGAGAAGATGAAAGCCGCGCCGGTGCCGACGCTGATGAGCGTGTTCATGTCGGCGGCACGATGTCGCAGCGCATTCCAGGCGCGCGAATAGAAGTCCCGCCCCGCCCACAGCATCACGGCGAGTGTGGCGACGAGCATGACCCACCACGCGCTCGGCGCCGAGGCGCCGGTCTCGGACATCGCCGACATCGAAGACTTGGACATCGAGACCGCCATCTCGACGACGCCCACGGCGAGCGCGAAGCCGGCCTTGGCGCGCAGGTCGCGGAATTCATCGCGTCGCTTTTTGTCCTGCTCAGCCTGCGCTCGATGCACGCTCGGCGCTTCGCTCGCGAGCTCGGCGCCGTAGCCGGTCGCCCGAATCGCGTCGACAAGCGCTGCCGGTGACGATCGCGACGGATCGTAGGTCACCGCCGCGCTGTTCATCATGAGGTTCACGACGGCATCGTCGACGCCGGGCGACTTGGCGAGCGCCCGCTGAACGCGCGCCTGGCACGCGGCGCAGGTCATTCCCGTGACTGGAATCGTGATCGAGGCTCTCTCGCCCATGGCTGGAAGATACCCCCCCACCCTATGCTCTGCAACGGACCACCGCCGTCCTCAACGCTTTCCTCTTGGCCAGGCTCGGCGCATCCGCGGTCAGCGAGGACCCAAAACGCAACGGCCCGCCTCGAGGCGGGCCGTCGGTAAACTCAGCAGGCGGGGCGCGTCAGGTCAGCGTCCACCGTATCGCGGTTCTCAGCGCCGTTCCGAGCAGCGCCAGCTCGGCGGCAAGACGACTTCGAAACAGCGCCGCGGCATGCGCGCCCGCGACATGAAACCATCGACGCGATTTGGTTGCCGTCGACAACGCGGCGGCCATCGTTCGCCCATCCTTCCAGCGTAGATCGCGCTCCTTCGCTAGACCACGGTCGATCGCGTCGGTCAGCGGCGCGGGCGCGTTCGGCACGAGAGACCGCAACGGCACGTGCAGTTCGCCGATGTGTTTCGCCGCCAGCGCCTCGAACGTCGGGGCGTCGAACGGCAACTTTCCGCTCAGCATGTAGTAGCCGAGTACTCCCAACGAGTAGAGATCGCTCCGCCCGTCGAGCACCAGTTCGCCCACGGCCTGCTCAGGCGACATGTAGTGCGGCGTGCCGAACACGCGCGAGACCTCGCTGCGGACCGGATCGAGCGAGCGCACCAACGCGACACCGAAGTCGGTGAGCATCGCGCGCCCCGTACCGCGCTCGATCAGAATGTTTTCCGGCTTGAGGTCGCGGTGGATCACCCCGTCGCGATGCGCCGAGTCGAGTGCGAGCGCGAGATCGCGCAGCAGTCGACGAACCTCGTCCGGCTGGATGCGTCGCTCGCGTCGCACGCGCTCAGCGAGCGATTCACCGTGCACGTACTTCATGACGATGTACACCAGGTCGCCGGCTTCGCCGAAGCCGTACACCGGAACGATTCCCGGATGGCTGAGTCGCGCCGTCAGCCGCGCCTCACGCCGAAACCGCTCGCGATGTTCCTCCGACGACGCGAACTCGTAGCGCAACGCCTTGATCGCGACGAGGCGATGCAGAGCGATGTCGCGGGCGAGAAACACGACGCCCATGCCTCCGCGACCGAGCTCGCGAACGACCTGAAACTGTGTGCCGAGATGCTCGGCGATCTGATCGCGCTCCCACGTACGCGAGACCGCGAGCGATGCCGACGTGGGCATCTCGAGCGTATCTGCGTAGGGATCGACGAGTAACGACAGGGAGCTCATTGCTGAAAAACCGAACTGGGACCGTTGAGCGCACCGTCGCGCTCTTTTCTCTCAGACACTCGAAAGCTTTGACACCCGAGCGCCCGAAAGCGTTTCCCTCACGACGCGCCGGTCGCACACGACGTCGTGCAAAATCCTACGGAAGCGTGCGACGAAAAGTTCCGTCGCGCGTTTGCGGCGTCTTCCGTCGGTTTGTTGTCCCGGTCTACCGGCCTACCGGCCTACCGAACCAGCATCCCCGTAAACACATACTGCTGCAGCAGAACGAGGACCCCGACCAGCGACGCCAGCGCCAAGCTATGGAAGAAGACGAAGCGGAGAATCCGCCACTCGTGGCCGTTCCAGCCCGTAGCCGTGCTCGCCACGACGATGCTCTGGGCGTCGATCATCTTCCCCATCACGCCTCCCGAGCTGTTGGCTGCCGCCATCAGCACCGGATCGAGCGACAGCTTGGTCGCCGTGATCTTCTGTAGGCTCCCGAACAGCACGTTCGATGACGTGTCGCTTCCGGTGAGCGCGACGCCGAGCCAGCCGAGCATCGCGGCGAAGAACGGGTATGCGGCGCCGGTGTGCGCGAAGGCGAGACCGAGGATCGCGTCTTCACCCGAGTATCGCGTCGTGTAGCCGAGGGCGAGCATGGCGGCGATCGTCAGCAGCGATCGCCAGACAACCCGGAAGGTCGTGACGTAGCGGCGCAGCAGATCGACGATCGAATACTTGAGCGCGAACCCCGCAATCAGCGCCGCGACGAGGATGGCGGTTCCCGTCGCCGACAGCCAGTTGAGCGAAAAGACGGCGGCTTCTGGGGTGGGCTTGGGAACGACCGGCGGCACGCGCGAGACCATCCTGTCCAGACCGGCGATCGGAATGTTCGGAGAGGAGATGTGGTTGAGAAAATTCTTGACCTGCGGCGTACCCCACGCGAACACGACGACGACGAGCACGATCCACGGGACGAGAGCCACGCGCAGCGGCGGCGCCGCTCGCTCGCCTACGGTGGCCGGAGACGCCGCCGGCGCATCTTCGCGCTCGAATCGGCCGCCCCGCCAGTAACGCAGGAAAACCGCGAGCGCGAGCATCGAGCACGCTGAGGCCACGATGTCCACGAGCCAAGGCCCGTGGTAGTTCGACACGAGAAACTGCGGGATGGCGAACGAGACGCCGGCGACGAGTAACGCCGGCCATAGCTCGCGGACGCCGCGGAATCCGGCGTAGGCCGCGATTAGCCAGAACGGCACGATGACGGAAAAAAACGGGAGTTGGCGACCAACCATGGCGCTCAGCGATCGCAAGTCGAGGCCGGTGACGCCCTGAAGCGCGATGATGGGCGTGCCAAGCGCGCCGAAGGCCACAGGTGCCGTGTTCGCGATGAGCGAGAGCGCCGACGCCTCGAGCGGCGGAAAGCCCAGTCCGATCAGCATCGCGCCGGTCACGGCGACCGGGGTGCCGAATCCGGCGGCGCCCTCGAAAAACGCGCCGAACGCGAACGCGATCAGGAGCAGCTGGAGCCGGCGGTCCGTCGTGATCCCGGCGATCGCGCGCTGAAGCGCGATGAACACTCCGCGCTCTTCGGTGATACGGTAGAGGAAGATGACGTTGAGCACGATCCACCCGATGGGCAGCATGCCGTACGCGGCTCCAAGCAACGCGGCGCGGGCCGCGAGCGCCGGAGGCATACCGATGATGGCGACCGCGACCATCAGCGCTGCCGCCAGCCCCGAGAGCGCGGCGACGTGGGCGGGCACCTTCCTCGACGCGAGGAGTCCCAGCAAAACGACGAGCGGGAGAGCGGCCGCGATGGTCGACAGCGGTCCGTTCAGGGGGTCGTAGTTCTGAAGCCAGGGCATCGGTCGCGAGAAGGCGAGGGTTCACGGCGAGCTGCGAGGGGCGAGCTGCGGCGAACTGCCGGGGAGGGCGCTGGCAAACGACCGGCTGAGCTTACTCGTCTTTCACCTACATTCCAATACCCACTCACCTCCAGGCGCGCTCGTAGTAGGCGCGCTCCTCGCCTCGTCTTGTGTATATGAAACCCAGTCGATTCGACCACCGCGCCTGGCCGACACTGGCGGCCAGAGTGGTTTTGGCGTCGCTCGCCTGGCGTCTTTGCGTCTCGACAGCTTCGGCGCAGCGTCCCGCCTCGGACTCTTCGCGCGGCCGATCGCGACCCACGGCGACCAAGAGCGCGCCATCGAAGACGCCGGCCAAGTCGGCGGTCAAAACGCCGCCGAAGGCCGCGCCAAAGCCGGCGGCCGACCCTCCCAAGTGGCCGGTCGACGCTCCGGATCCGCTCCCCGGCTCGATTCTGCCGGCCAAACGGATCGTCGCGTTTTACGGCAATCCGCTCTCGAAGCGGATGGGCGTGCTTGGGGAGCTCGATTCGGTCGCGATGCTCGCGAAGCTCGACAAGGAGGTCGCCGCGTGGAACGCCGCCGACCCGACCCACCCGGTACAGCCGGCGCTTCATCTCATCGCCGTCGTCGCGCAGAGCACGCCGGGCGTCGCCGGCAAGTATCGCATGCGCATGGACAGCGCGCTGATCGAGAGGGTCTATAGCTGGGCAAAATCGAAGAACGCGATCATGTTCCTGGACGTCCAGGTCGGACAGGGGACGCTGCAGGAAGAGCTGCCGCGGCTGATGCCGTTCCTATCGCGCCCTGACGTCCACCTCGCCATCGACCCCGAGTTCTCGATGAAGTACCACAACGTCCCCGGTACGCGTATCGGGACGTTCAACGCCGAGGACATCAACTACGCGTCCGGGCTGCTGCGCGATCTCGTGACGCAGCTGCATCTCCCGCCGAAGATTCTCATCGTCCACCGATTCACGCGCGACATGCTCACGGGCTACAAGCGCATCACGCTCGACCCGCGCGTGCAGATCGTGATCAACATGGATGGGTGGGGTCCGCCCGCACTCAAGCGCGAATCGTACCGAGCATACGTGTACTCGTATCCGGTCGAGTACACGGGGTTCAAGCTCTTCTACCACAACGACACGAAGAAGAAGGGGAGCACGCTCATGACGCCGGCGGACGTGCTCTCACTCAACCCCAAGCCGCTGTACATCCAGTACCAGTAGTCGGACGCCGCGCCACGCATCGGATGCAAGAACGGCCGCCCAAAAGAGGCGGCCGTTTTTTGTAGGTCCAAGGGAACGGCGACGGACGGAATCGAACCGCCGATGCGCCGATTTTCAGTCGAGCACCATGCCGCTCTGAGCCGCGCGGCCTCCCTATTGCAGAGCGCTGCTGACTTGTTGTTGTCACCAACCCAAGCGTTCGAGGGAGCGTTCCATGTCGCGTGCTCGGTTGCGGTCCGTGCTTGCCGCCGCAGTTCTCGGTGCGATCCTGTTTGAAGGATGCGGTGGAGACGACAACGGCGGCACGACGACGCTCACTCCGGCCATCTCGATCACGCTATCGGCATCGTCGCTGTCCGTCGTGCAGGGCACGACGGGCACGGTCACCGTCACCCTCGCGCGCACGGGCGGCTTCTCCGGCGATGTCGCGATTGGGGTGACGGGCCTGCCTACCGGCGTCACCGTATCGTCGGCGACGATCGCTTCGGGCGCGACGTCGGCGACGCTTACCTTCACCGTCGCCGCGAACGCCGCGCCAGGGAATTCCTCGGTAACGATCAACGCGTCCGGAACGGGGGTCACGGCGGCTTCGGCAACGGTTGCGCTGACGGTGACCGCGGCCACCGTCTCCGGGAACTACACCCTGACGGCAAGCCCCGCGGCTCCGTCGATCGCGCAGGGCGGATCCGCGACTGTTGTCATCACGGTCAACCGCACCGGCGGCTTCGCCGGGCCGGTGGCGCTCGCGGTCACCGGCGCGGCGAATGGACTCGGCGCGACGCTCGCGACGGCCAGCACCACAGGAACGACGGACACGCTGACGCTCACCGCCTCCGCGACCGCTACCGTCGGTGCGCAAACGCTCACCATCAAGGGTACGTCGACCGGCCTCACCGATCAGACCGTCACGGTGCAGGTCACCATCACGGCACAAACATCGTCCGGCAATGTCACGTGGCAGTTCTGCGGCTCTCTCGGGATTCCGATCTGGGTCGCCTTCCAGGACGGCACGAGCGGCGCGTGGACGCACGTCGTCGGGACGAACGACTCGTACACGTTCAACGTCACGCAGTCCGTCGGCGGTGTTGCATACGTGCTGCCTTACGCAACCGGTGGCTTCGACCTCGAGGTCTTCTACGGATCGAAGGCGGATCTGCAGGGCCGGGCCAACGAAGTCTGTAACGGCGCCGTCGGCGCAGGAAAGACGGTCACCGCCGCGGTGGCGGGAACCGCCACGGGCGACGTCGTGCTCGGGAGCCTCGGACCTTCGGCGGGAGTGGTGGCCGGATCGACGATGACGTTCTCGAACGTGCCGAATGGCAACCTCGATCTCGTCACCGGCAGATCTACGCTGACAATCAACGGCACCTCGGTCTCGTTCAACCTCGCGAAGATGATCATACGCCGGAACCTGAACCCGGCCGCGGGGAGCGCGCTCGCCACGATCGACTTCGGCGCGGCCGAGGCGTTCGCGCCGGTGACGAAGAACCTCACGATCACCAACCTCGGCACCGACATTTCGACGCTGGTTGGCCTCTACTTCACGACGAACAACACGTTCGCGACCTATTTCCTCGACCCCACCAGCGGCGGCGCGAGCCGCACCTACGCCGGCGTGCCAGCCGCGAACCAAGTGACGGGCGATCTGCACGTGCTCGCGATCCTGGCGTTGCCGAGTCTCACCGGAACGACCCCGCAGCGAGAGGCGTTGTTCGCATTCCACACCGCCGTGGACGAGACGTTCGCGCTCGGCCCCGCTCTCACCGCGCCGACCGTGTCGACGCTGTCGGCGACGGGATATGCGCGTCTGCGCGCGGCGATCAGCGTCCAGTCGCAGTACAACAAGCTCTTCATGTTCACCGCGACGCAAGCTGGCGCCGCGCCGCGCAAAGCGACGATCCAGCAAACGGCCGGCTATTCGAGCGCCTCGACGCTCAACCTCGACGTTCCGGATCTGTCGGGCGTGCAGGGCTTCGACGTGAACTGGGGTCTCAAGGCCGGCACGCTCGTCAATTGGACCGTGAGCGCGACTGGGTGGGCCGGAGCGGCTGGCATCGGGCAGCCGCCGTTCACCGACGGAGGAAGCTTCATGTTCGCGTCCTTCCCGGGCACGATTACGCCATGACGTTCGGCAAGTGCGACTGACGGAGACGAAAACGGCCGCCCAACGAGGCGGCCGTTTTCGTCGAATTGTGCGCGCGCAACAAGCTGAGTGGCTAGGGACGGAATCGAACCGCCGACACGCGGATTTTCAGTCCGCTGCTCTACCAACTGAGCTACCTAGCCTCAAGCCATTCAATTTATTCGAGTTATTTCCCATTCGTCAACGCGCTGATCGCAAACGAGACGAGGGCGTCGATTGGGTTGGATACAGTGTACAACGCGCGACACGCCTGGGTAGCGCGCCCGCGCGGCGCCCATGGCCACGGGTCTTGATAGTACTCCAATACGCCCACAAACCACGTTTGTCGATCCCGGTGTGACGTTCTCCCCGGCGACGATAGTTGTCCTGCGGTCGCTCGCTGATCCGAGAATCTCCATCTCGCCAACCCCCAGCCCCGCACGTACATTGGCTCGGCTCATCCGCCCCGCTTTTGTGTGGTCGTCTCAAGGCTCACGCGTTCGGTGACAGGATCGTTACCAGCCGGCGCGACCAATTCAGACGCACGCCGCATAAGTCAGCACGGCCCGCTCGCTCCAACCTTTCGAGCCGGGTGAATCACGGGCGATGTCGGCCAGCGACATTCATCTCCACGAGGACACTCCTACCGTTATGAAGATTTCACGTTGGACGCTGCGAAGTGCCCTGAGTATCGCGGCGCTTCTCGGAGCGGCGAACGGCCTCCAGGCGCAAGTGTCGACGGGCGGCTTCACTGGGATCGTCACCGACGAAACCGGAAAACCAATGGCGGGCGCGCAGGTCCAGGTCGTCAATCGATTGACCGGTGCGCGCGCCGGCGCGCTCACGAACTCCGCCGGACGATACTACATCTCCGCGCTCGAAACGGGCGGACCGTACACGATCACCATCCGCCGAATCGGCTTCGCTCAGCGCGACACCAACAATCTCCAAGTCTCCCTCGGCGAGACGGTCCGCGTCGACCTGTCGCTCAACACGGCGGTCACCCGGCTCGCCAACGTCGAGATCGTCGCGTCGACGACCGGCGCCATCATGGCGCAGTCCCATACCGGCGTCGAGACGAACGTCACGGATTCGGCGATCTCGCGACTGCCGACGTTGAACCGCAACTTCACGGACTTCGTCGTGCTCTCGCCACAAGTGTCGACGAAAGGCCCGGGCCTCTCCGGCGGCGGCCAGAACAATCGCTTCAACGCGATTCAGATCGACGGCGCGGTCGCGAATGACCTCTTTGGTCTGAGCTCGACCCTGCAACCCGGCGGTCTGGCCAGCGCGAAGCAGGTCTCGCTCGAAGCGATCAAGGAATATCAGATCCTGTTGTCGCCGTTCGACGTTCGCCAGGGCAACTTCACCGGCTTCCTCGTGAACGCCGTGACGAAGAGCGGCTCGAACGAATTCCACAGCACGGGCACCTACAGCACGCGCAACGAGAAGATGGAGCGCAACGTCTCCTATCTCCGCTCCTCGCCGTTCAAGCAGTCGCAGGAAGGCTTCTGGTTCGGCGGTCCGATCATCAAGGACAAGTTGCTCTTCTCGGTCGCGCCGGAATTTCAGCAGCAAGAGGCGCCCAACATCGGCCCGTACCTCGGCCAGCCCACGAACATCACGACCAAGCCACCGGCCACGCAGCTGGCCGTCGACAGCTTGGTCAACATCTTGACGTCGAAATACGGCTTCGCGAATCCCGGCAACGGCGGCCTCTGGGATACGAAGAATCCGCTGCTGAACCTCTTCGCCCGCTTCGACCTCATCAACTTGCCGGGAAATAGCCGCCTGGTGGCGCGCTACAACTATGTCAGCGCCAAGCAGGACGTCGTCAGCACGCGCAGCGCCACGCGCCTCGCGCTCACGAACAACGGCTACCAGATCACCGACGGGACGAACAGCGGCACGGCGCAGCTCTTCTCGACGTTCGGCAATGGCGGGACGAACGAGCTGACCGTCGGCTACACGGACATCAACGACGTTCGCGCGACTCCGATTCAGGCGCCGTTCGTCGTCATCTCGCGCACCTCGAGCTTGGGCACCGGCAACGGTTCGCTCGCGGCTGGTACAGAGAACTCGTCCCAGGGCAATGAGCTCGACCAGAAGATCGCCGAGTTCACCGACAACTACAGCTACCCGTGGGGCGCTCACCGGTTCACGGTCGGCACGCAGAACAAGTTCTACAAAGTTCGCAACCTGTTCTCACAGAATTCCCTCGGCAATTACACGTTCGGCACGCTCGATTCCCTCATCAACGACACGCCGAGCTCCGCGACGCTCGGCATCAAGCTCGACAACAGCGACGGCGCGGCGCATTTCACGGCGCGTTCGCTGGCCTTTTACGGTGAAGACGAGTGGCAGGCGACGAACCGCCTGAACATCGTCGGCGGACTCCGTCTCGATCTGCTCGGCCTCGTGTCGAAGCCTGGAACGAATCCGAACATCCTTTCGAGCTCGCTCGCGGTGAACACGTCGAACGTGCCGATGAACATCCCTCAGTGGTCGCCGCGTATCGGTTTCAACTGGGACGTGACGGGCGATCAGGTGAACCAGCTGCGCGGTGGCACGGGCGTCTTCGTCGGCAACCCGGCCTACGTGTGGCTCAGCAACCTGTACGGAAACTCGGGCGTCAACGGATTCGCCAACCTGTCCTGCAACAACGCCAGCCTCGCCCCGGCGATGCCGGCCGCCGGGTCGCCGACGCCGACGAACTGCAAAGGCAGCACGGGTACGCCGGCGATCACGGTCAACACGACGAACCCGGACCTCAGGTTCCCATCGACGTGGCGCAGCTCGATTGGCTTCGATCGCCGACTGCCGTGGAACATGATCGGCACGATCGAAGGGATGTACACCCGACAGGTGCAGAACTTCTACTATCAGAACACCGGATTGGTGAAGGATCCGATCGGCCACGACCTGAACGGCCGCGCGATCTACGGTGACATCGCGACCGCGTCGTCCAACCCGGTTCCCGTTCGTCCTGCCGGCGTCACTGGTGACGTCATCAACATCACCAATCAGTCGACGCACGACTACGCGTACAGCATCACGGAGCAGATCATCAAGCGCTTCTCGAACAACTTCGAGGGCCAGATCGCCTACACGTACAGCCACTCCTACGACGTTTGGGACCTGACCTCATCGGTCGCTTTCTCGAACTGGCAGTTCGGCCGTTCGCTCTCGGGCCGCGAAGACGCTCAGGAGTTGGCGCCATCGAAGTGGGATGCTCCGCACCGCTTCGTCGTCAGCGGCCAGTACACGCTCCCGACGAAAACCGGCATTTCGATGACCTGGATCGGCGAATCGGGCGTTCCGTTCGAGTACGTCTACGGCAGCGACATGAACGGCGATAACTCGGCGTCGAACGACCTGCTCTACGTACCGACCAATGCCCACGACACGACGCAGATTCGTTTCACCACCAGCGGCAGCGGCGCGACTGCCCGCACGCCGGCCCAGCAGGCGGACGACCTCGAGAATTTCATCACGAGCCATTCCTGTCTGAACTCGCAGCGCGGCACGATCATGAAGCGCAACAGCTGCCGCACTCCCTGGGACAAGGTCGTGAACCTGTCGGCTCGCCAGACGCTGCCGACGGTTCAGGGCAAGAACTTCATCCTCCAGCTCGACGTCTTCAACTTTCTCAACCTGCTCAACAAGGACTGGGGCTCGCGCGACTTCGGCAGCTCGAACAGCCCGGCCCTTCTCACCCGCCGGTCGTACGTCGCCGCCCCGGGTCAGCCGATCAAGATCATCAGCGGCGCGCAGCCGGTTTTCAACTACAACGTCGTGAACCAGTTCAACACGCAGAACCCGCAGTCCAACTACGCGCTGCAGCTCCAACTCAAGTACCAGTTCTAGAAACTCGCACTTCCAATGCACGACGGGGGCGCCTCACGGCGCCCCCGTTTTTTCAGTCTACGAAGTTTCCCGGTAGACCGGTCTACCGGTCTACCGGTCCCCTGGCCCCCCACCTACCTCTCCAACTTGAACCCGGCGATCACGTCCGGCCTTTGCGCCGCGTTCGCGACGATCCAGCCCGTCGCGTACATCCAGCGGCTCATCCGCGCCAACTTCGGGATGTCGATGCGCGACGGCTCGTCGCGCGGCGTGTGATAGTCGGGATGCAGTAGCGTACTGAACTCGATTGCCGGAATTCCCGCGCGCGCGTACGGCAGATGATCGCTGCGGAAGTACCAACCTTCCGGATGCGACGGGCGATCCCACACCGTATCGAGCTTGAAGTGCGTCAGCTCCGCGTTCGCACGCAGCGCGTCGTCCACCAACGCCATCGAGTTCCGATGCGGCGGCTGTGCGCCGAGCAGCGCAGCGCTATCCGGATCGTTGCGACCGATCATGTCCCCGTTCAGGACCGCGACGATCTCCGAGTGCGGCACCGTCGGGTGATTCACGTACCAGCGTGACCCCAGCAATCCGCGCTCTTCCGCGCCGTGCCAAACGAAGAGAATCGGACGCGGCGCCGGATGCGCGACGAACGCGCGCGCGATCGCCAGCATCGCGACGCTGACGCTCGCGTTGTCGTCGGCGCCGTTCCAGATCGAGTCGCCGTTCACGACGTAGCGCGTCCCGTCGTGATCCTGATGCCCGCTGTACAGCACGTATTCGTGGGCCAGGCGGGGATCGGTGCCCTTCACGATGCCGATCACGTTCCCCGACGGATAGTAGAACGTCTCGCTGACGATGTTCGCCACGAGCTTGGCGTTCGGCGATCGTGCCGACTCGAGCGCATCGTGGTGAAGCCACAGCGCCGGAATCGTCGGCGCGTTTCCACGCCCGCGGCCACCGCCGCCAGCGCCGGCGCCGCCCGCCCTACCCGCGCCTGCCGCGTTCTGGTTCGGCGGCCGAGCAAAGGTGCCCGCCGGCCCGCCGGCCGAGTCGATCGCGTACTGTCCCCGCGACGACACGGTGGCGGTTGCAACGAACGCTTCGTCGAGGGCGCTCGATCCGTCCGAGATGAGAATCGCCGCGGCTCCGCCTGCCTGGGCGATGCGCGCTGCGTGCTGTCGCAGCATGGTCGCGGTGGTCGCTTGGAAATTCCCGCGGATCGTGAATTGGGCCGCCGGCTGAGTCGGGATGGGCGTGACCACCATCGCCACGGCTTTTCCTTTCACATCGGTACGTTCGAGCGCCGCCGAGTCAGCCACGAATACCACTGGCAGGTCTTCGGTTGCTGGCTGATTCGATAGAGCGACAGCGTCGCGCCAGAGTTGCAGCGGTTTGCCGCCGAGACTGATCTGGCTGCTCGCGCTCAGTCGCGTGCGCCGCATTTGCCACCACTGAAAGAACGTCCCGTCGTCGCCGGCCGGCTGTAGCCCCGCCTCGCGTGCCTGCTCGGCGACCCAGCCCGTGGCGCGCATTTCGTCGAGGGTGCCGGCTTCCCGCCCGCGCATCGCGTCGCCACCCATCGCGAACATGTCGCGCCGTAGGTCGGTCTCGCGGATCGCGTCGAGCGCCGGCGCGATCACCGCGGGCCGGCCGCCGGTTGACGACACGGGGGCCGACTGCGAGGGTGCCGACCCCGACGATGTGCAGCCGACCGCGAACATCGCGACCGCGACGCCGACGGGGCTACGCATTTTTGCGCTCGCCGACGCGAGCCGTGATGACCGACTTGATCCCGCCGCGAACATTGAAGTCACCCACCACCTCCATCCACTGTGGTTTCGCTGCTTGCGCGAGGTCGTCGAGGATTCGGTTGACAGCGCGCTCGTAGAAGATTCCGTCGTTCCGGAAGCTCCAGAGGTACAGCTTGAAGCTCTTGAGCTCGAGGCAGGTGGCGGCCGGGACGTATTTGATGCGGATCGTTCCGAAATCCGGCGCCCCGCCTTGAAGCGCCTCGAGCTCGGCCGCGTCCGTCTCAATTCCGCCGAGCGGGCAAAGGGACGTGAACTCGGCGCATTCCATCGCGATCTCGTAGCCGCGATCGGGGTACGGATTGGGAAACGTCTCCAGCAGTTCAGGGCGTGGCATGACGCAAAGAATGCATGAGGTCCGCACCTCGGTGCAAATCATGCATGGCTTGAGAAACGACGCCGGGATGGAAACAATCTTGGCTGGCGCCGTCGAGTACCGAGGCGCATATTGGCAATGGGCCGGCGCTATGCGCTGGTCATCGCCGCCGCGAGAACGGCGTGGCGGCATCGCCCCCCGGGACATCCCGGGGGGCTCTTTCTTTTCACCGGATCTTTTTTCGGATTGTCGCGGCGGTCGAACGATCAGGACTCGCGGCCGCGAAAACGCTTGGACATTTCCTCGAGCGCGCTGCGTTCGTCGGATGTCAGACTGTCGATGCCGTGTTCGGAGATTTTGTCGAGCAGGCGATCCAACTCGTCGGCCCGCGGCTCCGCTCGGCGCGGCGACGGCGACGCCGCGACGATTCGTTTGGCGATCGTCGCCTTGCTCTTGGCCACGACGTCGTCCACTTCGTCCGCGCGCTCACGGCGGGGCGGGTTTCTCGGAATCGCGCGGGGCGGCTCGTCCGCTTCCGGCAGGTTGGCGACGCGCTGACGCACCTGGTCGATGTTCGGCGACGTCGACACCATTCGCATGTACACGTACGCGGCGAACACGCCGCCGAGGTGCGCGAAATACGCGAGGTTCGTCCCGGCAGCCGCGCCGGCGCCGCCGTCAGCTCCCGCAACGCCCATTACGACGTTGAACACGAGCAAGCCGACCATCAGGGATCGGGCACGTACGGGAAAGACGAAGAGGAACATGACCTCGTCGTCGGGCCACTGCATCGCATACGCCGTCATGACGCCGAACACCGCGGCCGATGCGCCGATCAGCGTTCCGCTTCGGAAGAAGAGCAGTTGGCACGCGACGCCGCCGAGGCCACACAGCAGGTAGAAACCGGCGAAGCGCCGCGAGGTGCTACCCCACGACACCGTTCGCGGCGCGTCCGGATTCGAATTGCCGAACGCTCCGCCCGAGCCCCATTGCCGCTCGACTCGTGGCCCGAACAGGTATAGGGCATAGGCATTCACGAGGAGCGGAGTCAGCCCCGCGTGAACGAACATGTACGTGACCGGGCTCCACCAATGCCCCGGGAACCCCGTCGTGTCGAAGCCGAGCCACGACCGCATGTCGGGATAACCGACGGCCGTTTGCGCCAACATCACGAGGAGGTTGAGCGCGATGATCGCCTGCACAGCGGGCGTCAGCCTGAACTGCTCGGATTCCGGTGGCGGGGTTACGACGGGCGACGACATGTTCGCTTCGAGGCGCGTGAAGGTGTCTCTATTCTAGTAACACGACTAAGGATGAGCGGTTCCGGTCACCGTGAACGACCTCAGCGCATGCCGGTCGGTGGTGGAAGCCGGAGGAGGAGGCGAACGTTACCGTGCAGCGCACCAGCGCGCTCGAACAAGGTCGTCCATCGCCGGTCCTTGTCGACCGGCGTTGCCGCGCTCGGGTGGATCACCACCGCAGCGGCACCGCTCGTCTCATGCGCCCGCTCCACGACCCGCAACATGTGGGCGTCGGTCGTGTGCCCATCGACGTTGAGTACCAACCCATGTTGCATGTCCGAGGCCGCGGCCGCAGCGAGCGATGCGAACGCGCGGTCGTGGGCCGACTCCGACCCGGAGCCATCGAGCGTGATCTGCGCGAGGCGCACGATCTTCTTCAGTTCCGGAATTTGCTCGGGGCGTTGCCCGTCGCAATCGAGCATCACTGGCAACGCCGTTTCCACCCGGGCGAAGGCGTCGCGCAAATAGTCGACGTTCGCCAGAGGATCGCGGCCGGTGATTGAAATCGAATGGAAAGACGATCGCGACATCGCGCGTCTGATCTCCGACGCCAACGCGTCGGCAGTGTACATCGTCGCGGTCTCCGCTTCTGCGGCGAACCGCACAAAAAGCTGGCGATGACCGATCCAAACGCCTTGCGCCTGGAGTCCGGCGGGGACGCCCGCCAGCGCGGCGGTGGGAACAGATGGTCTGTTCACGACGCTCTCCGCGCGCGCGCCGAGTCGGCGTGCGCATCGAGCGCGAGGCGCACGATGCGATCGCACAACTCCGGGAAAGAAATCCCGGCCGCGGCGGCCGCCTGTGGTATGAGACTCGTGTTCGTCATGCCCGGGAGCGTGTTCGCCTCGAGACAATAGAACGTGCTGTCGCTCGACATGCGGAAATCGATGCGCGCACACCCGCGGAGTTTGAGAGCGGCGAACGCCCTTCGCGCCTGATCTTGAATTCTCGCCGTCTCTTCCGCCGTGAGCTCTGCCGGGAATCGCTCCTCGGCCATGCCCGCGGTGTACTTGCACTCGTAATCGTAAATCTCGTGCCTCGGGATGATTTCTCCAACCGGAAGTGCTTCGCCGCCTAGGATGCCTACCGTGAGCTCGCGCCCGGGAATGAAGCGTTCGACCATCACCTCGTCGTCGAAATCCGCCGCCTGGTCGATCGCCGCCTGAAGAGCGCCGGGCTCCTTCACCACAGACAACCCGACGGTCGACCCCTGTTTGGACGGCTTTACAATCGCCGGGTAGCCGATTTTTGAGGCTACCTCGGATGCCGTCGCCGGGGCCATCAGCCAGTCGGCGGTCGTGACCCCGGCCTGCCGGAACAAGGCCTTGGAAAGATCCTTGTCCATCGCCAGGGCGCTGCCCAGGGTGTGGCTGCCCGTATACGGGACGCCGGTCAGCTCGAGCATCGCCTGGATCGTCCCGTCCTCTCCGCTGCCCCCGTGGAGCCCGAGGACGACGACGTCCGCGTCGCCACGTCGCGGCAGGTTCGACGCCAACCGCGGCAATGCCTCCCGCGCCATCTGCCGAAGCGACTCCTGCGTGGGCGGCGCGACCCGGACTACCCCGCCGGCGGAGAGGGCTCGCTGCTCCTCGGTGCTGATCTCCCCCCGCGCGGGATCAACCGCGGTCACCGCGTGCCCAATGGACCGGAGCGCTTCGGCGATTCGAATTCCACTGGCGAGCGACACGTCTCGCTCCGTCGACGTGCCTCCCATCAGAACGAGAATCTTGAGACGATCCCGTCCACCTCTCATCGGGCCATCAAATAGTTGAGCATGTCCGAGCGAGTGACGATTCCTTGAACGTTGCCATTCGAGCGCACGAGAACGGCGGGGTTCGATTTCGATAGAAGCTTGGCGACGTTGTCCACCGGTTGCGCCATGTCCACCATCGGGAATGGCGGGTCCATCACCTCGCTGACCGTCGCGTCGAGCAGCTTGGTGTTGTCCAAGCTCTTCGCCGAAAGTGACCAGTCGCTCACCGACCCGACGCAGTTCGCTCCCTCCATCACGGGCAGCTGCGACACGTCATGGAGCGACATGAGTCCCAGCGCCTGACGGACGGTCGCGCCTGGCCCCACGCTGACCACCACTGGAGTGTGGCCGCTGCTCCGCGCCTTCGCGTCGATGAGCGCGGCGAGGGTCGTGCGGTCGGCGTCGAGCAACTGGTTCTCTCGCATCCACTCGTCGTTGTAGAGCTTGGAGAGATAGCGCTCTCCCGTATCCGGCAGCGGCACGACGACCAAGGCGTTCGGATCGTCAAGTCGCCGCGCGACGTGCAGCGCGACATGCACCACGAGGCCGCTCGATCCGCCGACGAACAGCCCTTCCTCGCGCGTCAGGCGCCGCGCCATGCTGAACGACTCCTTGTCGTTCACCGTCATGAAGTCGTCGATCACGCTCATGTCGAGCGTGCCGGGGACCTTGTCCTGCCCGATCCCTTCGACTTTGTACGGCACGCCCTCCGGCTTGTTCTCGCCCTTCGACCGCCACATGTCACACAGAATCGACCCGACGGGGTCGCCGGCGATGACCTGTATCGCGGGATTCTTCGCCTTGAGAAAGCGCCCCACGCCGGTGATCGTGCCGCCCGTACCGGCGGCGAACACGAAGTGCGTCACCTTCCCTTTGGTCTGTTCCCAGATCTCCGGGCCGGTCGTGTCGTAGTGCGCCTGCGAGTTCGCGTCGTTGTAGAACTGATTCGCGAGGATCGCGTTGGGCGTCTCATGCGCGATCCGCTTCGCCATCATCACGTAGTTGTCCGGGTGATCCGGCGGGACCGCGGTCGGCGTCACGATGACCTCGGCCCCGAACGCTTTGAGCAGCCGGACTTTCTCCTGCGACATCTTGTCCGGCATCGTGAACACGCACTTATAGCCCTTGAACGCCGCCGCGATCGCGAGACCGATGCCCGTGTTCCCGCTCGTCCCTTCGACGATCGTCCCGCCGGGTTTGAGGCGTCCCTCTCGTTCGGCGCGCTCGATGATCGGCAGGCCGATGCGGTCCTTGAGGGAGCCGCCCGGATTGATGAACTCCGCTTTGGCGAATACCGGCGTGCGGATGCCGCGCGTCACGCGGCTCAGCCGAATCAGCGGAGTCCAGCCGATCAGACCGAGCACGTTCTCGTACGGAAGTACGTGACGCGGCGCGGGCGAGACGGAAGAGGAAGAAATCGACATCGGCGTGTGGGCCAATCTAGGACCCGCCAGTCAGCGGCGCGACGCGGATGATCGCGCGGAACGACGTCAGTGCGTCTTCCTCGCCTCGTCGGCCAGCCTGGCGAGCAGCGAGAGCGCATCCAGGGGCGTTAGCGTGTTGGCATCCACGCGGACGAGCTGTTCCACGACCGGGTGCGGCGCGCCGCCGAAAAGGCCGAGCTGGTCCGTCGGCGTCGCTTGCTGTTTGCCGACTGGCGTTGGGCCCGATGCCCCTCCGAGGCCGCGCACTAGCTGCTCTCCTTCGAGCAACGTCAGCACTCGCCGCGCGCGGTTGATTACTTCACCGGGCAAACCCGCGAGTCTGCCGACCTCGATGCCATAGGACCGATCCGCGCCGCCCGGCTCGAGCCGATGGAGGAACAGGATCTGCTCGCCCGCCTCGCGCACCGCGACGTTGAAATTGCGCAGCGCGGTGAGCTCGTCGGCGAGTTGAGTCAACTCATGGTAGTGCGTGGCGAACACGGTCTTGCAGCGAATCGTGTCGTGGAGGTGCTCGGTCACCGCCCACGCGATCGACACACCGTCGTACGTCGCCGTGCCTCGGCCGATCTCGTCCAGCAATACGAGACTGCGCGCCGACGCTGTGTGCAGGATCGCGCTCGTCTCGCTCATCTCGACCATGAACGTCGATTGCCCGCGCACGAGATTGTCGCTCGCGCCGACGCGTGTGAAGATCCGGTCCACCACGCCGATGTGCGCCGCCGACGCCGGGACGAAGCTTCCCGCCTGCGCCATCAGCACGATCAGACCAATCTGGCGGAGAACGGTCGACTTGCCCGCCATGTTGGGCCCCGTGAGGATGATCACGCGTGCATCCTCGACGAGACGCAGGTCGTTCGGAATGAACTTGTCGCGCGGCATCATCCGTTCGACGACCGGGTGGCGCCCCGCCGCGATCTCGAGCTCGAACGCGTCGGACACGACCGGCCTCACGTACCCCTCGCGCGCCGCGACGTCGGCGAGCGTCGCCAACACGTCCAATTCCGCGACCGTACGCGCGATCCGCTGCAATCGCGCGATCTCCACGCCCGCCGCGGCGCGAAGCGCGTCGAACAATTCGCGCTCGCGCGACTCGATGCGTTCGGCCGCGGTGAGGACGCGCTCCTCGTGTTCCTTGAGGGCGGGCGTCACGAAGCGCTCGCCCGACGTGATCGTCTGGCGGCGCTGATAGTCCTCGGGCACGAGGTGCAGGTTGGACCGCGTGACTTCTATGTAGTAGCCGAAGACCTTGTTGAATCCGACCTTGAGCGACGGGATGCCGGTTCGCGCGCGCTCGTCTGCCTGAATCTTCGCGATCGCGTCGCGTCCGCCGTCGCGGAGCTCGCGCAAGCCGTCCAGTTCAGCGTCGATGCCCACCGCGATCACCGCATCCTCACCGATCGCCAGCGGTGGACGCTCGACGAGGAACGTGCAGAGTCGCCGCGCGATTTCCGGCGCGTCGTCCCACGCCGCCGACATCTCGGCCAACCGTCCGGCCGCTGCAACTCGCTGTAGCGCCGACGCCACCGAGGGCAACGCGGCGAGCGAATCGCCGAGGGCGCGCAGCTCGCGCGGCGTGCTTCGCCGCGCCGCGGCTTTCGCGGCGAGGCGCTCCACGTCGCGCACGTCGTCGATGGCGTCGCGCATCGCTTCGCGCGCGATCGGATCGGCGACGAACCTGTCGACGCCGTCGAGCCGCCCGTCGATCGCGACACGATTCGTCAGCGGCGCGAGGATCCATTGTCGCAAGAGCCGCGCGCCCATCGGCGTGCCGGTGCGGTCGAGCACCGAGAGCAGCGTCCCCTCGGCTCCGCCACCGCGCAGCGACTCTACCAACTCGAGGTTGCGGCGGGTCATCTCGTCCAACGGCATCGCACCACCCGGCCGTTCGACGATCGGTCGCGCCAGTTGCGGCAGACCCGCGGGCTGCAGCTCGCGTAGATAGCGCAGCAACGCGCCGGCGGCTCCCACGACTGCACCATCCGACGCGCCGAGCCCGAAGCCTTCGAGCGACAACACAGTGTATTGCCTCGCGAGGTCTTCCGCGGCCAGCGGTGCGTCGAACTCCCACAGCTCGCGCTCGGTGACGAGCGCCTCACTGCGCGACGCCGGAAGACGCGCGCGCGAATCCGGCGGCACGAGAATCTCACGAGGCGCGAGACGCGCCATCAGCGGATCGAGATCGCCGAGCGTCGTATCGATCAGCCGCACTTCGCCCGTCGAAACGTCTGCCGCCGCCACGCCAACTCGCGCATCCGGGTTGAACGCTTCGCGTTCAGCCGCCACCAGAATCGCGCAGATGAAGTTGTTTCGCGTGCCGTCGAGCAGGTCGTCGGCGAGCGCGACGCCTGGAGTCACCGTCTCGATGACCTCTCGGCGAACGACGCCCTTGGCGAGCTTCGGGTCCTCCGTCTGCTCGCAGATGGCGACCCGAAACCCTTGCTGGACGAGACGGCGCACGTAGTCACCGGCCGCCTTCACGGGAACGCCGGCCAACGGCACGTCGGCGGCGCCGCCATTGTTGCGTGAGGTCAGCGTGAGCCCGAGGACGCGCGACGCCGTTTCAGCGTCGTCGTAGAACATCTCGTAGAACTCGCCCATGCGAAAAAACAGGATCGCGTTCTGATGCCGTCCTTTGATCTCGCGATACTGCTGCATGAGTGGCGTCTGCGCGGACGTCGACATCGTCGTCACTTGTCGTCTGAACCGATTTCCGTGACGATCGCGCTGAGCTTCTTCGCCTTGAGTTGCGTCTGCGCGGCCATCGCGGCGCCGCGCGTTTCGTACCGTCCCACGCGAACGCGGAACGGCTTTGTCGCACCGACGATGCGCGCGGTCACGCCGCGCGCCGCGAGCCGGGTCACGAGCCGCGTCGCCTCTGTCTTCGTTTGATAGGCGGCGATTTGGAGCGTGTAGCGGCCCGCCGACGGCGCCGCCGCGGGCTCGCCGCGGGTCGGCGTCGTGTCTCTGACCGTCGCCGGCGGCGGCGACCCTGGCGGGTAGGCGATCGGGACACGCGATCCGACGCTGACGTCGTTCGCCGTGCACCGGCCCGCGTAATAGCCAAGCTGATTTCGAAGCTCGACGGCGCTCGCCGGCGCCGCATTCGTCGCATCTCGCCACGCCCTGCATCCACGGGGGATGTCGTTCTGGTCGAACAGCAGACGCACGAGCATCAGCCCCGCGCGGGGGCGTTCGGGATGCGACGGGGCCTCGAGCATGAAACGCTCGAGGTGCCCGGCGGCCGCGGCGCGGTCGCCACGAGCCGATTCCACCTGCGCGAGTTGCAACAGAGCGTCGCCGACGTGCGGTCCAAACCAGTAGTCGACGACGAGGCGGCGGTAATCGCGCTCGGCATCCGACGGAGTGGCCGCCAACGCCGCGCGCCAGTACAGCGCCTCGGCGTACATCGGCGAGTCCGGCGGCGACGCCGCGATCATCGAGTCAACGAGAACCCGCCCCGCCGCGCCGTTACCGCTCTTCACCAGAGTCCGCGCGCGCGCGAACACCGAATCTGCCGCGGGCGTGATCGCGTTCCCCTGCGCGGCGACGTTCTGCGCGCGGACCGACGATCCCGCCGCGAGCAGCAACAGAGCCCCGAACCATCGAACGAGCGAGCGCGATCTCAGCGTCATGATTCGCGAATCAAGCGGCGCGCCGTCCGGGGCGCGCACTGCACAATAGAAGGACCAGTGTCGCGAGCACTTGCTCGTCCGAGGATACTCTGCTGTCCTTGAGGGTCTTGTCGGCCTCGAGCAGCGCGTCCAACGCGGCGTCGATCGCCGCGGGCGACCAGCGCTCGGCCTCGCGCACGCAGGTCGAGACGAACTCGCCCCACGAACGTCCGGTGAACACGGATCCGGATTCCTTGAGCAGCGAAAACAGATCCTGGGTCAGCTTCCCCGCGTGCGAGCCTCGTTCACGCGCCGCCTGCGCCCACGCGATCGCGAAAGTCTGGGCGGCGAGCGCCATCACCGTGGTGACGGCGCTGGCTTTCGGTTGTTGCATCACGGTGTCGAGCATCCCCACTGCAGCCACGGCGTCGCGGCGCGCCACCGCATCGAGGAAATCGCCGAGCGTTTCCCCGGGTCGGATACCCACGACCGCGGACACAGCGATCTCGTCGATCGTCGCTCCGCCGGTGAACGCGGCCAGCTTGTCGAGCTCTACGCGCAGCTGCGCCAGCTCCGTGCCGACCGCTTCCTGGAGCAGTGTGACGGCGCCGCTCGTGATGGAGGCGTGCAGATCGTGCTCGACGTAATATGAGATCCAGCGTGGAATCCGCGCGCCGCTGAGCGGCGCGAACTCGATCCCCGTCGTCGTCGATAGAAGCGCTTTGTCCGGCTTCACGCCGGCCGGCGCAACGAGCACCACCAGCGCGTCGGGGGCGGGCCGGTCGAGGTAGGCGTCGAGGATCGCCCTCGCGTCCTTCTTCAACGCGTTCACCTCTCGCACGACCACGGCGCGCCGCTCGGCCATCATCGGAGGCGTGCTGGCGATGGAGCCGAGAGTCGTCGCGTCGACCTCACTCCCGCGCAAGAACTCGAGATTGAAGTCTCGCGTCGCCGGCTCGATCGCGGCGTCGATCAGCCGACGCAGCTCCTCGTTCTTGAGGTAGTCGTCGTCGCCGTAGAAATAGTAGGCCGGATCGAAGGAGCGCTCTTTGGCCGCGGTGCGCAGCACCTTTGCGTCAGCGGCGGGGGGCGGCGACATGCCCGAGAATATATGCCGCCGCGCGGAGCTCCGAAAAGAAAAAGGCCGGCTCCTCGCCGACCGCTTCCCGCGCCTGCCGCAACCGAGTGTGTCAGCGTCCTTCGGACGACTGAAGCTCCATACTCGCGAATCGAACCGGGGCCTCGCCGGCCATCAGCATCGCGGGCCAAAACGGGATTCCCATCGGCACGGCGGCGACGTACGCCGCATTCGCGAGCGGCGTGGCCTCGGGCGCCGCAATGGCCGTGAAACTGAGATCAGGTGACGAATCGGCCGCTTGGGCGACGGGAGCGGCCGCGACCTGCGTCGGAACGACGTAATGCGCCGTTCGCATCGACATCACGACGACAACGACGATGCCCGCCGCGACCGCGGCGAACGTGCTCATCGCCGGCATCGAGAAGAACAGAGAACTGCGCGGGGCGTAACGTAGCGACGGGCCGACCTCGGTCAGTCTTGCGTTCAGGCGGACCATAAAATCGGCCGACGGCTCGATGGTCGGAAGGTTGTGCACGAGCATCAGGCTTCGCCGCACGGCGGTATCTTGACGCGCGCACGAGGGGCAGCGGCCGAGGTGCGCTCGCATCCCTTCCATGTCGACGGCCGCCAGCAGGTCGTCGACGTACGCCACGTGTTTGCTTCGAAACTCGCGACAGTCCATCAAAGTGCTCGGAGGCTGGTACCGCAGAAGTGGTGTTCGTCAGTCGGTACCCTGCGAACCAGAGGCGGTTCCAGAATACGGCGGTCTCAGGAGAGACGCGAGACCCGCAGAATGCGAAACGGGCGAGGCCGAGTTGGCGCCGCCCGCTTCTCCCCTCCATCTATCGTACAGCCGACCTCGAGTCTCGACGCTAATCGATCTTCGGCTCGATGATCGACGCAAAGGCGTTGCGCGCCCTGTTCAGCCGTGACTTTACCGTTCCCAAGTTGCAGTCCGTGATCTCGGCAATCTCCTCGTACGACTTCCCCTCCAGTTCGCGGAGCACAAACACCTGCCGGTGATGCTCCGGAAGCCGAGCCACGGTCTCCTCCACGAGAGCCCGCAGATGCCGGCGACGGAACATGTCGTCGGGGCGAGCGGTCGTGTCTTCGAATTGCAGCGGACGCTCTTCATCGTCCCAGTTGGCCTTGATGGTCTGGAACAGGACCAACGGATTGCGGGAACGATTGCGGAGCTCGTTCTTCGCCAGGTTCGACGCGATCGTGTAGACCCACGTCGAGAACTTCTTCGTCCGGTCGAATCGGTGCAGATGTCGGTACACCCGGATGAAGACCTCTTGCACGAGATCCTCGGCCCGCTCCCGGTCCCCGATCGTCCGGTAGATGAAGTTGAGAAGCCGCGTCTGGTACCGCTCGACCAGCTCGGTAAAGGCGCGCTCCTCGCCCCCGAGAAACGCTCCGACGACGGACGCATCGTCCAGCGTCTGGAGTCTTTGACGTGCCGCGCCAGCCAACGGCGCCCGTTTGATTGCGACTTCAGCCATGGTAGCAGTGCCCCCTTGGCACCTCATTGAAGGGTACGACCGGACGAACAGGAGAGATTCGATCGCGGCCCTCAGGAACCATCACTTCTCGCCCATCCAAAGGGGCAGGTGCCATGCCGGGGGTTCCCAGAATCTTGGCACGTTTTAAGCCTTTGGATATCAATGACTTGGATCGACACCGGCCGGTCCGGCCCGGATTCCCCTATGTCCACAATACGTGACGGAACCGTCGGATCCGGCGCGTTTCGTTGTCCTTCTTTTGACACAGCACCGACGGCGCGGGTTGCTCAGCGACCGGCTCGGAACCCTGCGGCGTAGAGGATTGAGAGCGCCGTTTTCGCGTCGTTGATCCGCCCCTCTTGGATCAACTCGAGCGCGCGGGAGAGGGTCATTGTCTCGACCGTCATGAACTCGTCGGGTTCGTGCGCGGTTGACCCGCGCTCGAGCCCCGTGGCCAGAAAGACGTGGATGCGCTCGTCCGTAAAGCCAGGCGTCGTGAACATCGTGAACATGAAGTCCAACCGGGAGGCGGCGCATCCGGTCTCTTCACGAAGTTCTCGAACGGCGCAGTCCCGCGGATCCTCGCCCGGCTCGAGACGGCCGGCGGGAATCTCGTACAGAAAATCACCGGCCGCGTATCGATACTGACGCAGCAAGAGGATCTGCGGATCTTCGCCGTCGACGTCGCTGACGAACGGGACGATCGCGCTCGCCCCGGGATGGCGAATGATGTCCAGTTCTCCGACCGACCCATCAGGAAAGCGAACCGTATCCCGGTCGACCGCGATGATTTTGCCGGTGTACTTGCGCTCGGTCCCGACCTGACCGGCGCTTTCGAGCGGTGTCATTCGATGCGCTGGCCCGTGGCGTCGTACAGCGAGACCGGCCCGAACTCGAGCGTCGTGAGCCGCTCTCGTATCACCGACGGATCGCCGACGGCGACGAGTTGCAGCGCCTCGGGGTGCAAGTGCTGTCGCGCGGCTTCGAGGATCTGATCGCGCGTCACCGCCCGCACGCGCTCTCGATACCGGTCGTAATAGTCCTCCGGCAAACCGTGCACGACGAGGATCGACAACGCCGCCGCGATCGCCGCCGTCGTCTCGAACCGAATGGGAAAAACGCCGTCGAGGTAACTCGTCGCAAGCGACAGCTCGTCCTCGCCCACGCGGTCGGCGCGAATCCGGTCGATCTCGATCAGCACCTCGCGCGCGGCCGCATCGGTGATGTCGGACCGCACGGCGGTCTGAACGAGGAACGGCCCGGCTTGACGTCTCCAGTCGAACACCGAGAAGGCGCCGTACGTGTAGCCGTGCGCTTCGCGCAGATTCAAGTTGATGCGCGAGTTGAACAGCCCGCCGAGAATCGCGTTCATCACGTTCACGGCGAAGAAGTCCGGATGGTTGCGCGGAATTCCGATGTGTCCGATGCGCAGCTCCGATTGCGGCGCGTCCGCCTTCGCCACGATGTGCACCGCTCGGCCAAGGCGCGACGGTGACGCGTCTGCCGCGATTTTTTGCGGTTTGCTTCCGGACCACCCACCAAGCGTCGAACGCGCCAGCTCTTCGGCGCGATCCGCGGTCACGTCGCCGACGACGATGACGGTCGTCGCGCCCGGAGCGTAGCGCGATTCATAAAACGCCCGGAAGTGCGACCGCTCGAGGCCCGCTACGCTTGCTTCGTCGCCGCCATCGGGCCGCGCATAGCGCGATGACGGCGTATAGAGAAACTGCGTGAACAGCTCATCGGCCAAGCCCCGCGGCTCGGCTCGCAGTTGGAGCAGCTCCGCTTCGCGCTCAGCCTTGAGTCGGTCGACTTCGCGCTGCGGGAATGCCGGCGAGCGCAGCACTTCGCCGAGCAGATCGAACGCGGCGGGCAGCCGGTCCGACGTCACGGTCATCGTCAACGCCGCTTCGTCCCAATCAGCCTCAGCGTCAATCGAAGCGCCCAACCGCTCGAACCGCTCGGTAAGCTCGGCTCCGTCGTATTTGTCCGTGCCCTCGAGCATGAGCTTCGCGCCGAGCCGGGCGACACCTTCGCGCCCCGCCGAATCGCAGACGGCGCCCGCGTCTATGACGACCGCCACCGTCACCAACGGCAGTTTTGTAACCGGCGCCACGATGAGCTCGAGGCCATTCTCGAGCCGGCGGCGAACGAACCGCGGAAAGTGGTAGTCGCGGCGTGGTCCCGGCGCCGGGCGCGGCGACTTTCGAGGCTGCTGTGCCGTGGGCGCGCTCATTCGATCGCCGCCGCGGCTCCAGATCCCACGAGTTCCTCAGACGACGCGTCGCGCGGCACGTACACGAGGCTCGCGCGGTTGTTCTCGCCCAATCGTTCGCGGATGAACGCGTTCACGGCCTTTGCCGTCACCGCGCGATAACGGTCCACCTCGTCGTTCACCTTCGTCGGATCGCCGAGATATGTAGCGAACAACGAGATTCGGTCGGCGCGCTCGGCCGCTTGCTGCATCGCCGAGACGAACATCGTCTGGATGACGGCGATCGCCCGCTCGACATCCTCGTCGGATACTCCGTCTCGCATGACGGCGTCGATCTCGTTCGCGACGTCGCGCTCGAGTTGGTCGGCCGAGATTCCCGGCCGCGCCGTCGCGTCGACGACGAGCAGATCCATTCCCTTCGACAAGTCGTACGTGAAGGCCGTCACTTCGGCGGCGACTTGCCGCTCGCGCACGAGGCGCCGCCGCAAGAGGCTCGCGTTCCGGAGTCCCAGCACTGCGCCGCACGTGCTCGCAGCGTAGTACTCCTTCGTCCCGAAGACCGGCGAGCGAAACGCCAAGAACAGTCGCGGCAGCATGATGTCGTCGGCGACGACTTCACGGCGCCACTCACCGAACACAGGCGGGAGCGACATGTCAGGCAGTGGCGGCTTCCCCGCGCCGCGCGGAATCTCGCCGAAATGCCTTTCGACGAGTCGCCGCGCCTCGGCAGGCTCGAAGTCGCCCGCGATCGACAAGACCGCGTTGTCGGGGGTGTAGTAGGTGGCGAAGAACTGCTCGACGTCGCCGAGGCTCGCCGCCGTCAAGTCCTCCATCGAGCCCATGAGCGAGTGATGAAACGGGTGCTCGGGCGGAAAGCAGAGAGCGGGGAGCTTTTCCATCCACGAGCCGTACGGCTGGTTGTCCATCGACCAGCGGCGTTCGTTCATCACGACGTCGCGCTGCGTGTCGAGCTTCTGCTGCGTCATCGCGGGCAGCAGCTTGCCCATGCGGTTCGCTTCCAGCCACAGTGCCAGTTCGAGCTGGTTCGATGGCAGCGTTTCGAAATAGTTGGTGCGCTCGAGCCAGGTGGATCCGTTGAGCGTTCCGCCCGCGCGCTGCACGAGCTCGAAGTGCTCGTTCGCCTCGACGTCGGCCGAACCCTGGAACAACATGTGCTCGAACAGATGCGCGAACCCTGTGCGACCGGGCGGCTCGTTCGCTGAACCGACGTGGTACCAAAGATTCACCGCGACGATCGGCGCCGTATGATCTTCGGACAGGCTCACAAATAGTCCGTTCGGCAACCGAAGGGTTTCGATCGGAATGCGCATCGGTCTAAATTGCACTCATCAAGTGGGCACTGGAACCCTGACGAGAGTTTACTCGTCGAGCCGAAGCGGTCGCACGTGTTACGAATCATCTATTTAGTCGCAGCCGGAGCGGCGCTCGCCTATGTCGGGCTCCTCCTCATGCTCTGGCACTATCAGGAACGGGTGCTGTTTCAGCCGCCTCGCGCGGTGCATGACGGACCCGTCCAGGCCGAGCGCGTTTCCTATCGGACCGCCGACGGAATCGAGCTCTTCGGTTTCCTCGTCGGCAACTGCCGATCGCCTCGAACCGCGGTAATCGCCTTCCACGGCAACGCTGACGTGTCCCGCTGGTTCATCCCGTGGGCCACGCGGCTCTCCCGCGAGGCCGACGCATGCGTCCTGTTGCCCGAGTATCGGGGATACGACGGAATCGGCGGGGGGCCTACGTACAGGACCTCCGCCCTCGACGCCGAAGCGGCCATGGATTTCCTGACGCGGCGGCTCGGCATCGCGCACACCGACGTCGTCCTCTACGGCCACTCGCTCGGCAGCGCCGTCGCCGCGGAGCTTGCTGCGCATGACACCCCGCGCGCGCTCGTCCTGCAATCGCCCCTGAGCACGGCAAAAGCGATGGCGGCCCGCCTGGGGGTGCCGGGGATATCCGGGCTGTGGCGACTCATCTCCCGCATCCACTTCGACACGCCGACGCGAGTTCACACGCTCCGCGCTCCCGTGTGGGTGTCGCACGGGGATCGCGACGTCGTGGTGCCGGTGCGCATGGGACGCGAGGTCTTCGCGGCGGCCGGGAACAAGGGCGAGTTACTCGTCGTTCGCGGCGCCGGACACAACGACGTTCCGGAGGTCGGCGGTCCGGCGTACTGGTCGTGGCTGGTGCGCGCCGTGGACAGTGGTGAGGCCCCGTCCGCCGGGGCTATTCTCGGCGCTGAAGCAGAAAAGCGATCGGCACCTTGATCGATTCGCCGAGCGCGTACTTCCACGACTCGCGCCAATTCGTCGAGATGGGGCTCGTCCGCGTCGGCGACGCATAGGCCGTGAGCCCGTAGCGTCGAGCTAGAATCGTCAGCCGCAACATGTGGAACGGATCGCTTACGAGAATCACCGTCCGCGACGGTTCGGCGTCCATCAGCGCCGCGACGTGCTGAAGTGATTCAGCCGTCGAGCGGCCTGCGTTCTCGATCATGATCGCGCGCGGCGTCACGCCGTGGTCGATGGCGTAGCGCTCGGCGACCGCGGCCTCGCTCGTCGTGTCGCGGTCGCCCGGACCGCCGGTAAAAATCAGCCGTGGCGCCAGGCCGCGGCGCCACAGATCGATCCCGTGGTCGATGCGGGCTCGAAAGACGGGCGACGGCCGGCCGCCGTATTGCGCGGCTCCCATGACGACGATTGCCGCGACGGGACGCGCGGTATCGCGATGCCCCCAGACATAGACGCCGACGAGCGACAACGCCCACCCGGCGAACATCAGAAGGCTCACGAGCCAGCCGAGCCGCCACCAATTCGCCCGTCGCGGCGGAAGCATACGCCGTCGAAACTAGAACGCGCTCGGCGGCGCGAACGGCCGCTCGCGTGCTGCATCATCCCACGGCCGCGACCGGTATTCTGCCATGGGCGCGAAATTAGTAGTTTGCGCGCCATGGACACCACCCCCGGCCTCCCGACGCTGCGCCTCGTGTCGCACCCTTTGGTGCAACACAAGCTGAGCATCCTCCGGGATCGCGAAACGCCGACGAAAATCTTCAAGGAGCTGGTCGACGAGATCGCGATGCTCCTCGCATACGAGGCGACGAGCGATCTGGTGCTCGCCGACGCCACGGTCGAGACGCCGCTCGAGCGAACCGTCGGCAAGCGTATGAGCGGCAAGAAGCTCACGCTCGTGCCGATCCTGCGCGCCGGCCTCGGGATGGTCGAAGGGATCTACCGCCTCGTTCCGGGCGCGCGGATCGGACACATCGGTCTCTATCGCGATCACGACACCCTCGAGCCGGTGGACTACTACTTCAAGGTCCCGGGCGACGCGTCCGAGCGGGACTTCTTCCTTCTCGATCCGATGCTCGCGACAGGCGGGAGCGCGGTCGCTGCCGTCGCGTCGCTCAAACGGGCCGGCGCGACGCGCATTCGCTTCATGTGCCTGGTCGCCGCCCCCGAAGGCGTTCGTCGGCTCGCGCGCGAGCATCCCGACGTCGTGGTGTATTGCGCCGCTCTCGATCGCGGCCTCAACGAACAGGGTTACATCCTACCGGGACTCGGGGATGCCGGCGACCGTCTCTTCGGAACCCGGTAGGGGTGAACGCTGAAACGAAAACGCGCCCCAAACGGGGCGCGCTCGTCAGATCCAGGTGATCCTCGTCAGCTGAACCACTCACGCGGCGCGTCGCGCTGCTGGTCCGCGGCCTCGACGATCCACTGCTGGGCCTCCGAATCCACGATCTCGGACCGGACTCGGTCGAACCAGGTCTCGGCCAACGTCGTGTCGCCGACTCGGCGCCACAACTCGCCGACCAAGTAGTTGATCACGGCTCGCTCGTCGCGCGGGACGCCGTCGAAGGCGCTCAGTGACTCCTCGAATTTCCAGGCCGCTTTCCGCCGGAAGAAGCGTTCGGCTTCGGTGTCGCCCTCGTCCACGCAGCACCAAGCCGCGCGGAGCAGGAGGTCGGCAACGTGCCGCGGTTCGGCGCCTTGCCACTCGGCCACCTTCGCGGCGGCCTCGTACTTCTCTGAACCCGTTCGCGTCCCGTTGTTGATCGCCGGCGCGAGCTCGGACCAAACACGCTCCTTCAGGATCGGCGATACGTCGGCGCCGTCGGTGAAATCACGATCGGCACCCGAGTAACCGCAACGACTGCACGTGTGAATGAGATACGGCAGCGGCTGCGTTCCCGCCGCGCGCTCGTGAAAGTCAGTACGCTTCCCGCCGAAAGAATTGGTGGATACTACCGTCTGCGAGCGGAAACGTGTCTCGCAGATTGGGCACTGAAGCTCTATCTGCTGCAGCGTGGTCATCGGTTCATCCCCGCCATGCGTCGGTCTTTCCAAAAGTCAAAATGGGAAGAACTGTGCCACATCTCACTCTGCTTTCGGCTACTGATTCGACGTTCTCGACTCTTGTTCACTTTTCAGATCGCCACTATCATTCCGCGTCCGTCGGAAACGTCGCGCCGCCTTCCCGCGCCCGGTCGAGAATGCTGATCAACCTGCTACCCGACTTCTTCGCCGTTCTCGATAGCACCGACCGACAAGCCGCGTACCAGCGCTACTTCAGCAGCCACCGCAAGATCCTCGAGCCGTACTGGCACAATTATGTGATCGATCCCGACGGTCCGCACTACGTGGACATCGTCCGATCGACCGTGTCGGCCGCACGTCCGGATTTGAGGGCGATGCTCGAGCGCACCGATGTGGTGTCGCTTGCACGCAACACCGAGCAGCAGTGCCGCGAGTTGCTTGCAATGGACTGTGACGTCGACGTCGTGTTGATGGTCGGCGTCGGAGCGGCGAATGCCGGCGAGTTGGTCGTCGACGGGCGCGGAATCGCGTTCGTCTGTCTCGAGCATTTTACCGGGCAGACGAACGCGGAGACACAGGGCCTCGGCCTCGACCCCGAGCTCATTCCGCTCTGGCTCGCCCACGAGATCGCGCACGTCGTGCGCTACACGTCGCCGACCAGTCGCAGCGAATTGCGCAACGTGATCCGCGACGCGAACGGATACTACTCGTACTGGGACACCGGACGGAGAACGCCCCTTCGCGAGCTGCTGATCAACGAAGGGCTCGCGATCCATGCGTCACGGCAGGTGAGCCCCGGACATGCCGCATGGGAATACTTCGGGTACGGCCGCCGCCAATACACCGAGGTGCGTCAACTCGAGTCGGTGCTCACACGAGCCATCGGCGGAGATTTGGATCGCTCCGGCCTCGGTCTCCGGCTCCGATACCTCTCGGGCGGCATGAGCGACGAAGCGCGCACGGTCGACCGCTACGTCATTCCCGAGCGAGCCGGTTATTACCTCGGCGCTCGGCTCTGCGAGCCGGCGATCGCCGCCAACGGAATTGCCTGGGCGATGCGCGCGAGCGGCGTCGAGATTTCAGCGCTCGGGCACGCGGCCGTCATGACCGCGTAGTTTCGCTCGGCGTGCGCCGGCGCGGCGCCTCATTTCCCAACGCAGAACCGTCGAAACACTTCGTCGAGCACGTCCTCGATGTCCACCGCGCCGATCAGGTCCTCGAGCATCGTCACCGCTTCGCGAAGATGAACGGCGGCTACCGTTGCCGGCACGTCGCCTCCCCGCCACGCCGACCGGAACGCGCGAACCTCCTCGAGTGCCTTCGCCACGGCATACCGATGTCGCTCGCGAGTCAGAATCGGCGCATCGGCGTGTAGCTCGCCGGCGTCGCCGGTCGCCAGGCTGGCGACGGACGACAACAGGAGGTCGAGGCCAGTGCCTGTTTCCGCGCTGACCCCAACGACGCTCGATGCGCCGATGATGTCGCGCACGGCTTCCAGCTCATTATCAGTCGGCGGCGCGAGGTCGATCTTCGTCCAAACCGCGACGATCGGCGCCGCTGTGCGGCCGGCGAGACTCGAGCCGATCTGACGCATCGACTCGCGGTCGTCGCCGCAGGCCAACACCACGGCCGCCCGCGCGACGTACGACGCGCTGACCTGAACGCCGAGCCGCTCGACCGGGTCCACGGCATCGCGGATTCCGGCCGTATCCACGAGACGCAACGGCAGCGACGGTGTATCGACGACAGCCTCGATCGCGTCGCGCGTGGTTCCCGGAATGTCGGTCACGATCGCCCGGCTTTCGCCGAGCAGTGCGTTGAACAACGAAGATTTGCCGACGTTCGGCGCGCCGGCGATCACCACCAGCGCACCCTCTCGGACCAATTCCCCCGCCCGCGCGGTCGCGAGAAGCTGATCGAGCGCGTTCACGACGGCGTCCGTCTGCCGAAGAATTCGCGCCGGCGCAATCGGCCCATCGTCCTCTTCGGGAAAGTCGATGTCGTACGCGATCAGCGCTTCGAGCGTGATCAGCTCGCTCCTGAGCGACGTGATTCGGCGCGTCAGCCCGCCGTCGAGCTGCCGCAGTGCCATAGCCTGGGCGGCGCGCGAGCCCGCGTCGATGAGATCGCCGGTGGCTTCGGCCTGTAGCACGTCGAGCTTCCCGTTGAGAACGGCGCGCCGCGTGAACTCGCCGGGACGAGCCAGCCGTGCGCCACGCCCGACGAGCGCCGCAACGACGGTCGCCGACACCACGGCGCCACCATGGGTAATCAGCTCGACGGAATCTTCGCCGGTGAACGACGCCGGCGCGTCGTAGCGGATCACCACGACTTGATCGAGCACGGTGCCCGCGACGTCGTGAACCTTGGTCAACGTCGCCACCCGCGCGGTCTCGGGCCACGATAGCAACGCGGCGCGGCCGATGTCGTGCGCGTTTTTTCCGGACAGGCGCACGACCGACAGCGCGCCCCGCCCGGGCGCCGTCGCCGGGGCGACGATCGTCTCCGATGAGTCGATCGGTGAACTGCTGGAATGCCGCGCCTGCTCGCGCGGCATCGTCACGCCGCCGCTGCTCCGTGAACCTCGAGCGACTCTCCCGGCTCGATGATGCGCACACCGGCACGCAGCGGATGGCGTTCGACGGCGGCACGCAGCCGTCGAATCGCGTCGTGCGCCGTCGCAGTCACGTGCCTGAACGTTCCCCAGTGATATGGGACGAAGATCCGCGCACGCAACCGCTCGAACAACTCGAGCGCGTCGTCGTGCGTCAGGTGGCCGCGCCGAAAACCCGGCTTCCACCACGGCGCGTAGCCGATCGGCAGCATCGCGAGATCGAGCTCCTGCCCACGCTCCCAGAGAACCCGCTCGACCAACCCGTGCGTATCGGTGTCGAGCGCGGTGTCCCCGGCGAAGAACGCCGTCGTCGCGCCGCCGTCGATCAGGTACATGTTTGCCGCGCTGCGCCACCGGTCGAAACCGTAGCGGTTGCCGCGGTGGGTCGCGGTCGCGGCGTGAACGCCGACCGAGGCAATCTCGAACCGCTCGCCCGGACCCACTGAAACGGTCTCGTTATAGCCGAGCCGCCGCAACCAGTTCGCCACGGCGGGCGGTGCGATGATCGGAATATCACGCTGCAGGCGGTCGAGAGAGTCGAACGACAAATGGTCGGCGTGCGCGTGCGTGAGCAGGATCGCGTCGAGTCTCGGAAGCTCGTCGAGGGCGATACCTGGCGCCGCCACGCGCGGCAGGATGCGGCCGAGGCGCGCGTCGAAGTTCGGGTCGGTGAGAAGCCGAGTCTCGCCGATCTGGATGAGCAGGGTCGCGTGGCCGATGTAGGTGACGTGCATGGTACCACCGTAACGTGCAACGGCCGTGCACGTCGCGCAGCGATCCGCCGTCTACGTCTTTCGCGTGGCCGGACCGGCCCGCGCCGCGCCCGCTGACCCGAGCGCCGGGGTCGACGAGACGCCCGCGCGCACGCGCTCCCGCGACAGGAACCACTGTTGCGGCAGCGCGGCGATGTTCTGCACGGCGTAGTAGAGGTTCAAGCCCGACGCGAAGTTCAGGAACAGGAACGTGAACATCACCGGCATCATGTAGCTCATCATCTTCGCCTGCGGGTTCGGCGGGCTCGAACGCATGCCGAGCCACGAGAGCAGGTACATCGATCCGCCCATCACGAGCGGGATGATGTAAAGCGGGTCCTTGAGCGCGAGGTCCGGAAGCCAGAGGAACGGCACGCCGCGAAACTCGATCGTGTTCTGGAACACGAAGTACAGCGCGAACAGCACGGGCATCGGCAACAGCATCGGCAGGCAGCCGAGCATCGGACTGAACGGACTCATGCCGTGGTCCTGATAGACCTTCACCAGGGCGTCGCGCTGCTTCTCCGGATCGCTCTTGTACTTCGCCTGAATCGCGGTCAGCTCGGGCTGCAGGCGTTGCATCTGGATGCTCGAGCGCATGGCCTTGTTGTTGAGCGGCCAGAGCAGAAGCCTGATGACGACGCCGAAGATGATCAGCACCCAGCCGTAGTTCACGCGCAGCGTCGCCTTCATCCAGAGCAACACGCGCATCACGATCGTCGCGAACGGCTGCACCACCGGATGGAGCCAGCCGGCGTACGGGTTGACGTTCTCGAGGTCGTTGTTCAGCGCGTGCAGTTCGGCCCACGACTGCGGCCCGATGTACAGGTCGAACGCGAACGCGTTGTTCTTGAGCGGTAGCGTCGTTCTCGCGTACGCAGCATCGACGACCTTGCCCGTGCGCGGCGCGCCGCGCAACAGGATGTCGCGAAAGATTCCCGCCGACGGCAGCGAACCGACGGGCTGCATCAAGGCTACGAGCCAATACTTCGTCTTCGCGGCGACCCACTGGAACGAACCGGTGTCGATGCGCGCGGACCCGGGCTCGAGTTTCGAGAACGCGACACTCGTCGGATCCCGCCTTGGAATCTTGAAAGCGAAGGCGAGGTGCCGCGAGTCGTCGAGCGTGTCCGCCTCGACGGATCGAATGCCCGAGGGAAGATCGATGACGAGCGTCGCCCCTGGCGGCGCGTTGTTGGCGCGGCCGCTCACCGAAAGACGGTAGCCATCCGACGTCGTCCGATAGCTGACGTTGATCGGCACCGACGAGAACGTGACCTCGTTGGGCGTCGGCGCCACCGTGAAATGGAGCGTGTCCAGCGCGATCGTGTCGGCGCCCGCGGCGAGTCGATAGACCAAGTGCAGCTTGCCCGCGGGAGCGATGACGACGTTCGTTCCCTTCGGATCGCCCGGCCGGAGATCGCGAAACGACGGAAGCGTCACGTCGCCCGGCGCGGCGCCGGGGTTCATCAGCGCGAACGTCGCGCGAGGCGTCGTGATCGTGGCGGCCTGCGCGATCGGTGTCGTGGTGCGGCGCGTCGTATCGGCCTTGGGAGCCGTCACCGTCGGTGCCTGCGGCGTGGCCGCCGCGCTATTCGCCGGCGCCGCGGTGCTGACAGCCGTGCTGTCGGCGCGCGTCGCCGCGGGAGGGGGCGCCGATCTCGACGAAAAAATCCGCGGCGTGAGTACGATGACGAGCGCCATCAAGGCGGCCGCGAGCAGCGTGCGTTTATCCATGCAGTGTTTCGGGCGGTCGAATGGCTTCGGACGGTCGAATGGCTATGGAACGGGGTCGTAGCCGCCGGGTCGGAACGGATGACACCGGGCAATCCGCCGCGCCGCCATCCACGCGCCGCGCATCGCGCCGTAGCGTTCGATCGCTTCGATCGCGTAGGCCGAGCAGCTTGGATAATAGCGGCACGAAGCGGGCAGTATCGGTGAGATCGCCACCTGGTAGCCGCGCACGAACAGGACCAGAACGCGCCGCATCTGCGCTACGCGCTCGGCGGCTCAGCGGCCGCGGGAGGCGCGACCCGGCGAAGGATCGCCGTGACGTCGGCCGCCAGCGCTTCCATTCGTGCGGCGTACGCCTCGCGCTTGGCTCGAATTGCCAGATCCAACGCCGCGCCGACACGCAACGAGGGCAGCAAGCGGATCCGCGCCAGCTCGCGAAGCCGACGCTTGAGTCGGTTTCGTTCGACAGCGGTCTGGTGATGGCGTGGCACGATGATACCGATCCGCGAATGCGAGAGAGGGGACGCGAGCACGCGGACGTCGAGGTACGCGGTGCGAATTCGCCTCCCCTCTTGAACCACCCTCTGAATGTCGAGGCGTCGCGTGAGACGCGCCTCGCGCGGAAATCCGAAGCCGTCCCCGCTCCCCTCGTCAGACGCCGGCGTACTTGCTCGGCAACTTGACGGTGAGGCGTTTGCGTCCCTTCTTCCGGCGCCGGCTGAGCACTTCGCGTCCCCATTTCGTTTCCATACGCGTCCGAAACCCGTGGGTTTTGATTCGGCGCTTGTTTCGCGGACGGTACGTCGGCTTACCCATTGGAGCACTCCAAAACGGTCAGAGCAGATTTGCGATATAGACCTTTAAGGTTAGTCCAGGCAGAGAGATAGTTCAAGACATTTTGCGCCGCCGCGCACGCGTTGGGTTTGCTTTTTCCACACAGCCCGTCTAGCTTCGCTGCCCCGCCGCAATCTCTCGTTCGCCGACATGTCGCTGACCGCCCACGAAGCTTGGAGCCGTCTGCTCGATCGCGCTCGTCAAGAGCTGCCCGAGCAGACCTACAGAACCTGGCTCGAGCCGACTGAGGCGCTGTCCATGAACGAGACGACGGTGTTCGTCGGTTGCCCGGACCAGTTCGCCGCCGACTGGAACGAGTCCAAGCATGCCGACATGCTGGCCAGCCTCGCTCCCATCGCACTCGGGCACCCGCTCAGCGTCGTGTTCAAGGTGACCGAAGAGCGGCGGGCCCGGTCGCAGATGGATTTGTTCATCGCGCAGCCGCCGCAGCGACCGATCACGCAGCAGAATGGCGGCATCAATTCGCCACCATTAAGCGATCGATACACGTTCGAGTATTTCGTCATCGGGAAATCCAACGAGCTCGCCGCCGCCGCCGCGCATGCCGTCGGCCAGGCCCCAGGCAAGGTCTACAACCCGCTCTTCATCTACGGCGACACGGGACTCGGCAAGACCCACCTCATGCAGGCCATCGCCCACGAGATCCTGCTCCGGAAGCCCGAGACGCGAATCACCTTCATCGGCACCGAGCAGTTCACCAACGAGCTCGTGGCCGCGATTCAGAACCGCACCACCGCAGACTTCCGCCGACGCTTCCGCGAGACGGACCTCCTCCTTGTCGACGACGTCCACTTCCTCAAAGGGAAGGAGGCGATGCAGGAGGAATTCTTTCACACCTTCAACGCTCTCTATGAAGCCGGGCGCCAGATCGTTCTCACCAGCGATCGACCTCCCGAGGAAATCCCTGGCCTCGAGGCGCGGCTCGTTTCGCGCTTCCACTGGGGAATGGTCGCCGATATCGAGATGCCCGATCTCGAGCACCGAATCGCCATCCTTCGCCAAAAAGCGCAGCTCGACCACCTGGAGTTGACGATTCCCGAAGAGGTGGTCCGGTTCATCGCCGAAAACGTGCGTTCGAGCGTGCGCGAGCTGGAAGGATCGATCATCAAGCTGCTCGCCTACGCGTCGCTCAAGCACCGCGAAATCACCGTCGACGTCGCTCGCGAGGCGCTACGCGACAAGCTCAAGCCGCTCCCGGGTGAAACCCCCGGCGGACCGGCGCTCAACGCCTTCGCGATCCAGCAGGCCGTGTCCAAGGAGTGGGGCGTTACCAACGAAGGGCTTCGCTCCAAAACGCGCACGAAGAACCTCACCGTACCGCGTCAGATCGCGATGTATCTGATGCGCGACCTACTCGGCATGCAGCTGGTCGAAATCGGCGCGGCGTTCGGGGGCCGCGATCACTCCACGGTCATCCACTCGCTCGAGCGCGTGATCGCCATGATGAACGAGGATCCATCGTTCGCGCAGCGTGTCGGTAGGATCAAAGCGGCGTTGGAAAGTCTCCGGAATTGAACATGACGATGCACGCTTTCCACAGCTTTTCAGTCCGCCGCCTCGCCGGACCCTGTGGGGATCTGGAGTACTATCATTGCCCACATGACGTCCACATGAGCCCCCATAGTGGAACTGCTTGATTCGATGTAACTTCCAGCGATTTTCCACTGGTCAACAACGACTACTACGGCTACTAGGTATTTCTCTTTTAAAAAGAGATCTAGTAAGGCCGAGTTGTTTTGCACAAAGAAGCGCAAAGGAGCCGCGATGCGGTTTACGATCTCCCGAGAAAAATTGCAGGAAGGTCTTGCCGCGGTCACCGCGAGCATACCGGCCAAGACGACGCTGCCGGTTCTCGCGAACATTCTCGTCGAGGCCACCGACAAGGGCATTCGATTGTCCGGCACGGACCTCGACATCGCCGTCACGACCGAGGTCGCGGCCGACGTCGAGACCACTGGCGCCACGACCGTCCCCGCGAAAAAGCTCAGTGAGATCGCTCGCGAGTTGCCGCCCGCGCCGGTTCGCATCGCCGCCGCCGGCGAGCAGCGTGTGACGCTCGATTGCGGTCGTTCGCACTTCAAGATTCTCGGCCTGCCGCGCGACGAGTTCCCGGCGTTCCCGAACGTTCGGTTCAACGAGAGCTGGCGCATTCGTTCCGGCGACCTGCAGAAGCTGATTTCGCACACGTCGTTCGCCGTCTCGACGGAGGAAAGCCGGCCGATTTTGAATGGCGTGCTGTGGGAGCTTCGGCCGGACATGATGCGAATGGTCGCGACGAACGGGCACCGGCTCGCCAAGATGGAGACGCCGATCAAGTCCGGCGGCGCTCCGTCGAGCGACTTGATCGTTCCCGCCAAGGCGCTCGAGCAGATCCGTCGTCTCTTTCCCGAGGACGAGGAGCTCGAGATCGCGAAGGGCGACAACCACCTCGGTTTCCGCTCGCCGTTCACGGCGGTCTTCACGCGTCTCATCGAAGGACCCTATCCGCCTTACGACGCGGTCCTTCCCAAGGACAACAACCGCGTCGCCATCGCCGACCGAACCGCGCTCACGAGCGCGCTGCGCCGAATGTCGATCATCGCGTCCGACCAGACGCACCGCATCCGGCTGTCCTTCAACGCCGGCATGCTCAAGTTCAGCGTACAGACCCCGGACCTCGGCGAGGCGACCGACGAATTGGCGGTTCGATACACCGGCGACCCTCTGGACATCGGCTTCAACGCGAACTATCTGCTCGAGATTCTGCGTTTCATTCCGACGGACGAAGTCCGGTTGACGTTCAAGGCGCCTGAGCGTGCGGCGACGATCGAGCCCGAAGGGTGGGCGGATCCGGCCTCGTACCTCTGTCTCGTGATGCCTTTGCGGCTGCTCGACTGATCGGCGTTTACTCTCGTCTCCCCGCCGGCGAAGTTGGGGAGGAGGTCGCGCGACGTGTTCAGTCTCATCACGCTTGTTCAGAGTCTCGGGCTGGCTTACGCGGCGGGGCTGAATCTCTACGCCACCGTCGCGATCACCGGGCTTGCCGTTCGCTACGGCTGGGTGCACAACGTGCCGACCACGATCGAAGGGTTCGGCAACCTCGCCGTCATCCTACTCGCGGTCGCGCTCTACAGCATCGAGTTCCTGGCCACCCTGATTCCAGGCGTCGCGTCGGCGTGGGAGACGCTGCACAGTCTGATTCGGCCGCCGGCGGCGGCGATGCTGGCCGCGGCCACGGCCTGGCATGCCGACCCGGTGATCGTGCTCATCGCCGCGCTGCTCGGCGGCGGGCTCGCGATCACCACGCACACCACCAAGCTCGGGCTCCGCTATGCGATCGACGCGTCGCCGGAGCCGATCACGAACAGCGTGGCGAATGGCGCCGAATTCGCGCTGGTCGCGGTGGTTGCCGTGGCTATCTGGCACCACCCGTTGATCACGCTCTTCTTCGCGTTAGTCGTGCTGGCGGGCCTGATCATGACCGTGCGTTTCATATGGAAAGCCCTTCGTCAGGTGTTCCGCGGCAGATGGATGCCGGCGGCCGGGCTGATGCAGGCGCCGCGAATGCGTGAAGAACGCATCAGCCGCGCGGTGCCGCGCGCGGACCTCTTCGACGACGACTGAAGAAACGCGAAACGGCGCGCCGTGTTCTCGGCGCGCCGTCGGTCGCGAACCTGTAAGCCGGATTCTGTGCGCCGGACCGAAGTCCGGGCGGCGGTCATTCCTCTCGGAGCGCGGTCGCCCGCGCCCTCCAGCAGCCTACCCGCAGCGTGTTGATCGAGGTGGGCGCCTCTCGCTGCTTATTTGGCCTTGCTCCCGCTGGGGTTTGCCGTGCCGCGTCTGTTGCCAGCCGCGCGGTGGGCTCTTACCCCACCATTTCACCCTTGCCCGTGCATTCGAGTTTCCTCAAAGCCGTCGGCGGTGTGTTTTCTGTTGCACTCTCCGTCGTCGCTCCGGCCGAAGCCGGTGACGCCCAGTAGTTATCTGGCAGCGTGCCCAAGGAGTCCGGACTTTCCTCGAGCGGCGATGAAACGCTACCACTCGCGACCACCCGGTTGGCGACCTATTTCAAACATAATGATCGCGCCGCGCCGGAGCGTTCGCAAACGCGTCGCACCTGACGGCGCGCTGACGGCCGTGTTCTACCGTCGTCGCACACGAGCCGAGGACGACTCGTGTAGCCGTCGAATCCCACCCATTCGCCGCGCAGGAACCGATCAATGCATCCCGATCCACGCAATACCGCGAAGCCGCTCGCGATCGTCACGATGTTGACTCCCATTGAGCGGCTCCGCGTCGACGCCGCCGGAGACGGATGGTATCAGACCATCCACCGCGATTCCGTCGCGGAAGTGGTTCAAGATCTCAAGACGCAACGCGCGGGAGCGGTCGTGCTCTCCGTCGCCCGCTGCGACTCCACTGAGAGAGCCGCAGTCGCCGCGCTGGTGCGTGAATTCCCGCGCGTTCCCACCGTGGCGCTGCTCACGAGCGTGGACCGGGCGGCCCCGCAGGCAATGCTCTCGCTCGGATCGACGGGAGTACGCCAACTCGTCGACGTGCGCGAGGCGGACGGATGGCGTGAGCTGCGGAACTATCTGCTCACGACGCGCGCCGAGGACATTCAGCGCGAGGCATTGGGGCAGCTCGCCATCGATCTCGCCGGCGTGTCGCACGACTGCTGGCGTTTCTTCGAGGCGCTCTTTCTCGTGCCGGCGCACGTATCCACCGTTCGGGCGCTCGCTCGTCGGCTGGACGTGCTGCCCAGCACGCTGATGAGCAGATTTTTCAGAGCCAAGCTGCCGGCCCCGAAGCGCTACCTGGCGATGGCACGGCTGGTGCGCGCCGCGAGGCTCTTCGAGAATCCAGGCTTCTCCGTGGCGAACATCGCGAACCACATGGACTACTCGTCGCCCCAGAGCTTCGGACGCCACGTGCGGATGCTGCTCAACATGACGGCGTTGCAGTTGCGCGATTCGTACGACGGTCGCGGAATGTTCGAGCTGTTCCGCGCCACGCTCGTTCTGCCGCACCTCGAGCCGCTGCACCGGCTTCGTCCCCTCGCGCCCAATTGGGGCTCGCCGGCCGCGCGCCAGGTGATCCATTAGTCGCCTCGCGCTTCACCCCTCACCGAGGCGGCGGGCATCGTCGCCATGATCTCCTTCGCGCGCGCGAGCGAGATCACGCGATGCCCCTGCGCCTCGATCGCCTCTCGCCCTCCCTCCTCGCGGTCGACGAGCGCGAGCACGCCGACGATCGATCCGCCGCCCGCACTCACGGCGTCGATCGCGCGAAGCGCCGACGAGCCGGTGGTGATCGTGTCTTCGATCACGACCACCGAGTCGCCCGGCCTGAACGGCCCCTCGATCAGCCGCCCAGTCCCGTGGGACTTCGCTTCCTTGCGCACCGTAAAGGCGCGAACCGGTGCGCCGGTCGTCGCGCTCGCGTACGCGATGGCGTAGGCGATCGGATCCGCGCCGAGCGTCAGTCCGCCGACCGAGTCCGCCTGCCACCCCGCTTCGCGAATGGCCTCCAAACCCAACGGGCCGATCAACGCGAGGCCGTCCGGGCTCATTGTGGTGATCCGCGCGTCGATGTATAAGGAAGACTGCCGACCGGATGCCAGCGTGAAGTTGCCTCGCTTCGCCGAGCGCGTCGCGAGAAGCGTTATCAAGTCGTTTCGTTTCGACATGGCGGGTGCTAGTCTGTGTCGGCGATCAATTAAACACCGTCCGCCCAAATCAACACCATATGGTGCGCGCCGCGCTCGCCAGATTCTCTCTGCGCGAGGTTTCGCTCCTCCTTACGACCGCGCTGCTGTTCATGATTTGCGGCCTCGTGGCGAGCGACAGCGCCCTGTCACGCGCCGCGCAGCGCGAGGCCGAGATCGACGCGTTGGAGTCGAGCTATGCCGTGAGCGCGGTGCTGAGGAGCCCCGGCGTGTTGGCGGCGCCGGCCTCCAGTCCGGCCCTCCGCACGATCGTTCAGCGAGCCCCCGGCGAGCGGGTCGCCGCCGCGCTCATCGCGGGGCACGATACGGTGCTCGCCGTGGGCAAGCGCGCGGCGCTGCGTGGTGCTCTCACGGCGTCGGTTCGTGTCGAAGTGCCCGACACGCTCGTGTGGACGCTCGTCGTCGCCCACGAGATGACCTTCGAGCCGCTGCGAATCGCGCTCTGGGTTCTGAGCCTGCTCACCGTCGCGCTCCTCGGCTACGGTTTGATCCGGGAACGCCGTCAAACCGTTCGAGTCGCCGGCAGGTCCGCGGAGCTCGAACGTCTCTACAGCGAGGTGGCTCGCGCCAACACGGCAAAGAGCGAGTTTCTCGCGAACATCTCGCACGAGCTGCGCACGCCGCTCAACGCCATCGTCGGGTTCGTCGAGCTGCTCAAGGACGGCGTCTACGGTGATCTCACTCTGCGCCAGGTGCCGCCGGTCGATCGCATCGCCGCCTCCGCGACGCACCTGCGCCACCTCGTCGACCAGGTGCTCGACATTGCGAAGATCGCGGCCGGGCGCCTCGAGGTGCACGCCGAGACGATCGTGCTCCGCCCGTTCGTGCTTAACGTCGCCAGCGAGCTCGAGTCGTTGGTCAACGAGCGAGGATTGAGTTTCTCGATCGCCGTCGGCGCATCGCTGCCCAAGTTGCGCACCGATCCGACGCACCTGCGCCAGATACTTGTGAACCTCATCGGCAACGCGATCAAGTACACGCCTTCCGGCGGCGTCGCCGTGCGCGGACGGCTGATCGGAGCGGCGCCTCGCGGACCGCGCCGCCCCACGCCCGACGATCCGGTCCTGAACTCTCAATCCCCGGACCCGCGTCGAATCTGGATCGCGTTGCAGGTCGTCGACACCGGTGTCGGCATCGCGCCAGCGGATCAATCGCGAATCTTCGAGGAGTTCGAGCAGGTGAACGCTGGTCCGCGCAGCGAATCGATGCAGCGCGGCACCGGACTCGGACTCGCCATCTCGCGGCGGCTCGCGCAACTCCTCGGCGGCGACATTCGCGTCGAGAGTCAGCTCGGCAAAGGATCCACGTTTACACTCTGGCTGCCCGTGAATCCGGCGGATCTGGAAACCTCGGGCGCCGAGCCGGTCGCGGCGCCCGAAGCCGGGTCGACGATCACTCCTTCCGACGAAAGATCGACGCCAGCTTCGCCGTGAATCCCTGCTTTTCCGTCTGTCCTGGCGAAGACGTCGCCTGACAAAACTCGCGCGCGAACTCGACGACGTCGGAGTAGCGCTTCGGCGGCTCCTTGCTCAATCCACGCATCACGACCGCTTCCACAGCCGTCGAGAACTTGAGGCCGGGCTTCGCCTGGTTCAGCGGAATCGGCGGCTGCGAGAGAAGCTGCGAGAACATTTCGCGCGGCGTCTTGGCCGGAAACGGCAGCGCACCCGTGAGCAGAAAGTAGGCGATCGTCGCCAGACTGTACTGATCGGCCAGCGGGCCCACGAGCTCGCCCGATAGCGCCTCGGGCGCCACGTACATGAGCGTTCCGACGAAGAACCCGGCGCGCGTGAGGCGTTGCTCCGGCGACATGTCCGTGTCCGTCGCGATGCCGAAGTCCAGTAGCTTCACCTGTCGCGCCGTCGAATCGTACATCACGTTCTCGGGCTTGAGATCGCGGTGAACGATGCCGACTGAATGCGCGGCGTGCACGGCATCCGCGATCTGGCGCACGACGGCGCACACTTCGTCGACCGGCAGCGGCCCCTTCTGCTTGGCGTACTTCTCGAGGATGTCGCCCGCCGCCCACTCGATGGCGAGGAAATGCATCCCCGGTTCGGCTTCGCCGATCTCGATCGTCCGAACGACGTTTGGATGCTGTACGCGCTCGCCGTAGCGGGCCTCGCGCAGGAAGCGGGCGACCGCGGTGCGGTCCTGCCGCAGCTTCTCGCGCAACACTTTTACGGCGACGGTTCCGTGCGACGCGTGATGCGCGCGGAACACCGCCGACGTTCCACCTTCGCCGACTTCGCTCTGGAGCGAATAGCCGGCAATCGTTTGTCCTACGAGATTTTCCCGGGGCACGGCGCGAACCTAACGTCGCGCCCCAGGCTCGGCAAGAATGCCGGACCACGTTGCTTGACAAATTCGGGAGGGCGCTTCTATATAGGGCCGCGCAAGCCGTCCCGGCTTGCTCAGCGCCCATGCAGGAGCGATTCATCCTGTCGGAGGCAGCGCGAATGGCCAGAGGTAAGGTGAAGTGGTTCAATGACGCCAAGGGGTATGGCTTCATTGAACAAGACGGCGGTGAGGACGTTTTCGTCCACTTCTCCGCCATCAGTATGGAAGGGTTCAAGACGCTCGCCGAAGGACAGGAAGTGGAGTTCGAGATCCGCACCGGTGAGAAAGGGCTCCACGCCGCGAACGTGGTCCGCGTCTGACTCGACCGCGGGAAGAACGAAACCCTGCAGCCGCCCGCCAGCGATGGCGGGCGGTGCTGTTTTCAGCCCTTCCCGGTCCGAAATCCCGCGCGACCATATGTCGTGGGATTGAACCGTTCCCGCGACGCTCCGAGCTTTCGAAACGATGACCGCGCCTTCGACTGCCGTTCCCGTGCGCCCGACCATGCCGCCGTCGCCGAGGCTGTTTCTCGTCGACGGCTACGCGCTCATTTACCGCGCCTTCTTTGCCCTCATCGCGCGTCCGCTCACCACCAGCCGCGGCGAGAACACATCGGCCGCCTGGGGCGTCGCCAACTATCTCCAGCGGCTCGTCGAGACGCACAAGCCGGAATACCTCGGCTGGGTGCTCGACTCGGGCATGTCATTTCGCCACGAGAAATATCCCGCGTACAAGGCGACGCGCGAAAAGCTCACCGAAGAGCTGCAGTCCGACTTCGACCGTGGCATGGAACGCATCCGCGCCATTCTCGAATACTACCGAGTACCAATTCTCTCATTGCCTGGTTATGAAGCCGACGACGTCATCGGCACGCTCGCGCGCCAGAGCGTCGAAGCCGGCGTCAGCGCAGTGCTCGTGTCGGGCGACAAGGACTTTCAACAGCTCGTGCGGCCGGGCGTGTGGGTGCTGAACCCCGGACGCGGCGGCTCGGCCGCCGTCGAAGAGCAGTGGGTGAGCGTCGAGAACGGCGCCGAGCGGCTGGGCGTTGCCCCGAAGCTCGTCACCGACTTCCTCGCTCTCGTCGGCGACAGCTCGGACAACGTGCCCGGAGTAAAGGGCATCGGAGAAAAGACCGCACAGGAGCTGGTGAACACGTACGGCTCGATCGACAACATCCTGGCGCATGCCGCCGAGCTGACGAAGAAACGCCCCCGCGAGGCGTTGCTCGAACAGGGCGCGCTGGCCATTCTGTCCAAAGAGCTCGTCACCATCCGCGACGATCTGCCGATCGCGCTCGATCTCGCGAAGCTTCGCATCGCGACGCCGGATTACGCGCGCCTTCGGCCGCTGTACGTCGAGCTCGAGTTCCACACGCTGGCGAGAAATCTGCCCGTCGGCGAAGACGAGCCGGTCCAGGAGGAGACTCCCGCGCCGCCGGCACCGCCGGTCTCGTACGTCACGGTCGACACGCTGGCCGAGCTCGCGGACGCTCTCGATCGCGCTCGGGCGGCGCCGTTCGTCTCGATCGACGTGGAAGGTGTCGTCGACCCGCGCGCGCTTCAGGCGAACGATCCGCTTCGCACGTCGTTGGTCGGTCTCTCGATCGGCATTGCGCCGGGAGAAGCGTTTTATCTGCCGCTGGCCCACCGGCCGCGCACCGAACAGGGACAGGTCGGACTCGGCTTCGACGCTCTCCTCGGCGACGCAATGCCTGCCATGAGCGACGACGCCGCGTCCGGAAAACGCTCACGCGCGAAAAAGACGCCGGAACCGACCAGCATCGCCGCGCGCGCGCTGGCGCAGGGTGGACCGCCGCCGCTTTCGCTTCCCTCGATCGACAGCCCGGAACTCGCGCCGCTGCGAGCGCTCCTCGAAGATCCGGCCGTCAACAAGACCGCGCACGACGCGAAGTACGCGATCCTGTTGCTGCGCCTCGCGGGCATTACGCTGCGCGGGCTCGACTTCGACACGACCGTGGCGAGCTACGTGCTCGACCCCGGCCGCCGCTCGCACGCGATCGATCAGCTGGCGCTCGAGTTTCTCAATCGCAAGACCACGTCGTTCGAGGAGCTGTGCGGCAAGGGCAAAGAGGCGATCCCGTTCGATGAAGCGCCGGTGGCATGCGCGCGCGACTACGCATGCGAGCGTGCCGACATCGTCTGGCGTTTGCGCGAGCGCTTCGAGCCGCAGCTCGACGAGCTTCAGCTCGCTCGTCTCTTTCACGACATCGAGATGCCGCTCGTCGAGGTGCTCGCCGAGATGGAGTGGCAAGGCATCACGATCGACGTCGACTGGTTCGCGTCGCTCAAGGAGCGCTTCGAGCGGGAACGTCGTCGCGTGGAGAGCGAGATCTACGCGACGGCCGGCGAAGAGTTCAACATCAATTCCAATCCCAAGCTTCGCGAAATTCTGTTCGACCGGCTGCAGCTGCCGGTGCTGAAGAAGACGGCGACGGGCCCGTCGACCGACGCGAGCGTCCTTCAACAACTCGCCGAGGAAGGACACCGGCTTCCGGTGTTGCTGCTCGAGTACCGCGAGATCGCCAAACTCGAGAGCACGTACATCGACGCCCTTCCGTTGTACGTGCATCCGACGACGCGCCGCGTTCACACGTCGTTCAGTCAGACCACCGCGGCCACCGGTCGCCTGTCATCGAGTGACCCGAACCTCCAGAACATTCCGATCCGGCGCGAGCTCGGCCGCGACATTCGGCGCGGATTCATTCCGCGAAGCAGCTGGATGATGGTGTCCGCGGACTACTCGCAAATCGAGCTCCGGCTCCTCGCGCACTTGTCGGGAGATCCGGCGTTCGTCGAGGCCTTCCGCGCCGGCGGCGACATCCACCGCCAGACCGCGGCCCTCATCTTCGACGTGCCGCTCGACGCGGTCACGAAAGACATGCGCGCGCGCGCCAAGACGATAAACTTCGCCACGATTTACGGCCAAGGTCCGCACGCCCTGTCCCGGCAGTTGGGCATCGCGCACGCCGAGGCGAAGGCGTTCATCGAACGCTATTTCGAGAGATTTCATCGCGTGCGCGAATATCTCGACTCCATGGTCGATTTCGCGCGTCAACACGGCTACGTGCAGACCATTTTCAACCGGCGTCGCTACATCCCCGAGCTGCGCGACCGGAATTTCAACATCCGGGCGTTTGGTGAGCGAACGGCCGCCAACTCGCCGATTCAGGGCTCGGCCGCGGATCTGATCAAGGCCGCCATGATTCGGATTCACCGTGCGCTTCCCGCCGAGGGCTTGGAAGCGAAGATGCTCCTCCAGGTCCACGACGAGCTCGTTTTCGAGGCCCCGCGACCGGAGCTCGATCGCCTCACGGCTCTGGTCAGGCACGAGATGGAGCACGCCGCCGACCTGGCGGTGCCCCTCGTAGTCGACGTCGGGGTCGGCGAAAACTGGCTCGCCACCAAGATGGATTAGTGACGCCCGTCACAATACTCCCCTCGCAGCTTGCGACATGAGCCGCAAATCGAACGGCTGAGGCAGGCAAATCGGCCAGCCTGACAGCCAGTCAGAAACGCGTAATCAGTTGACAATACACGACTTGACATGAGCATGTGGCCCTGGGCACCCGGATTGCCCTTACAGCGGGCACAACCTGAACGGCATCCTGCCCATGAGCGACATCAAAACTCAGCCCGCCCCGCTACTGGTCGAGCGCGACTCCGCCCGACAGCGGTTCGCCGGCATTTGCGCCAGTCCGACGCGGACCAGTCGTCGCTCGGGCTTTACGCTGATCGAACTCCTCATCGTGGTCGTGATCATCGGCATCCTCGCCGCGATCGCGATTCCGAAGTTCCAGGCGACGAAGGGCAAGGCCTTCTACGCCGGTATGCGAGCGGACCTCCGCAACCTCGCGACGGCCGAAGAGGCGTACTTCTACGATCACGCGAACTACAGCAACGATCTCGACTCGCTGAAGCTCACGGCATCGAACGGCAACGTGGTGACGATCACCGAAAACACCGCGACCGGTTGGTCCGCGACGTCGCAGAATCCCCAGTCGTGGCCGCACTTCTGTGCCCTGTTCCTCGGCACCGCGGCGGCGGTTGCACCCGCGACCGCACAGGGAGTCGTCGCCTGCAATTGACGGGAACGCGCGTGTGACGCGCGTTCCCCCGCAGTATCGCGAATTCGAAAAGCGGCGTGACGGAATGATCTTCGCCATGGATGGCGGTCTGTGGATGCACCGCCATGTGTGGCGAGGCCGTCGAATGGCGCATCTCGTCTCTACGAATCGCTCGCTGCTCCTCGAGTACGGTGCTGCCGTGGGCATCGACGCCGAGAGACTGCAGTACAAACCCCTCAAGGATCCGCGCACCGGCATCCGCCGCGACGCATGGCACTGGGACCTCGGCGGTCCCTTTCTACCGCCGTCTACACCGGCGCGCTGACCGCTCCGGCGGCGCCGTCGATCCCACCAAGTTCTCGATCGATTCCTCGCATGTCGTCGCGCAACGAAGCGAACTCGCGCGCGAATCGCTCACGCAGCATCGGCTCGCGCCGAAAGACCAGGAATGCCCGCGCGCGTCGCCGTGTCCGGCCGAGTCGATCTCGGAACCAGAAGTTGATGTCCGCCGCGATTGGAAGACTGACGAGATAGATGAGCGCGGCGCGCCATCCCAGTAGCCAGTCGACGAACAGTGACTGCGCGATGTAAGTGACCAACACGAACACGGCGCCGCCGACTACCGCCCGCATCGCCGGATCCGCGTTGTCGCCCCCAGGTCTCGCGGCGACCGCACGAGCTGCCCGAAACGGCAGCCAGTGATTCAAGCCTCCCCAAAAAGCGATTGGCCCGCCGATGAGGAGAATCCACCCTTCTCGCACCACGAAGCGCGCGCCGGCCGCCGCGTCAAGTCGGATGTTCACATCCTCGAGTCGCAGACCGCGATCCGAGATTTCGCGTTGCAGCTCGTCGAGACGTGCGACGATTCGCTCTGCGCGCGCGCGCGCGTCGGCCGGCGCACCCGGAAGCCGCGCTGTCAGAACGTCGATGCGCTTTGCGATCGCCGTGTCGACGCCAAGTGGGCGTTCGCCCGCCCCGATCGTCGGCTCCTCCCCGAGAACCGCCGCGATCGACGAAACGAGCCGGACTGCGCGCGCCGCGTCGTCGATGGTCGAGTAGTTCAAGGTCAACGCGCGTAGGCGAGCCTCGATTTCGGCGGTCAGCGCGTCGGCTTGAGGAACGCCGGGCGGCGATTGCCACTCGTCGACGACAAGCGGCTCGCCGACTTCGGCGAACACTCGAGTGCGAGGAGACTGCTTGCGTTCGAAGGTCAAACCAATCGGAACGATCGCGAGCCCCGGCACGTCGCCTGACTCGCGTGCCGAGAGAGCCATTCGGGCCGCGCCCGTTTTGAGCGGGCCCAAAGACGGCGCATCGGTCGATCTTCCTTCGGGGAAGATCAGCACCGTTCCGCCACGCTGAAGCGCGGCATGCACGGCCCGGAACGTCGCACGGTTGCGCGCGGCGTCCAGGCCGCCGGTAGAACGCTCGTCACTCGCTCGTCGCAGCGGAACGACGCCGACCCATCGCAACAGCGTGTTGGCGACCGGGTTCTGGAAGATCGTTGCCTTCGCGGTTATCAGCACTCGTCGCGGAACGACCCACGCGACGACGAGCGCGTCGACCAAGGCGTTTGGATGGTTCACGACCAGCAGCAGCGGACGGCGTTTCGGGATGCGCTCGACACCGGCGACGTCAATGCTGCTGTAGAACCATCGAAGCGCGATCCCGGCGAGGGCGCGCAGCAACGCGTAGATCACTCGAAGAACACCCCGTCTCCCTCCTTCCCGACGGCACATCGGTCCGGTCAGCGGGCCGCAAAGCGGCGCCGAGATGACGCGCGAACCGGACGGCGCGGTACATCGTCCCAATTCCAGGGTAGCTCGCACCCCGGCCGATCACGATACGTCGCGTGACGTAGATGCTTTGCGGCTTCGCCGTTGACGCGGCCTGAAGCGGGTCCAAATTACGTGGAATGAAGCGGTTCCGCCGCATCGCCGCCGTGATCGTCTGCGCCGCCGTCGCGGCGCTCGCCTGCCGACGTGAGAAGCCCATCGCGGTTTCGGATTCGACATCCGCTCGGCCGGCCCCCGCATCCGATACCACCGCGGCACGCACGCCCTCGACTTGGGATCCAAGCGCGGGAGCGCTACTCCTCGTCGCCACCGATTCGCCTACCAAGGCGCTTGTAGTTCTTCCAACCGAAAGCGACACGACGCCGATCGCGACGATTCCCCATCCTGCGAGCGTTACACTCTTCGGTCGCGGAGGAAATGTCCAGACCGCGGACCTCACGAGCGTACGAGACACGCTTGGGTGCCTCGTCGCGCCGCTGACCGCGGCTCCGCCGCCGCATCCGTGGAACGTCGGATTCGTCGGCGGGGTGATCACGCCGCTCGCCGTGGACTCGGCGGCGTCGGTCGATCACGCGGATTCGGCCGTATTCGTGGCGTGGTTGACTCGCCTGGCGTCGGCGTTGCCGAACGATCCGGCGGGCCGATTCTCCGGCCTGCCGTTCGTCGTTCAGAGTCTCTGGCGCTTTTCAGTTCCCGACGGTCCGACCGTCGTTGTCGGCTCGCTCGTGCGGCAGATCAACCAAGAGGCGACGCCGCTGCAAGAGCGGACGTTCATCGTCGGCGAGCGGCGCGGAGCCGACACGACCTTCACCATGGGCTACGCCGAGCGCTCCTACGGACAGGAGGAGACCGTCGAAAGCCGTGAGTTGATCGCGGCTCTCTTGGCCGGCGACACGAAGACGCCGACCCTGGTGCTGGCGCGCGACTATGGCGACGACAACGCCTACAGTCTGGTCGAGCGCGGCGCCGACGGCCGCTGGCGCAACCGCTGGACCAGCCGTCGTCGCCACTGCTGACGACAGCGCGCTCGTCGCTCACGCATCGTCAACTCTGGCCAGCGCCGCGGGCGCGCCGACTCGCCCCGCGACTCCGGCGAGACCGACGAGTGTGAGCACGTACGGTATCGCCAGCGCCAGCTGATAGGGAATTCCAAGGCCAAGCGACTGCACCAGGAATTGCAGCGCGCTCGCCGCACCGAAAATGAGGGATGCAAGTGCGACCCCGGCGGGGTGCCATCGTCCGAGCACCACGATCGCGATCGCCACGAAGCCTCGGCCGGCGGACATCCCTTCGGCGAACGTTCCCGCCTGCGCCAGAACGAGCGTGGCCCCGGCGAGTCCCCCCGTCGCGCCTCCAAACAGAATGGCCAACCAACGATAGCGCCCTACCGGCACGCCGGCCGCGCGCGCCGCGGCTGGCGATTCGCCGATGGCGCGCAGCGACAACCCATCGCCCCGCCGGTACAACCACCACCAAAGAAGTGGAATGAGTAGATATGAAACGTAGGTCACCACCGGCTGGTCGAAAAGACCGTGGCCGAGGATCGGGATCCGGGATAGCACCGGAATCGCGACCGGTCCCGTCGTTGGAATCGACAGGGCCGCCCCTTGCGCCCCGTAGAACGCGCGATAGAGCGTTCCGGTCGCGCCAAACGCGAGCAACGTGACCGCGGTGCCAGTGATGATCTGATCGGCCCGCAACCCGACCGCGAATACGGCGAAGACCGCGGCCGTCAGGATTCCGCAGGCCACACCTGCGATGAATCCGCCCGCCAATCCGCCATGCGTCGCTCCGGCGAGCGCGCCGAACGCGCCGAAAAGGACGACACCTTCGAGACTGATGTTGATCACGCCGGCGCGCTCGACCACCAATTCGCCCAGCGCCGCCAGCGCAAGCGGCGTCGCCGTCCGCACCGACGAGGCGAGAAATGCGTCGCCTAACGAGATCACGGCGCGTCCCCCGCCCTCGCCGCGCGTCCGCCCATTTCGCGACCGATGCGGGCGCGGTCGGCCGCCACCATGACGAGGATGACGCTCGCCTCGACGACGGACACGACGACGGACGGAACGCCGGCATCGCGCTGCATCGCTGTTGCTCCGGCCTCCAAGGCGCCGAACACAATGCCAGTTCCCAACACGGCCAGCGCGTCGAGTCTCGCCAACAGGGCGACGGCGATCGCCGTGTACCCAAAGCCCGGCGAGATGTTCTCGTACAGGGCGTATGTCACTCCGGAGACTTCCACCGCTCCGGCGAGTCCGGCGAGCGCGCCGCTCAGCACGAAGGCACCGGTCGTCACACGACGAACGTCGATTCCGCCGGCCGATCTCGCCGCATCCGGATTCGCTCCGGCGACGCGCGCGCGAAAACCCGCCGCGGTATACCGGAGAGCCCACCAGCAGATTACGCAGGCCGCGCAGGCGAGCGCGAACCCGACGTGCAGACGCGTCGTCGTGCCGAAACGCGGCAGTTGCGCCGCGGCCACGAAGGTCGCAGTCTGCGGATAGATGTGCGTCGGCTCCTGCAGCGGCCCTCGCACCAAGTACGAAACGAGATACGCGGCGACGAAGTTCAGCATGATCGTGCTGATCACTTCTAGAACGTGAAATCGGGCGCGCAACACTGCGGCAATCCACGCCCACACCGCACCCGCGATGCTACCGCCGACCAGCAGGCAGATCACCAATGCCCATGACGGCGCTCGCGATGCGGTTAGCGCGATCGCGCTCGCCGCCGCCGCTCCGGTCAGGAATTGTCCCTCGGCCCCGATGTTGAACACGCCGGACTGAAAGGCGAGAGCGACCGCCAGTCCGGTCAGAATCAACGGCGTGGCGCGAACCAATGTTCCCGACCCGAATGCGTACCACGAACCGAACGACCCGTTCACGAGGGCGCGCGCGGCGCGCGAAACGTCGAACCCCAGCGCGACGAGCGTGAACGCGGTTCCGGCGACGATCGCGATCACGAGCCCGGGCGCGATCCAACGGGCTCGTCCCGCGGTGACGCTCACCGGCTGGCCTCGCCTCGACTCGTCATGCGGGTTCTCGGCGGGCCCGCGCGAGCCGGCGAATCGCCGCGATACCGGCGGCGGGGCCCATCGCGAGCATGGGGAACGCCCAACGCCAGCCGACCACACCGACGACCGGCGGCACGAGCTGGATCGATACCATGGTCAATAGAAATCCGAGTGATGTCTGTACAGTGAGCGCGGTGCCGACGGCGTGCGGCGGGACAGCCTCGGTGACGAGCGTGCTGAATTGCGCGGAGTCGGCGATCACGAAGAAACCCCACGAGAGCGCCAACGGAGCCAGTAGCCAGAGCGAGTGTCCGAACGCGGCGGGGCTGAGCAGCGCACAGGTTCCGCTCAAAGCCATCGCGACCATGACCAGCCGCTCGCGCCCACGCGCGTCCGCTTCCAGGCCGCCCCAGACGCAACCGATTCCGCCGATGGCGATGGTGCCGAACGCGATGAGCGACGCCAATTCGGGCGACACTCTCCCGCTCTCCGCAACGAGGCTCGCGCCGATGAACGACGGGATCCACGTCCAGAACGAGTACAATTCGAACATGTGTCCGAGATAGCCGCCGGTCGCCAGACGCCACTCGCGACGCGAGAGAACGTTTTGGACGAGGCTCCATGAAAAGGGCCTCGGCGCGAACGGAAACGGGCCATCTGAATAGCCCACCCCGACCAGCAACGCTGCGACGATTGCGCAACCGGAAGCGGTGAGCACGACCGCCGCCGGACCGGCGCTCGGAATCGCGTGAACGAGGTAGGGCGTCGCTTTCCCCACGGTCAGCGCCCCGACCACCGTGCCAATCGCCAATCCGCGGCGCGAACGAAACCACGTTGCCGCCATCTTCATCGCCGGCGGATAGACACCGGCGAGGGCCATCCCCGTCGCGAAGCGCAGAGCGAGCGCCGCGGCGAAGCTGCCGGCAACGACCACGCCCGCGTTCACCGTCGCGCCAATGAGCGCGGCGACGGCGAAGTACACCTTCGACGGAATGACGTCGGCGAGGTTGAGAAGCGCCGCGATCGCCGTACCGACGACGAATCCGAGTTGCACGGTCGTCGTGAGCCACGCGGCCTGACTCGTGGAAAGATTCCAGCGCGCCGCCAGCTGCGGCGCTACCGCGCTCGCCGCGAACCACAACGACATTCCCAGTAATTCGGCGGACGCGAGCAGCGCGAGCGCCCGCCACCGCCGCGCGTCGTCGTCGACCGCCGAATAGACCGCTGTCGTCACGCGACGCCGAGCATGGCGCGACCAACCGACTCGCGATCGCCTGCGACCTCGCGAAGCGAGCCGGCGTGCATCACCACCACTCGATCGGCCAGCGCCAATACCTCGTCGAGATCGCTCGAGTGGAGCACGACCGCGGCGCCGGCGTCGGCGGCCCATCGCAGACGCGCGTGCACATCTCGCGTCGCTCGAATGTCGAGGCCTCGCGTCGGATTCTCGGCGACCACGAGCTCGGGAGCATCGGACAGCTCTCGGGCGAGAACCAGCTTCTGCTGATTGCCCCCGGACAGGGCACGCGCCTTCTCGGAGGCGCCGCGACCTCGGACGTCGAATTCGCGCAGGGCCGTCTCGGCCGCTGCTCGCTCGGTTCTCCAGCTGATGCGTCCGCGGCGCCTCCCCATTCCGCGCAGGGCCAAGTTTTCGGCGAGCGAGAAATCCAAAACAAGGCCCTCACGCTGCCGATCTTCCGGAACGAATCCGATTTTCGGCGGCAGTTTAACCTGACCTCGCGAGACCGCCGTTCGCGCGGCCAGAACGCGCAGCAATGCGTGCTGGCCCGAGCCCTCGACGGCCGCGATGCCGAGGATCTCGCCAGCGCGGACTACCAAGGTCGCGTCCCGGACCAGAGCGACGTGTCGCTCGTCCTGCACCCAGACGCGAGTCAGTCGCGCGATTTCTTCTTTACCGAGCGATGAGGATTCGCGCTCAGGACCTCCTCGCTTTGGTGCCACCTCGCCCGTCATTTCTTCGCCGAGCAGTGACGTGGCGAGAGAGCGCTCGTCGACGGCGCCTGCCGCAGCATTGGCGACCAGGGCACCGCGGCGAAGAACCGTCACTTCATCGGCGATCGCGAGTGCCTCCCGAAGCCGATGCGTGATGAGGACGACGCTGCCGCCGCGGTCGGCGAACTGACGGAGCCACGCGAGCAGATCCGCCGCTTCCGCCGGAGCCAGAACTGCCGTCGGCTCGTCGAGCAAGAGCGTCGTCGCGTCTCGCGCCAGCGCCTTGACGATCTCGAGCCGCTGCTGCGCGCCAACCGGGAGCGATCCGGCGAGCGCGCCGGCGTCGAGCGCCAACCCGGTACGTTTGCCGATCGCGCTCACCACCTCCGCGGCGCGATCGGCTCGAAAGGCGCCGCGTCGTCCGAGCGCGACGTTCTCCGCGACCGTCATCGCGGGCACGTTGGTGAAATGCTGATGGACCATGCCGATGCCTGCGGCCATCGCCGCGGCAGGTGACGAAATCGCGCGCGGCGGATCCCCCGCAACCACGGTCCCGGAGTCCGCGCTGACGAGACCGAACGCCGTGCCGACGAGCGTTGATTTGCCCGCTCCGTTCTCCCCAAGCAGCGCGTGCACCGTTCCACGACGAACGCGAAACGACACGTCGCGCAGCGCCTGCGTGGTGCCGAATTGCTTCGATACGCTGGTGAGCGCCAGCGCGATGTTCTCCGATCGCGACTCGGCGTCGTTGGTCACAAGCCGCTGGGAACGTCGATGAACAGGGCCGACAGGTCGCCGCCGAAGTGCGAGACGACTTCGTCGGCGAGCGCGCGAACGCCGAGGGTCTCGGTTGCGTAGTGACCCGCATACATCACCACGATTCCCAACTCCGCTGCTTCAACGGCGGTGTGGTGCGGACCCTCGCCGACGATGAGTGTATCGAGACCGCGTCTGGCTGCCTCTCGCAAGCTCGCGGAGTCGGCTCCCGATCCGGTGCAGATTCCCCATCGGCGCGTGACTCTCGTCGCATCGAACGGTGTGACGACGAGCGTGCCGCGAAACTCGCGCGCCAGCTCACCAGCTTTCTCTGCCAACGTGCGTGTCGGGACCTCGTCCGACCCGCTGAGCCCGACGTCGATCGTTTGATATCGAACGAAGCCGCCGCTCGGAGTCAGCCCGAGCCGGTGGGCGAGCAACGCGTTGTTCCCCAGTCGCGGATGGACGTCGAGAGGAAGGTGCGCCGAGTAGACGGCGATGTCATTCTCCAGAAGCGCCCGCAGTCGTTCGTAGCGGTGACCCGTGACCGGCTGGGCGCCGCTCCAGAACATGCCATGGTGAATGATCAGGAGCTTCGCCCCGGCGGCGATCGTTTCGCGCACCGTCGCCGAGGAGAAGTCGACGGCCGCCGAAATTCGCGCGATTGGCCCGGTGTTGGCGACCTGCACGCCGTTTAGCGCGTTTGGGTAGTCGGGAATCGTCGCGAGATCGAGTGTCGTGTCGAGAAATTCCGCGATCGCCGCGAGCGGCACGCCGTGGCTAACGCTCATCGAGTCGGCGATTGATGCGTCGAGTCGCCGGACACGGTGAGCCTTCCCGCGAGCATCCGGTTCTGCAGCGAATCGATTCTCGCCAGAGTGGCCGCGGGAATGCGCGACCGCAGCGCCGGGTTGACCACGAGCGTCACGACATGGCTCGCCTCGCCCAACTCGACCACCCGCGGCTTGAAGGTGCCGGCCTTGACCTCCTTCGCGATGGTGAGAAAGGCCAGCGGCAGATCGATCACGACACTTCCGAGTGTGATCTCCGGTGCGACGCTGTTTTGGTCCGAATTCGATCCGATCACGAAGACCGATCGGCGCTCGCGGGCTGCCTGGAAAACGCCGAGCCCGGCCGCGTCGGCATTCTGGAAGATCACGTCGACGCCGCGCGAGTACTGCGCGATCGCCTGCTCCTTGCCGGCGCTTACGTCGTCCCAGTTGCCGATGTAGGACGAGATGACGCGAATCTTCGGATTGGCATCCTTCGCCCCGCGCTCGAACGCGCGAAAGCTCGTGACGACTGGGGGAAGCGCCGTCCCGCCGATCACCCCGACCGTGTTCGTGCGCGTCATCGTTCCGGCGAGCACGCCTGCCAGATACGAGGCGTCGTCGAAGCCGAAGGTCAGCCCGGCCAGATTTGGTCCGGCCGTGCTCCCAGACGTCGTTACAAAAATAGTATGAGGAAACTCTGGCGCGACGCGGCGGGCGGCGTCCTGAAACTCGAAGCCATGCCCGAACACGAGGTTGTATCCCTGGCTCCCGTACTGCCGGAAGTTTTCGTCGAACTCGGCCGGAGTCTTCGTCTCGATGTTGCTGATGCCGGCGCCCAGCGAGTCGCGGATCTCCAAGAGCCCGCGGTATGCGCCCGAATTCCATGATTGGTCAGAGACCGGCCCCGGCGTGAGCAGCGCAACCTTGAACGCTTGGCCGACGGTAGCGGCCCCCTGCTTTTCGCCCGCGCAGGCGGCGATCAAGATCGCAACGGCTAGCGTGGCGGCCACCGTGGACAACGAGGCTTTCCTGGAGCGCCAAGACAAGCCAATGCTTTTCATTTCAACGAGTTACTCGTCTGTGGACGACTGTGGATTGTTTAGAGAATGGCATATGCTGATCGATCGACGCTAATGGCGTTAACAAGCGCGATGATGCTCCTATGATGTCGCGATTTTCCTCTCACCAATGGTGCTCATCGCGCAAGATGAGACCAAGCAGACGATCTAGGTCGTCGTTCGAGTAAAACATCACTTCGATCGTGCCCTTGGCGGCGCCGGAAAGTTTGACTTTGACGTCCGTCTGGAGATATCGCCGCAAATCGTCTTCAATTCCCCGGGCGGCCGCGTGGACTGGCATGGACTCAGGAGCACTCTCGCGCTTCGACTTCGGCGCTGGCTTCTCGCCGGTAGCCGTGCGCTCGCGGACGAGCTGCTCGAGCTCTCGAACGCTCAGGCCCTTCTCGGCCGCGAACTCGCCGACCTCGCTCATGAGTGCCGAGTCGGCCAGGCCGAGCAGGGCGCGCGCGTGACCGGTGGATAGTCCACCGTCCTCAACCATTTTCTGGACGGCGTCTGGCAAGGCCAATATTCGCAACAGATTCGTAATCGTCGTTCGATCCTTTCCGACCGCCTCTGCCACCTGCTGGTGGGTTAGGTGAAACTCCTCGATCAGCCGCCGATAGCCGCGGGCTTCTTCGAGGGGATTCAGGTTGGCGCGCTGGAGATTTTCGACGAGCGCGAGCACGAGCATGGTCCGGTCGTCGAAGTCGCGGACCAAGGCTGAGATTTCGGTCCAACCGAGGTTGGACGCGGCCCTCACCCTTCGCTCTCCGGCGATCAACTCGAACGCATCGCCGAGTCGGCGAACGCTGATCGGTTGGAGCAGCCCGCTCGACTTGAGGGAGGCCTCCAACTCGCGCATCTCATCCGGATCAAAATCCCGTCTGGGCTGAAACGGATTTGGTCGAACGCGAGACAATGGGATGCGCTGCAACTCGCTCGCAGTCGCAGTCGTGGTGGCGCTGGCGGAAATCAGTGCTTCGAGTCCTCGGCCGAGCCGACGGTCTGAGCTCATCGTGTTCTCCGCATAAGTTCTTTGGCGACGGTCATGTACGCTTGTGCGCCGATCGAGGCGACATCATAGAGCATGATTGGCTTGCCGAAGCTGGGAGCCTCCGCGAGCCGGACATTCCGGGGAATAACCGTCTCGAACACCTCGGACCCGAAGTACTCCCGCGCATCCAGGGCAACCTGTCGAGAGAGGTTCAGGCGGGCGTCATACATTGTGAGGAGCACGCCGATTATAGCCAGGCTCGGGTTCACGCTGCGCTGCACGAGGTGGACTGTATTCAGCAGTTGAGAGAGACCCTCGAGGGCGTAGTACTCGCACTGGAGGGGGATGAGAAGGGAGTCGGCCGCTGCCAGCATGTTCAGCGTGATGAGTCCGAGCGACGGCGGACAATCGATCAGGATGTATTCGTATCGGTGACGAACACTGGCGACGGCGTCTCGCATCATGCGGTCGCGGTTCGGTCGATCGACCAGTTCGACCTCTGCCCCGGCGAGGTCTGGGGTCGCTGGCGCCACGTCGAGGTGTTCGAAATGGACGTGCTCGATGATCGCGTCATCGAGCGGGGTCGCGCCAATCACGACGTCGTAGACGGTGCTTCGCACCTGCGGCCGCTCGACGCCGGAGCCGCTTGTCGCGTTTCCCTGCGGATCGCCGTCGATAAGAAGCGTTTTGGCTTCTGCTGCTGCCAGGCTCGCGGCGAGGTTTACGGCAGTTGTCGTCTTACCAACGCCACCTTTCTGGTTGGCTATTGCGATAACACGCGCCACGTGAGTCCGGGATTGCGCGCCGCAGGCACGGGGAGTGGCCGGCAGACGACGAGGCCGAGTCGATGTTCCGCGGCCAATCTATTCGGGCCGGCCAAGAGGAACAATGTTCCACGTGAAACAAACTGATAGTCGCCAACCAGAGAACTGTTTCACGTGGCACTTAATGGTAGCGGGTCACGGACCAACTACCCCCTAACGGGACCGCCTTCTCTATTTTCCCGGAACGAAAGCCCACTTCGCGCTAACGGTCGCGCTGATCGCCTGCTCTCCCGGCGTGATCGGCGTCGCCGCGGCGCGAGCCATCATTGGCTGTATCATCGGCATCGGCCTGATCGGCATCGATGTGCTGAGCTCGAGGAGCTGGCCAATCGACCCGCCCGCTGCGCGAGCCATCGCCTCGGCCTGCGACTTCGCGTCGGCGACCGCTGACGCCAGCGCAACCGAGCGAACCGAATCGGACTTCGACGACAAGAACTGCAAGCTCGAGATCTCGTTCGCTCCCTTCGCCAGCGCAGCGTCAATCGCTCGGCCGACATCATCGATCCGACGCAGCTTCAGAAGCAGGGAGTTGGTGACGCTGTAGGCGACCGTCCGTGGTGCCTGAGACGGCGTGGTGGGATACGACATCTCCGGGCTGACGCCGTAGTTTGCTGTCTCCAGTTGGTCGCCGGCGATTCCGATCTGTCGAAGCGTGTCCATTACGGCCTTCACACGCCGGGCATTCTCGGTGGACGCGGCGCTCGCAGTCGCGCCTCGCGTCTGAACCGCGATGTAGATCGTCGCTCGGTCTGGAACCGCAGATGCCTCACCAACTCCCGTGGTGGCTATCATCGGCGGGCCTGAGAACCCTGGGGCCTGGGCGAGAAGAGCCGTACTGCCTATCGAGACCGCTCCGACGACGATCGCAAGACGAGCACGCATGGTCCGTCTCCGGTGAACGCCTGATCACTCACTCAGCCCTGCATCGGGCCCGTGTCATCGAATGTACGACGGCTGCGAGTGCGCAGCGCTCTTCGAATTGTCCACTCGGACTAGTTCGCGGTGGTCGAAGCTCTGCGGAGTTTTTCCATCTCGAGAACGAGATTCTGCAGGTCCGTCGGACTCACGCCGGGAATCCGAGACGCCTGAGCCAGCGTTGCCGGACGAATCGCCGCAAGCTTTTGTCGCGATTCGAGCGAGAGCGATCGCATGTCGTTGTACGGAGCGTCCGGCGCCAAGGCGAATTGCCCCATTCGCCGCAACTTCGCGGCCTGATCCCGCTCGCGCGCGAAATACCCGGCGTACTTGAGCTCAAGGTCCGCCGTGACGACCGCCTCCGGGAGTAGATCGTCACCCACCCCCGCGGCAACGAACAGATCGCCCAGCGCGACGGCCTGACGCTTCGCCAGCTCTGCGATCTTCACCGAGTGGGCGATCGGGGCGCTGTCGGCGCGAACCAGGACCGGCGCCGCCTCTGCCGCGCCGATGCTCGTCCGTTCCGCCAGCGCCGCGGCGGCGCTCTCGTCCGAGACTCGTCTCGAGACGACAGCGCGCTCATCCGGCGTGTACAAGGCGAGCTCGAGCCCGACCGGCGCGAGACGCCGCAGGGCGTTGTCCTGACGTACCGTCAGCCGGAACTCCGAACGCGACGTGAACAGCCGATAGGGCTCGTCCACTCCGCGCGTTATGAGATCGTCAATAAGAACTCCTATATAAGAACTCTCTCGACCGAGGACGACGCCGGCCAGCCCGCGCGTTGCCCGCGCGGCGTTGAGTCCGGCGATCGTGCCCTGGCCCGCCGCCTCCTCGTACCCGGTGGTGCCGTTGATCTGCCCGGCGAAGAACAACCCGCGGACCGCCTTCACCTGCAGCGTCGCGTCGAGCTGTGTCGGCGGGTAGTAATCGTATTCGATGGCGTACCCCGCTCGAGTCATGCGCACGCCCTCGAGACCGGGCACCGTGCGCAGGATCTCCACTTGCACCGGTGCTGGAAGCGACGTCGACAGACCGTTGACGTACAGTTCCGTCGTGTCGTGTCCCTCGGGTTCGAGGAACAGCTGGTGGCGCTCCGCTGCCGGGAATTTCACGATCTTGTCTTCGACCGACGGGCAATAGCGCGGACCGCGCGATCCGATGGCGCCGCCGTACATGGCCGAACGGCCGATGTTTTCTTGGACGATCCGCTTGCCGGGCTCCCCGAGGAACGTGATCCAGCAAGGGAGTTGCTCCGGATGGCGGGTCCCGCCGCTTCGCCGGCGCGGCTCTCCCCAGAAGTGAGACCAGGAATAGTCGAACTGCTCGATCTCGCTTTCCTGGCGTTCGAGGCGCGCGAAGTCCACCGACCGGCCGTCGATTCGCGGCGGCGTGCCCGTCTTGAAGCGCGCGACGGTGAGTCCCACCTCGTCCAACTGCTCCGCCAGATGGGTCGCCGCTGATTCGCCGGCGCGTCCACCGCCGATCTTCGTGGTTGTGCCGATGTGAATTCGACCGCGCAAGAACGTGCCGGTGGTAATGACGACCGCCCCCGCCCCGAAACGCCGCCCTTCGAGCGTCTCGACGCCGAGGACCGCGCGCTCGGAATCGTCCGAGTCGAAGATCAACCTGGCGACCGTGCCCTGGACGGTGTGGATCGCCGAGTGCTTCTCGAGGAGCGTTCGAACCGCCCGCCGATACAATCCGCGATCGCACTGGGCCCGCGGTGCCCAGACCGCGGGCCCTTTGCTGCGATTGAGCATGCGGAACTGCAAGGTGGCAAGATCGGTCGCGCGACCCATGATGCCGCCCAGTGCGTCGACTTCCCGCACGACGGTCCCCTTGGCGATTCCGCCGATGGCCGGATTGCAAGACATCTGGCCGATCGTCTCGAGCGCGCTCGTCACGATTGCGACGGTCGCGCCGGCTCGGGCCGCGGCGACCGCGGCCTCCGTCCCCGCATGCCCTGCGCCGACGACGATGACGTCGAACTCGGCCTCGAGATTCGAGGCCGCGCGATTCAGCTCCATCCAAAAAACTTACGGGCGACGCGGCGCCGCAGGGAGACACCGAAGACGGCAGGCGCTATTGGGCTACATCTATATTCTCGATTCTCGCATCCTCGCGCACTCGGCGGAGACCGACATATGCCACTTCCGATTCAACACGGCGCCCCCTCCATTCTCGTGCTGAAGCGCGCCTACGAGGAAAGCGGAATTGCGCGCGCGACGATCGATGAGCGGCTCGGTCTGACGCCAGAAGAGTTTCGCGTCGAAGGCGGTCTCGTCGTGATCGGCCCGATTTACGGCGGGGGCGGCGATGCGGTGGCAGACGTCATCGCCGCTCTGGAGCGAGCGGGGCTTCGCTATTTTGACGACTTCTTCGAGCTGAGCGGGAACTGGCCGGAGTGGCTTCGGGTGTTGGCCGCCGGCGCCTGATCGTCAGCGATGGTGTCGCGTCAGCTCGGCCGTGGCGGTTGGCGCGCTCAGCGGCCCTCGACGCAGGAGACCATGCCAGCCGCACTCGTAGCACCAACTTGTCCTGAACCGGGGAAACAAGAGGTTCCACCCGCGCGACTGAATCCGAAGGGTGACCGCATCGCAGTTCGGGCAGTGGTCACCTTGCGGAAGTAGATAGAAGAAAAAGACCGTAGCGAGGATCGCGCGCAGGATGAAGAATCCGCCGATGATGAGAATGCATAGCACCGCGTTCCACATCGTATCCTCCGCCGCAGCCTACAGGCGCTTCTCGACGTCCGCCCACGCTTCCACGTACGCGACGTCAGCCTCGACGCGCTCGATCACTACATCCGTGTCGGCGGCGATCGTCCCGCCGACCGAGCCTCGAGCCCGAAGCAACCTACGGTCGCCACCGAACTCGAACGCCACCTCTCCGTCAACATCCGGACCGATCGATTTCGTCACACGAGCCAGGTGACCCTGGAGTACATAGCGCTCGTCGTCGACATCGTGTTCCGGAACCACTTGCCACCAGCTCTTAACCAGTCGTGCAGCAATGATTGAACCCACGGCGCCGAGCAGGGCCGCAATCGGGGCAACAATCGATTGGGCGACGCCTCCGCGCGTCATGAGATACCCGCCCGCGCCGAAAAGCATGGCAAATACCACAATGACGGGCGGGGAAAGCCGGAACGAACGATCGCCGGTCGGATGTTCCTCGCGCGGCCGCTCCACGCCGTGGGTCATGATACGCACGGCCAATAGCAAGCCGACGATGAAGCTCGCGAGGTAGAGAACGGTCATGCGTCCGCGGTCCGATGGTCGGGCCGACGTGGGCCCATGTGCAGCTGATTCGCTGAATGTGAGGCAATGAACCCGCTTTTCAAGCGGCCTCCAGCAACGATTGAGCAAGAAACTCGCACGCGCGCCACTCGGCGTAATACGAGGCGGACCAGGGCCATCGGCCGCCGACGAACCCGACATGGCCCCCCTGATCCGTGAACTCGAGGCTGAGAGCCGGGTTCACGCGCGCCGCGGCGCGAACGTCGTCGAGCACGGCGGAAGGAAGAAACGGATCATCCATTGCGCTCAACAGGAAAGTCGGCCGCCGAATCTTTTCCAGCCACGGTAACGAGCTCGACCGCGCGTAGTAGTCATGCGCGTCGGCGAATCCGTGCACCGGCGCCGTGACGGCGTCGTCGAACTCGAAAATCGAACGAGCGCGCTCAAGGCGACCGGCGTCGAAGAGGCCGGGATAGACCGCGAGCTTCGTCCGCGCCTTTTCGCGAAGCGTCCGCAGAAAGTGCCGATCGTAGATTCGCGAAAAGCCCGTCGAGATCTTGCGCGCGCCCTTCTCCAAGTCGAACGGAACCGAGATCGCCGCCGCGGCGCGCACGCGCGGAGAGAGGCCGTCACCGCGTTCGCCAAGGAACTTGAGCAGCACGTTGCCCCCAAGTGAAACCCCGGCGAGGCCGACCGAAGAGCGCGGATACTCGTTGAGCACTCGATTGAGTGCGAACGCCAGGTCGCCGGTGTCGCCGGAGTGGTAAAACCGCGGCAGTCGGTTCGGCTCGTCGCCGCAACCCCGGAAAATCAGGAGATCGGCGCTCCAGCCACGACGCTTTGCTTCGGCGAAGAATCCTGTCACGTAATGCGACCGGATCGTCCCCTCGAGGCCGTGTAGGATGAAGAGGCGCGGCTCCGCCTCGTCCCCGTCGAGCCGGTGTACGTCGACGAAGTCGCCATCGGGCGTATCCCATCGTTCGACGCGCGCTCCGAAGAGATTTCTTTTGCGAAAGAACCTGCCCCACATCGTCTGTGCGTGCGCGCCGGGTACCCACCACGCCGGGCGGTAGGTATACTCGCTTCCACGGCGCCGCTCATGGGACGACACGAACGAAACTCCTTGCGGGAACGGGGGGAGAAGCGGATCGCGGTTAATAACAGCCGAGCCCGAGCGATGGAAGTTCAAATCTTCGGCGTGAAGAAAAGTGCAGACACGAGGAAAGCGTTGCGTTTTTTCGCCGAGCGGCGAATCAAGACCCATTTCGTGGACCTGAACGAGCGCGCCGCGTCGCCGGGCGAACTGCGGCGCTTCCTCGAACGCTTCGGAATCGAGAAGCTGCTCGACCGAGACTCTCGCCGGTTCGAAGAACTTGGTCTTCGATCCGCCCGTTTCTCGAACGAACGGTGGGCCGAACGCCTGGCGGACGAACCGCTCCTGCTCGTCATGCCGCTCGTTCGCAGCGGCAACCTGCTCACGGTTGGGCTGGCGGAGCAGGACTGGAAGGCCTGGACGGCGAAGTGACGCTATTCTCCGTCTCGCGCGTCGGCGTCGATTTTGGGGCCAGCACGATTTTCGACGGGGTGTCGTTCACGGTTGCCGCCGGCCATCGCTGGGGAATCATCGGTCGCAACGGCACGGGCAAGACGACTCTGTTTCGTCTGCTGACCGGTGAGCTCGACCCGAGCCGCGGAGAAATCGCGAAACAGCCTGGGTTGCGTGTTTCGCTCTTGGAGCAGCACCGAGAGTTCGGAGGCGCAACGACGATCTGGGAGGCGGCAGCGGGTCCGTTCGCCGATCTGCTGGCGCTCGAGCGCGACCTGATCGCGCAGGCGGACCGACTCGGCCAGGAAGATGAATCCGGTCTCGCGAGATACGGCGCAAATCTCGAACGATTCGAACGAGAGGGCGGTTACACAATCGCGCCGAGGGTCGACGCGGTGCTGCACGGCTTGGGTTTCGATCCCGCGTCCGCGCGCACGACGCCCGTGGCTCAGTTGAGCGGCGGGGAACGCGGTCGGCTTGGTCTCGTGCGACAGTTGGTCGCCCCGGCCGATGTGCTATTGCTCGACGAGCCGACGAACCACCTCGATCTCGAGACGACGTCCTGGCTCGAGTCGTACCTCGCGTCGGCGCCGATGACGGTGCTTCTGGTCAGCCATGATCGGGCGTTCCTCGCAGCGGTCGCCGATCACGTGCTGCATTTCGAGGGCGACAGCGCGACGGCTTACGAGGGGGGCTACGCGTCGTTCGTCGAGCAGCGAAACCTTCGACGTCTCACCGTCCAGCGCCAATTCGAGCAACAACAGCGCAAGATCGCCAGCGAAGCGGACTACATCGCTCGCAACATCGCCGGACAAAACAGCCGGCAAGCGAAGGGGCGACGCACACGCCTTGCGCGTATGGCTCGCCTCAGTCCGCCGCCGAGCGACGATGCGGCGATGGCGCTTCGCTTTGGCCCCGTCGCCCGCGGCGGCGACCGGGTCGCGATCGCAGATCGCGCCACCGTGAAGGTCGATGAGCGCACACTCGTTCACGGCGCGACGGGAACGCTGATGCGCGGCGACGTGCTCGGGCTCGTTGGGCCGAATGGTTCCGGGAAGACGACCTTCCTGCGCGCGTTGCTCGGGGACCACGACGTTTCGAGTGGTGAGCTGCGCATCGGCGCCGGCATCACGGTCGGCTACTACCGCCAGGATCTCGCACAGGTGCCGCTCGACAAGACGGTGTACGACGTCATCAACGACCTTCGTCCGACGTGGGACCGTCGTCTGGTACAAGGACATCTCGGGCGCTTCGGATTTTCCGGTGATGAAGTGGGGCGTCGTACTGAAACGTTGTCGGGCGGCGAGCAAGCTCGCGTCGCGTTGGCGATGCTGATGCTAAGCGAAGCGAATCTGCTCATCCTCGACGAGCCGACGAACCATCTCGACGTCGAGTCGATCGAAGCGCTCGAGGACGCGATCGGCGACTACGAAGGAAGCGTTCTTCTGGTGAGTCACGACCGCGAACTGCTCCGCGCGCTTACGACGAGGCTCTGGATTCTGCACGATCGTCGCTTCACGCCGTTCGACGGCGGGTTCGAGGAGTGGGAGGTGATCTCCGCGGAACGTTCTCGCGCAGCCGCGGTTGTGGCCGAAGAAGAGGAGCGTGTTCGCCGCGTCGCCGAACAAAAGAAGATCGGGCGCCGCGACGACGCCGCGCGACAAGCGCGAACGGTCGTGCGCACGGCTCAGCGCAGGGTGTCGGAATTGGAAGTAGAGATCCAAGACGTCGAGCGCCGCGTGGGGGAAATCATGGCGGAGCTCGAGGCCCCCGGTCTTTACGTGGCAGCGGACGGCGCGGTCCGTGCAGCCGGGCTCGGCCGTGAGCTCGAGGAGTTGAAACGCGCGCTTGACCGATTGCTCGACGAGTGGGCGAGCGCTACGGAGCTGGCTGACACCCTGGCGGCGCGCTCGCCGTAAGTCGACCCGTGCTGGCGACTGCATTCGTGATCGCGCTGCTCGCGCAGGCCGAAGGGCCCAGGGGAGATTCGACCTACGCGACTCCGGCGCTTCGCGCCATGGTCTCGGCCGCGGCGGAGTCCAACCGTCATCCGCCGCGCGAGCTCCGCGGATACACGAGCCGCGTCGAGACCGAAGTCGGATTGATCATTCGGGACTCTCTCGGCCGAGAAAACGCCGGCGAGATCGAGCAGATGACCTCGCGTGCGCGTTGGACCCGCGATGGGCCGTACGATTTGCACGTTGTCGGCTATCGCGCGCAAACCGTCGGGGTTCCGTATTCGAGCCTGACGATCGTTCGAGGCTGGACCGTTCCTTCGTTGTACGGAGAACGCCTTTCGCTCGGCGCGTACATGACGCGCGCGAACCGACGCGATACGCTCACCGTGGTTCATCCTTTCGCTGAGGACCGCGACCAGTACTATCGATTCACCGGCGGCGACACCGTCACGACTCTGCGGGTCGGAAACCGATCGGTGCCGATTGCGCGAATCCGCGTGCATCCGGATTTCCATCACGAAACGCGTTTCGGCGCATTCGACGGCGAGATCGATCTCGACGCGACTCGCTTCGAGATCGTGCGAATGCGCGGAAAGATGGTGGTCCTCGGCGGCCATGAAACGTTCGGTGCGCGTTTCGCGCGAGCCGCTGGCGTCGTCGCAGCGGCGTACGTGGAATTCGTCAACGCCGAGTACAATGGACGGTATTGGCTGCCGTCGTTTCAGCGCACCGAGTTTCAGGCGAGCTTTCCCGGACTGGGCCAATCGCGCCCCGTCTTCCGAATCGTCTCGACGATCGCCGATCTCGTGGCCGACACCGGCGCGACGGTGGCCGATACTTCGAAACACCCGCTGGTCGTGGTGACGTGGGCGCCGTCGGACAGCGTCGATTCGTTCAGCGACTGGCGGACGCCGATCGGTACGGAGACCAGTTCCGTGCGTGCCGACGATTTCGCCGATCTCGCGCCGACAGTTTGGCGAGCCGACGGCCCCCCGCAACTCTTGTTGTTTTCCGGTTCGCTGGGCCACGTATTTCGGTTCAACCGGGTCGAAGGCCTGTACGTGGGCATCGCACCCAACCTAGAGCTCCGCTCCGCGGCGCCGGGTCTTTCGGTCGGCGCGTACGGCGGATGGGCGTTTACCGAACAGACGGCGCGCGGCGGGGCGTTCGCATCGTGGAAGCATGGCGCGCAAACGTTCGGTGTTCGCGCCGAGCGCACGCTCGCATCGACGAACGATTTCGGAATTCCGCTGGGCGACGATCCCGGGTTCGGCGCCCTCCTCTCCTCGGTCGACGACGACGACTACCTGGACCGGCGGCGAGCCGCAGCGTCCGTGACGCGAATCATCGGCGCGATCGACGTCGCGCTCATCACGGCTCAGGCAGGGTTCGGTCAAGATCGTCCCGAACGCACGCGATTGTCGCAAGGCATCTTCTCGACCAACGGCGGCTTCCGACTCAACCGGGGCGCGACCGCGGGCGACTACGTATTCGGTTCCGTCGACGCTGAATTTCATCCGAGCGTTACCGGCGATTTCGCGCGCCCGGGGATCGGAGCGCGGGCTCACTACGAGTACGGCAGGGGCGATCTCGATTGGCAACGAGCCGAGCTCGGACTTTCCGCCCGCCAGTACGTCGGCCCACTGTCGCTCGGGGCGCACGCCGACTTCGGCGCGGTATTCGGCGCTGATCCGCCGCCACAACAGCTGTTCGAGCTGGGCGGCAACATGCTCTTGCCCGGGTACCGATACAAGCAATTCGCGGGCGACCGCGCGGCACTCTTCCGAACGTTTGTCGGCTATCGCTTCGGCGTTTTGCAGAGGCCGATCCTACTGGTCCGCCGCGTCTTCATCCCCGGTCTGAGTCCCGGCCTGGTCGCGAGCATTCAGGGAGGCTGGACGGAAATATCTTCGAGCACCGCGGCGAACTCCGTCCGCCAACTCGGCGTTGATGCGAACGGCGATCCGCTATCTGTGGCGACGAACGGCATCCGCGCCACGGCCGGCGCCGGCATCAGCTTCTTCTCGGACTTGCTGCACGTCGGCCTCGCGAGGCCCATCGACCACCCCGCGCACTGGCGACTCGTGGTCGGATTCGGGACGCTCTTCTAGCGTCAGAACTCGCCGATGAAACCGATCTCGGGCTCGAGATGCACGCCGCACTGTTCTTCGACCGTGCGCTGTGCGAAGGCGATCAACTCGCGAACGTCTTTGGCCGTCGCGTCGCCGAGATTCACCATGATGTTGGCGTGGATGTGCGAGATCTGCGCGTCGCCGTGCCGCATCCCCTTCAGGCCGCACTGATCCACGAGGCGACCGGCTCCGACTCCTTCGATCTTCTTGAAGATCGATCCGGCGCTCGGATGCCAGTCGAGCCAGGGGTGACGGCTTCCGCGCCAACTCAGATTCTCTTGAAGAACCCGGTGCATCGCCGCCTGATCGCCGCGCTTCAGGCGAAACGTCGTCGTCAGCACGAGGTCGCGCCGATGGTGAAAGACGGAGTCGTCGTACCCGAATCGCACGTAGTCGGGGCCCACGGTCTTTCGTTCGCCTTCCTCGGACAGGATCTCACACGACTCGAACACCTCGGCGATGAACATCGTGCGCTCGCGCTCCGGCGCGGGAGACAGAAAGTGGAGATTCTGCCAGATCGCGCCGCCGACGGTGCTCGGAATGCCGACGTAATGCTCCAGCCCGGACCATCCTCGAGCGACCGATTCACGGATCAGGTCCTTCACGATGGCCCCGCTCTCGGACCAGAGCTTGCACTCGTCGCCGATTTCGCGGAACTCGTGGGCGCGAGCCGTGTTTCGAATGACGAGACCGCGAAAGCCGCCGTCGCCGACAAGGATGTTGGCGCCGAGCCCCAGCACGAAGTAGGGTACACCGGCTTCGCGGGCGGCGACCACGGCGTCAGCCAACGCTGACGCCGATGTCGCATCGTAGAACAGGTCGGCGGGTCCGCCGATTTTGAACGTGGTGTACGGCGCGATCGGCTGATGGCGCCGAAGAAATGCACCGTTCAGGCGCGCGGCGAGTCGCTCAACCGAGGAGAGATCTGAAACACTCATGGTTGCGATGAAAGAAAGTCACGAGAGGACAGGCGCGCCACGGCGCGCCGTTCGGAATGCGGCGCGCGGATGGCGGCGCGCCGCTCTGCTGTTATTGCTCCCCTCTGCGCTCATGCCCCAGCGGGCCGCGCTCGAGAAGCGCATTCAACGGACGACGCTCCCCAACGGCCTCGACGTGATCGTCGTCCAGAACCCCGGCGTGCCGCTGGTGACCATCGAGGCCGACGTGAAGAACGGGTCGTTCACGCAGGGCGCCGAGTACGAGGGACTGTCGCACCTGTACGAGCACATGTTCTTCAAGGCCAATCGCACGTATCGGGAGCCCGACCAGTTCGTGGCGCGCGCCTCCGAGCTCGGGGCGGCGTTCAACGGTACGACCAGCGAGGAGCGCGTCAACTATTATCTGACCGTTCCGGTCGACAGCGTGCAGGGCGGGATGAAGTTCCTCGCCGACGCGCTCATGTACCCCGAGTTCCGGACCGACGAGCTGTCCAGTGAGCGCCAGGTGGTGATCGGAGAATACGACCGGAACGAATCCAACCCGATGTTCGGTTTCTCGCAGGACATGGGCAAAGCGCTGTGGGGTTCCGCCTGGAGCCGCAAGAACCCGCTCGGCGAGCGCGCCATCATCGAAAGCACGACGCCGGACAAGATGCGGACGATCGAAAAGCGCTACTACATCCCGAACAACACGGCGATCATCATCACGGGCGACATCGCCAGCGACCGCGCGTTCTCGCTCGCCCGATCCGTCTTCGGTGGGTGGCAGCGCGGGCCCGATCCGTTCACGACCGAGCCGATTCCACCGATTCCGCCGCTGACGCGCGATACGGCGGTCATCGTCGAGCAGGAGATCGGCAGCGTGATCGTCATGCTCCAGTGGCAGGGTCCCGGTGCCACGGCCGACCCTGCCGCGACCTACGCGGCAGACGTTTTCTCGGACGTGCTGAATCAGTCGGGTTCAGGCTTTCAGCGACGCTTGGTGGACAGTGGGTTGTTCGAATCGATCGGCGTCAACTACTACACGCTGAACCACGTCGGCCCGATCACGATCGAAGGCGAGACGACGCCGCAGCATCTGCGCGAAGCGCTCGCCGCGCTTCGCGACGAAATATCGAAGCTGAGCGACTCGAGCTACTTCGCGAAGGACCAGCTCGAAGCGGTCAAGCAGCGACGGACCGTCGACACGGAGCTCAATCTCGAGCGCGCATCCGGGTTCGCGCACCAGGTCGGGTTTTGGTGGGCGGTCACGGGACTCGACTACTTCTACGGCTACGTGGACAACATGGCGAAACAGCGCCCGTCCGATCTCGCCGCGTACGCCGCGAAATACATCGTCGGCAAACCGCACGTCACCGGCGTCCTGATTTCGCCGGGCGCGCGTGGCGCGCTGAAACTGACGACGTCCGATTTGACTGAGCCGAGGATTCGCCCGTGATGGCGCGTCTGGTCAAGCTCGTCGTCTTCGTTGCGCTCGCGTGGCTCGTGCCCGTCGTGCCCACGCTCGCACAGACCGACACGGGGACGACGGCGTTCGACGTCAACGGGGTGAAGGTCATTCTCCGGCGGAACACCGCCAACGACGTCATCACGGCCAACGTCTACCTGCTCGGCGGAACGCAGCAGCTTTCGCCGGCCAGTCAGGGCATCGAAGTGATGCTGTTGCGTGCGTCGGAGCGCGGCACGAAACGATATCCCGGCGAAAAAGTCCGTCAGGCGCTCGTGAAGACGGGCTGCACCATCGGAATCGCGCCGTCGGAGGACTGGACGGTCTTCGGCACGACGTGCATTCGCGCGACTTTCGATTCGACCTGGAACGTCCTGGCAAACCGCTTGATGGAGCCCACGCTCGATTCTTCCGAGGTCGAGCTGGTTCGGGAACGAATGCTCACCGCGGTCCGCGAGGCATCGAGCGCGCCCGATCCTCTGCTCACCCGTCTGGCAGACAGCCTCCAATGGATCGGCCAGCCGTACGGGTTCGACCCGAGCGGAACGGAGTCCTCGCTGCAGTCGATCACGCTGCCTCAGGTCCGGCGCTATCAGGAAACTCAGATGGTGGCGTCGCGGATGCTGGTGGTCGTCGTCGGCAACGTGGAGCGTGCCCGCGTCGAAGATCTCGTGCGTCGGACGCTCGGACGCTTGCCCCGCGGATCGTATTCATGGACCGCCCCCGGCGCGTCGAGGTCGACCGGACGCGCGCTGTTGACGCGCGCGATGCCGCTGCCGACCAATTATTTGCTCGGCTACTACGCGGGGCCGGCCGCGACGAATCTCGACTACCAGGCGCTGCGGATCGCGTGCGCCGTGCTCTCCGGACGCTTTTTCACCGAGATACGATCGCGCCGCAACCTTTCGTACGAGGTCGACGCGCCCTTTCTCGAGCGCGCCGTATCGAGCGGAGGGGTCTACGTCACGACCGTCGATCCGAGAGCGACGCTCAAGCTGATGCGTTCGGAGATCGATCGCCTTCAGCGCGAGCTGCTCGATCGCGACGGATTGGAGAGACTCGTGCAGCAGTTCATCACGGAGTATTTCCTCCGCAACGAGACGAACGGCGATCAAGCGACGTTCCTCGCACGCGCGCAGATCTACCAAGGCGACTTCCGCCTGGCGAGCCATTTCGTCGACGATCTGCGACGCGTTCAGCCCGAGGACGTGCGCCGCGTGGCCAATTCCTACATGCACGACTTCCGCTTCGTGTATCTCGGCAAGCTCGATGCGCTGCCGCGCGACCTGCTCGCGCAGTTCTAGATCAGCGAACGAATTCGTTGGCGACGGCGCGCGGATCGAGTGCGGTCGCCAACGCGCCAGCTGGAACGACGACACCTGCGACGCCGCGATGCTCGAAGGCGCGCAGCGCGCTCACGGTCGGCTGGGCGTCCTCGACCAGCACCGGAAAGGAGCTCGCGTCCGCCACATCCTCGAGGAGCGCGAGCTCCGGCGAGGACGTTCCGGGCGGCGCGGTGATGATCAGCGCCGCGATCGGCAAACCGGCTAGCTCTTCGACCAGGTCCAGGAGATCGATCGAAAGCGTTCTCACCCAACCACGCGTCGTCACGCGGCGTTCGCGAACGCTCGTTTCAACGATCAGGGCTGCCGGAAACACCTCGGCGGTCGAACGAAGCCAGTCGTTTTCAGACAGCGCGCGCGCGCCGAGCACGACGCGCGAAGCGCCGGAGTCGAGCCACGCCTCGATCTGGTCGGTGGAATCGGCCGCGGCCGCGATGTCGACCTCGACGCCGACGTCGCGCGCCAGACTCTCGACCAAGCCGTAGTTGGGGCGGTGGCCGCCGATGGCATCTCTGTCGACCATCAGTAGTCGGCCGTACCCGTCGCTGACCCAGGCGCGAGCCGTCGCCGCGGGGTGGTCCGAGGCTGGCTGACCGGCCGTCGAACCACGGGTCAGCGCTCCAGTCTGAATCTCGAATCTCGGGATGACGAGCATGGCAAGAACGTAGGCGCACTTGAAGCCAGCGCGACTGCGTTGCGCGGATCCGACTTTGTGAATAAATTCACATTCCCAACGTACCGAAGTGCTCCACAACACGATCAGCTAGGCACCCCGGAGGTTCCCAGCAATGCGGTTCAGCGGATTGGTGCTCCTCGCGAGCGCGGCTCTCGTCGGCGCTTGCGGCGGCGGCGAGAACAAGCCCAAGGATACGACAAGCGCCCCGGCCTCGGCCGCCACCCCACCGGCCAATCCGGCGCCGGCGGCTGGCGCACTGGCCAAGATTGCTCCGACGGGCAAGACGGTTGAAGTCAAGATGATTGGCGATGACAAAGGCTATCGTTTCGAGCCCGCGGATCTCACGATCAAGAGCGGCGATGCGGTCAAGTTCGTCATGGTCGCCGGGGGACCGCACGACGTTCAGTTCGACCCCGCCACGACGCCGGCCGACTCCAAGGCCCAGCTCGACGCGAACATGGACGGCAAAGTCGGCGAGCTGCACGGCCCGACGTTGATGAACCCGAACGAGGACTACATTGTCTCGTTCGGCGGCGTAAAGCCCGGAAAGTACGAGTTCCACTGCACGCCACACATCGCCATGAACATGAAGGGCACGATCACCGTTCAGTAACGCCAGGCGGTCGAGCACAGTCAGAGCGCGGGGCCTTCTGGCCCCGCGTTTTTTTGCCGTCTAGCAGGCTCGGTAGCACCGGCCCAAGGGACATGACAGACTTCGATACATGATGCAGTCGACCGCCGAATTCTCGACGTCCCAGCATCGGAGCATTTCGCGCCAGGCGTGGCTCACAGCGCGCGCACGCAACGCGGTGAACCGTCCGGTGTTCATCGGCGCGGTCGCCATCAGCACATTCGTGGCGGTCTTGGTGTCCCTCGTGATCACGCCGTTTCAGTCGCGGCGGTCGACGACACCGCTGACCGCGCGCGCGCCGCGGCCGGATACCGCGCTGTACGCTTCCGCAGTGACACACGCTCGTGGGCGCCTCGCGTCAGTCGAGTCGGCGCTAGCCCAGGCCCGCTCTGCGGCCGTATCGCAGCCACGCGGGCTTCCCGCGCTCAATCCGGCCAATCTCGTCGCGAGGGACTCTTTGGCCGCGGCGGCAGGGAATCTTGATGCGTTGCTCACCAGGATCGAGACCGCGCCAGTGATCGCCGCGTACCGGGCCCTGGCGCAGTCTCCACCTCTCGCTCGTCAGCAGCGAGTAAAAGCGCTCCTCGATTCGCTCAACGAGATCGAGCGAGAACGGGATGCATTCGGATTGCCGGGAGGCGGAGACGCGCAAGCGGCCGCGCTCGCGGCGCGGGCGACGGGCGTCGGACAGTCGATCGAGGCGATCGGCCGCGCTACGAGAGATTCGCTTCGACAATTGACGGCGGGGCTCGGCGTTGCCAGCGAAGAACAGCTGACGGCCACCGCTCCGACGACGGACACCGTGGGCTGGGTCGGCGAGCGCGATTCGGCGCAATCGATGGTCGTCGACGCGGAGACGGCGCTCGTGAACGCGCGACGACGCGCCGACGACTACGACCGGGATGCCGCCCGTTCGCGCGCTGCCGCCCAGGTGAGCGCGCCGCCCGTGGCGCTCCTCGGCGCCGCGCTCGTCATCGGGATCGTACTCGGATTTGGCGCGGCTTTCTTCGGCGAGATGCGGAACCCGCGCATCAGTGACGACCACGAGGTCGAGCGAGCCACCGGTGTCAGAGTCCTCGCGACCGCGGCCCGGAGACAGCGCGACCCGAACCGCGACCGGCGTCTCGCGGACCGAATGGCGCCGCCGTACTTCGACCCAAGAGCACCGAGCTACCAGTTGACGTATCTGCACGTCGTGCGCGCGGGGGCGACGCGGCTGTCGCTGGCGATCACGGGTGCGGACACAGGAATTGCCGCGGTCGTCGCCATGAACGTCGCCGCGATCGCGGCCGATGAGGCCCGCAGCACGATTCTGATCGATACTGACGCGACCGTGTTGCCGGTGGCGGCCGCTCTGCGTTGCCACGCCGAGCCGGGAATCGCGGACATCCTTCGCTCGCACATCGACTGGGCGGAGGTGACGACACAGACCATGGCCGGACGGAGTCGCACGATCGACGTCATTCCGAGCGGTATCTCGCCGACGCCGCTCGATCCAACGGCGCTCGTCGCCCTGTTTCGCCAGGAGGCGATGCGCCTGGCGCGTCACTACGAGGCGATCGTCGTCGTCGCAAGCCTCGAACATGTGACAGCGGGCCTGGGAGGAGCGCTTCCCGTTCCCGACGTCATCGTGTGCGCGCGCGTGGGACACACACGACTCGCCGATCTGCGCGCGGCGCTGGACGGAGTTCGAAACGGAGGCGGCACACCGATCGGCGTCGTTCTCTGGGACTCGGTTCCGCCTCCGACGTTGAGCGCGGAGCGGGTCGAAACGAGTCCTCGACCGCTGCAAACGGCGGAGATGCAGACGCTGACGCGCGGCCGGTGAGTCGATCCGTTGCGATGGCTTCCTGGCGGTGCTCGTCGCGGCTAGCATCCCCTCCGTGTGGGCCGATACCGTCTTGAGCGCCGAACGCCAGTACGTCGCGCGACTGCTCGCGTGGGCAGCCCTATCCATCATCGCGGCGACCGCAATCGCCGTGGTACTGGCCGCGCGACACATAAAGTCTCCGGTGCTCAAGCACTTCGCGGTGCAACTAGGCGGGTGGGGGTTCGTGCTGGGTCTCGTCGGCGCGATGGCGTGGCACGGGTTGCACCTACGCGATCTGGCCGGCGCGACTCGACTCGAGCGTGCAACATGGATGCGTGTCGGGTTCGACGTCGGCGTCATCGGGATGGGAGCGGTACTGGCTGCGTCGTCCCGCTGGTTCGGCCGCAATATGGCGGGAATGGGCGCCGGGGCAGGTCTGGCGGTGCAAGGCGCTGCGCTGCTGGTGATCGACCTTCAACTCGTTTCCGCCGTCTCGAGATGAGCTTCGATGATTGAAGGGGTGATGGATCTGCGGCACGAGCCGCGTGACCGCGCGTACGCGCTCCTCCACTCCCAGATGCTCGGCGTGCTTGCCGGTCTGGACGACGACATCACCGGGATGGCGACGCTGGCTTCCCTGCTCCACTTCTCGTTCGGGCATCTTTGGACGGGCTTCTATCGAGTCGTCGGTCCCGAGTTGCTGCGGGTCGGACCCTATCAGGGCACGCTCGGTTGCCTCGAGATCGCCTTCGGTCGGGGCGTCTGCGGCACGTCGGCCGCGGAGCGGCGGACGGTGATCGTTCCGGACGTGTCACGATTTCCCGGACACATCACGTGCGATGCGCGATCCAAGTCGGAGATTGTCGTCCCCGTGTTCGACCGGGCCGGATCGCTCATCGCGGTGTTGGACATCGATTCTGAACGTCGCGCGACATTCGACCAGTCCGACGCGGACGGCCTCGAGCGCATCGTTCGCTGGTTCGCCGGCGAAGGTCGCGGTTGACGCCCCCATAGCCGACGTGTAGGCTGATCTTGGCCATGACCAGTCCGGGTTATTCCGATCGTGTGAACCACGCCTTGGCGTTCGCGGCCAAACATCACGATCAGCAGGTGCGCAAAGGGACGCGCGCCCCCTATGGGACACATCCGGCGAACGTCGCGATCATTCTGACGCGATACGAGCGAGACGACGTCTCGGTCGTCGCCGGAATTCTCTTTCAGGTCGTCGAAGATTCCGTCCGTCAGGGCAACTCGCGAGAAATGCTCGATCAACGCGTGGCCGCCAAGTTCGGGCGGCCGGCGCTCGAACTCGACCTTGCGGTCGTCGAGCGACGCATCGACGACGACGGGGTCGAGCTTTCGCCGGACGAGCGTCGCGACGACGCGCTCGCGCGATTGGCCGACGCGAGCGAGGCGGCGCGCTGGATCTCCGCTGCGCACGTCTTGCACGAGGCGGGCACTTTGCTGGCCGACCTTCGCCGCACGATCGATCCCGGCACCGTTTGGACGCGTTTTTCGGGTGGCCCGCAGGAAACGGTTCGCGGCTATCGCCGCACGGTCGATCGGCTCCGCGAATTGGGTTTCCGCGGCGAAATCATGACCGAGCTCGAGGATGTCGTGGTCGCGCTCGAATCGGCTTCGCGAGATCAGCCGGTCGGCTTTTGACGGCTCATCGTGTGGCCGTGGCCGGTTCGCGATAGCGCGCCGCGACGTAGTCCTCGAGAATCTTTAGAAAATCCTGAACGATCCCGTCGCCTTTGAGCGTCGTGAAGAGCTGCCCGTCGACGTAGACGGGGGCTTTCGGTTCCTCGAAGGTTCCGGGGAGTGAGATGCCGATGTTCGCGTGCTTGGACTCGCCCGGTCCGTTGACGACGCAGCCCATCACGGCGACCCGCAGCTCCTCGACGCCCGCGTGCCGCTCGCGCCAGACCGGCATCTGCTCGCGGATGTAGGTCTGAATGTCTTCGGCCATGTGTTGAAAGAACGTCGACGTGGTACGCCCACAGCCCGGACACGCCGTTACCTGTGGCGCGAAGCTTCGCAGGCCGAGCGACTGCAGGATTTGCTGCGCCACGAGGACTTCCTCGGTGCGGTCGCCGTTGGGCCGTGGCGTCAGCGAAACGCGAATGGTGTCGCCGATTCCCTCGGCGAGAAGGATCGAAAGCCCTGCCGTGCTGGCGACGACCCCCTTGGTGCCCATTCCGGCTTCGGTAAGCCCGAGGTGCAGCGGATAGTCGCAGCGCCCGGCAAGGCGCCGATACACCTCGACGAGGTCCTGCACCCCTGAAACCTTTGCGGAAATGATGATGCGGTCGTGCCCCAATCCGACTTGCTCCGCCAACTCCGCCGAGCGCAGTGCGCTCGCCAGCATGGCGTCGATGTAGACGTCGCGCGCGTCGCGAGGCGATTGAGCGCGCGCGTTTTCGTCCATCATCGTCGTCAACAGATCCTGATCCAGCGATCCCCAGTTGACGCCGATTCGAACGGGCCTGGCGTTGTCGACCGCGATCTGAACGATCGTGCGAAAATTCTCGTCGCGTCGTTTCCCGCCGACATTGCCGGGGTTGATGCGATACTTGGCGAGTACCGCCGCGCAGGCGGGGTACTTCGCGAGCAGCAGATGCCCGTTGTAGTGAAAATCCCCGACGATAGGCACGACGACGCCCGCGTCGGCCACGCGCTGAGCAAGCTCGGGGACCGCCGCCGCCGCCGGCTCGTTGTTCACCGTCACCCGGACCAGCTGCGAACCGGCCCGCGCGAGGGCAATCACCTGCTCCGCCGTTTGCGCGGCGTCGGCGGTATCGGTGTTCGTCATCGACTGCACGACCACGGGCGCGGCGGATCCGACCTGCACGCCGTCGATCCACGTGCTGACGGTCGGTCGCCGATTCGACTGGGAAGGAGAGGGTGCCAAGGTATCGGTCTCGATTTACGACGCCGAAAGATACGCCGCGGCCAGGGGCCGGAGACCGACGGTTCGCGGGTGCTGCTTGACCGCGGTTTCTGGTACTACTACTTTGGCCGTCGCCTGAAACCGGGGCGTCCGCGGGTGTCGGATGACGGGATCGGGTTTTACCACCCGCGCAACACGGTGTTGTAGCGGACGGACCTCAGGGAGTAGAACATGCGCACGACGGGAAAGGTGAAGTGGTTCAACGACGCCAAGGGGTTTGGGTTCATCACGCCAGACGGCGGAGACAAGGACTGCTTCGTCCACTACAGCTCCATCCAGGGGAACGGGTTCAAGACGTTGGCAGAGGGTGAACCCGTTGAGTTCGACCTCGTCCAAGGCCAGAAAGGACCGGCCGCGGAGAATGTCAGCAAGATCGTGGCTCGTTAGAAAAATCGAAACAGACGACGGCGGGGCGCCTCTCGGTTGAGAAGCGCCCCGCCGTTTTTTGTCGGACGCCCGTGAGCGCGCTCACACGGAGTTTCCTCAACGGCCCGCCGGCGGCCGACCGCGCCGAGGAGGGACCGTTGCCTCGGCCGCATCGGCAATCAGCGAGTCGATAGATGCCACGAAGCCGGCGCGATCGAATCGTAGCTCGAGCTCACCGAGAAGGGCGATTGGCTGGCCATCGTCGGCGGCCAACAAGCGGATCGCGAGCGCCGACGCCGGTTCGAGCGGGATTCCCACGCTGCGTACCAGTCGAGCCACGAGCGCCACGTGGTAGATCCCCAAGTGGGATATGCGGCGAGCGGTACCCTGTCCGACCGACTCGACACCAGGGAGCTCGAATCTGGTGAGCAGATTCTCGACCCAGCGCTGCTCGACACCAGCTACATGTCTGGCTATTTCAAGATGATAGACTCTTGACAGATTGTTGCTCCAACAAGAGTAGCTTTAGCGCCCACATTGCCAGATACTCCACTCGAATCGGAGTATATATAAATTCGAACGCGACGGCAATCTCCTGGATGGCCGTCGCGTTCTGTTCGTTCGCCCACGCTATCTACAGCGACCGCTGCGCCGCCTCCAGCTGGGCGCGGACGGCAGCTGGACCCGTACCGCCATCCACCTCGCGCCACTCGACGGATCGCGTCGGCGACAGCGCCTCGAACACATCGCCGTCGAACGACGTGTGGGCTTCAGCGAACGCGGCGAGCGGCAACTCGTCCAGTCCGCAGCGCTCGTCTTCGCAACGGCGAATCAGCCGTCCGACGGCCCGATGTGCGTCGCGGAACGTCACGCCTTTCCGCACCAAATAATCCGCGAGATCCGTCGCCATCATCGCCGTCGAGAGCGCGCCGCGCATCCGCTGCGTGTTGAACTCGCACTCTTCGAGCGCGCCGGCAACCGCGGGCAGCACGAGCAACAATGTGTCGACGGCATCGAACAGCACGCGCTTGTCGTCCTGCAAATCCTTGTTGTAGCTGCTCGGCAATCCTTTGAGCGTCGCGACGAGCGTGGTGAGATCGCCGAGCACGCGCGCCGCCGTGCCGCGCGCCAACTCGAGCGCGTCCGGGTTGCGCTTCTGCGGCATCATGCTCGACCCGGACGTGAAGCGATCACCGAACTGCACGAATCCGAATTCGCTCGATCCATAGATGATGAGATCCTCGGCGAGCCGGGACAGATGCGTCCCGATCATCGTCGCGGCGAACAACAACTCGGCGACGAAATCACGATCGCTCACCGCGTCGATCGAGTTCTGCGAGATCGCGCTGAAGCCAAGGCTCTGCTTGAGCAGCACGCGCGATACCGGGTAGGCCGACCCCGCCGCTGCACCGGAGCCGAGCGGCAGCACGGCGGACGCTCGCGACGCCGAACGCACACGGGCGCGATCGCGGTGCAGCGGCCAGAAATGCGACAACAGCCAGTGCGCCGCCGAGACCGGAATCGCGCGCTGCATGTGCGTGTACGACGGCATGAGCGCGGTTTCCAGGCCGTGTGCCTGATCGATCATCGTTTGCTGAAGGCGCTTGAGCGCGGCGTCGAGCGCCTTCGCCGCCTCCATCGCCCACAGACGCGTCGCCGTCGCGACCTGATCGTTCCGGCTTCGTCCGGTGTGCAGCTTCGACGCGGGCTCCCCGATTTCTTCGTGAAGCAGCCGGTCGATCAACGTGTGTACGTCTTCGTCGCTCGGCGCCGGCGCTTCCCCGCCCTGCAATCGCGCGGCGACCCGGTCGAGACCGTGCTCGATCTCATTGCTCTCGTCGAGCGTCAGGACACCCGCGTGATACAGCGCGACGGCCCAGGCCTTCGACAACCGCACGTCATGCGGCCAGAGGCGAAAGTCGACGCCGATCGATGAATTCAGCGCGTCAAACTCGCTGGCGACGTCCGCCGAAAAGCGTCCGCCCCAGAGTTTGTGCGCGGGTCCCGGCACCACGGTCGACGCGGTCGTCACGCGATCTGCAGCGCCGGCTCGGCCGGCGTATCGATCGGGGACGGCGTCGCGGTCGACGCCATCTCCTGGTCCTTGATTGCTCGAACGCGAGCCGGCAGCGCGAACAGCCGAATGAATCCGGCCGCGTCGCTCTGCTGGTAGACGTCGTCCTCGCCGAACGTGACGAAGCGCTCGTCATACAGCGCGTGCTCGCTCTCGCGGCCGACGACGGCCGTCGAGCCCTTGTAAAGCCGCAGCGTCACCGAACCCGTGACACGCTCCTGCGTGACGCCGACGAACGCGTCATAGGCCTCACGCTCCGTGGTCCACCATCGGCCCTCGTACACGAGATCAGCGTAGCGCGGCGCGATGAGATCCTTCGCGGCGAGCGTACGCCGATCGAGCACGAGCTGCTCGAGCTCGGAGTGCGCCGTGTACAACAGCGATCCGCCCGGCGTCTCGTACACGCCGCGAGATTTCATGCCGACGAGCCGATCCTCGACGAGGTCGACGACGCCGCACCCATGCTTGCCGCCGACGGCGTTCAGTTCGGCAATGAGATCGACAGGGCCGAAACGAACGCCGTTGATGGAGACGGGAGTGCCGCATTCGAACCCGATCGTCACCGTCTCCGGCGTGTCCGGAGCGTTGGTGACCGTCTGGGTCAGCATGAGGAGATCGTCGGGCGGCGCAGCGTTCGGATCCTCGAGCACGCCGCCTTCGTGCGACAAGTGCCAGAGGTTCGCGTCGCGCGAATAGATCTTCTGCCGCGTGGCCGCGACGGGAATGCCGTGCAGCTCGGCGTACGCGATCGCGTCCTCGCGGCTCCGGATGTTCCACTCGCGCCACGGCGCGATGACGGGGAGATCGGGCGCGAAGGCCGCGTACGTCAGCTCGAAGCGAACCTGGTCATTTCCCTTGCCTGTGCAGCCGTGGGCGAGCGCGTCGGCCCCGACACGCCGCGCGACTTCGACTTGTCGGCGCGCGATCAGCGGCCGCGCCATCGACGTGCCGAGGAGGTATTTACGATTATAGATCGCGCCCGCGCGAAGGGTCGGAAAAATGAACGATTCGACGAACTCCTCGCGGAGGTCTTCGACGTAGCAGGCGTCGGCGCCCGACGCGAGCGCCTTGGCGCGCACTCCGCCAAGCTCGTCGCTGCCCTGCCCGATGTCGGCGGCAACGCAGATGACTTTGGCTCCGGCGTAATGCTCCTTGAGCCACGGGACAATGATCGAAGTATCGAGGCCGCCGGAGTACGCGAGGACAATTGTTCTGGGCATTGACGCCGCTCCTGTCTGTGCAATGTTATGCATTCAAACAGAATATTAATTCATGGGCGACCGTCAGGTCAATGCTCAGCTGCGGCCGGCCGACCCTATTTTCGGCCAGCCAACGACACCAGCCGCTTGGTGAGGGTCTCCCGGGCCTGGGCGGAGCGGCAGACGATGAGAATCGTGTTCTCCCCGGCGAGGGTGCCGATGATCTCGGGCCAACCCTGGGCGTCGACGGCCTCAGAGATCGGCTGGGCGCCTCCCGCGAGAGTGTGGAGGACGATCAGCTCGCCGACTCCGTCGATCCTTGAGAAGAGCTGCGGTAAGAGCCCATCGAGGGATGGTTTAGCCTCGTCGGCGACCATTTCCGGCAGCATGTACCTTGCGCCGTCGTCCCCGGGTGCGCGGACGACACCAAGATCACGCAAGTCTCGCGATAGTGTCGCCTGTGTGACGCTCCATCCTTCTGCCGAAAGTAGTCGTCTCAGATCCTCCTGATTGGCGATCCGATGGCTACCAATGAGGCGCAGGACAGTGCCCTGCCGGTCTTGCTTCTTAGTCATCCCAAAGGTGCCGACACAACGCTGAAGCCACGGGATCGCACTCCGAAAGTCGGATCGGCGAGTTGACTGGTGGCGTGTGCATTATTATGCATTATGCGTGGACAAGATTCCAGTTGGTGTGCTCGGCGCCAGCGGATACGCTGGGCGCGAGCTCTGTGCACTGATTGAGGGACATCCCCGTCTCGAGCTGGCGTTCGCCACGGCGAATGAGCAGCGCGGTGCGACCGTGCGCATTCGCGGCCGCGAGTTGACCTACGTAAGTAGCGAGGATGCCCGGCTCGGCGATGCGGAGCTCGTGTTCAGCGCGCTGCCGCATGGCGCCTCGAAGGAATGGGTGGAACGCGTCCGTAGCGCGGGCGCGCGTGCCGTTGATCTATCGGCTGACCTTCGTCCTGGCAACGGGTGCGAAGGAATCGTCTATGGTCTCACGGAGCTGACTCGATCGTTGGTCGCGGGGGCGGAAGTCGTCGCGAACCCGGGGTGTTATCCGACGTCGATTCTCATCGCGCTCGCGCCATTGTTCGCCCGCAATCTCGTCGCCGACGGAGCGACGCTCGTCGCCAACTCGGCGAGCGGCGTGACCGGGGCGGGGAATTCCCCGAAGCGCGAACTGCTCTTCGCCGAGATCTCCGAGGACTATCGGGCGTACGGTGTCGGCAACGAGCACCGGCATACGAAAGAGATGCGAGCGACGCTCGAGTCGTGGCAGACGAACGCGGAACTGGTCTTCACGCCGCACCTGCTGCCGGTGGCGCGGGGAATTCTGTCGACCATCACGGTTCCGCTTTCGCGAAAACTGGACGACCCGCTGTCACCGTGGCGCGACGTCTACGCCGGCGAGCCCTTCATCGAGATCGCCCCGACACCGCCGTCGCTGCGCGAGGTGGCTCATCGCAACGTGGTTCGCATCTCGGCGACGCCGGTCGCGAACACGCGCGCGCCGATGCTGCTGGTCACATCCGCGATCGACAATCTGATGAAGGGCGCCGCGGGACAGGCGGTGCAAAACGCCAACCTCATGCTCGGTCTTGACGAGACCGCCGGGTTGCCGGCGTGACGCGCGTCGTGAAGGTCGGCGGACGGCCGCAATCGGACCCGCGTTTGCCCGGCATCGTCGCGTCGTGCTGGAGCCGCGACGCGGGGAGCGTCGTGCTCGTGCACGGCGGCGGCGACGAGGTGTCGGCGCTCCAGTCGGCACTCGGGAGCGCCTCAACGTTCGTCGAAGGTCGTCGGGTGACGACCGCACAGGACATCGAGCTGGTGCGCATGGCGTTGTCCGGAAGCGCAAACAAGCGGCTCGTCGCCGGGCTCGTCGAATGCGGGATCGAGGCGGTCGGCCTTTCCGGAGAAGACGCGGGCTTGATCGCCGCCGCTCCAATGGATGCGCAGCGCCTTGGACACGTCGGCGTACCGAGAACGGTGAACGTCGCGTTCCTCAAGCATCTGTTGTCCGGCGGCTACATGCCCGTCATCTCGCCGGTGAGCCGCGACGCGAGCGGCACGCTCGGCGCCGCGCTCAACGTGAACGGCGATGATGCGGCGGCCGCGATCGCGGCGGCGCTCGGCGCCGCCGAGTTGCTGCTCGTCGCGGACGTGCCGGGCGTGATGCGCGACGGCGGAGTCATTGCGTCGCTGACGCCCGGCGCCGCCCGCGCGCTCATCGCCGACGGCGTGGCCGCCGGCGGCATGCAGGCCAAGCTGGAGGCGGCGCTCAGCGCGCTGGCCGGCGGCGTCCCCCAAGTGCGGATTTCCGATCTCGTCGCCATCGACGATCCGGACCGTGGAACCCTGTTGCGCCGATTTGGAGAACTCTCGTGACGATTTCGATTGAACCGACCACCAGCGCGCTGCTCGGCACCTACAAGCGTGCGCCCGCGCAGTTTGTGGACGGTGAAGGCGTCTATCTCATCGACGCCGACGGAAAACGATATCTCGACTTCGTGAGCGGCATCGCCGTCAACGCGTTCGGCTATGGCGACACCGCGCTGAAACAGGCGATGCACGACGCGGCAAACGGCCTGATTCACGTCTCGAACCTGTATTCCACGGCGCCGGGCGAGCGGCTGGCCGCGACGCTGGTCGAGAAGTCGTTCGCGTCCAAGGTGTTCTTGTGCAACTCAGGCGCGGAGGCGAACGAAGGCGCGTTCAAGTTCGCGCGGCGCTGGGCGCGGGGTAGGGGAGAGGCGAAACACGAGATCGTGGCGCTTCGCGGGAGCTTTCACGGGCGGCTGTTCGGCACGCTCGCGGCGACGGACCGCCCGGGATACCGGCATCCGTTCCGACCACTCGCCCCCGGGATCTCGATTGTCGAGCGCGACATCGAGGATCTTCGCGTCGCGATCGATTCGGAAACCACCGCGGCGGTGATCCTCGAGCCCATCCAGGGCGAGGGCGGCGTGCGCGTGCTCGACGCGGGCTTCGTGCGCGAGGTGCGCGCGCTCACCCGTGAGCGCGACGTCCTTTTGATCTTCGACGAAATCCAGTGCGGTCTCGGCCGGACGGGGACACTCTTCGCTTACGAGCAACTCGGCGTCGAGCCGGATCTTTTGACGCTCGCGAAGCCGATCGCCGGCGGATTGCCCATGGGCGCCGTGTTGATGACGGAGAACGTCGCGTCGACGATCAAGCCGGGCGATCACGGCACGACGTTCGGCGGCGGGCCCTTCGTGGCGAGCGTCGCCAATCACGTCATCGAGCGGATCTCCGACCCGGCGTTTCTCGACCGCGTCGCGCAAACGGGCGCGTGGTTCGGCAAGCAGCTCAACGACGTCGCGCGACGGAGCGGGCGAATCCGTGCGGTGCGCGGCCTCGGCTTCATGTGGGGGTTCGACGTGATGGGGACGGCGTCGCATGTCGTCAACCAGGCATTCGAGGCCGGGCTGCTCACGTGCACAGCCGGCGAATACACGATCCGCCTTCTCCCGCCGCTCGTCGCCACACGCGACGATCTGAGCGACGGCCTGCGGATTCTCGAAGAGATCCTGTGAAACAGTCGGGAGTCGTCGTCCGCCGCGCGCGCGTCGAGGACGTCGAGCCGATCGTCCGGCTGATCGCCGCGTTCGCCGACGAGGCGCTCATGCTGCGTCGCACCCCGGAGATGGTGGAGCTGGCGATCGACGACTACGTCGTCGGCGTCGACCCGTGGGGCCGCGTCATCGCGTGCGGCGCGCTCAAGGAGTATTCGGCGTCGGTCGCGGAAGTCGCCGCGATCGCCGTGTCGCGCGACGTGCATGGGCAGGGCGTCGGCCGGGCGATCGTGGCCGCCGTCGAGGCGCTGGCGATCAAGCGCGGGACGTTCGACGTGTTCGCGCTGACGTTGCAGCCCGCATTCTTTTCGGCCATCGGGTACCAGCGCGTCGATCGCGCGCGGTACCCGGAAAAGATTCGCCGCGACTGCCTGGCGTGCGCGCGCCGCTTCGCGTGCGACGAATTCTGTTTCGCCAAGAATCTGCAAGTCGACGCGCCCATGGCCGCGCACGGACGCTCGCTCGGCGACGGATTCGGGCCAGCGGGATCGGGCGTAGTGATCGCGCCCCGCCACGACGGACGTCGCCAAGTCGCCTGACCGGGCGGCGTGGCATCCGGTACATTTGTTGGGCATGAAGCGCTCGCGCCGCCGCCCGCGCCTCGGGTTGTCCGAACTACACCGCGCGTTCGATGAAGCGCGATTTGGAGAGCAGCGCACGCTCAACCTCCGCGAATCGTTGCCGACCGTCGATACGGCGACGACGCGAGTCGAGGCCTGGCTTCGCCAACAGCAGGTCGATCGGTCAGACGAGGTCCTGATCATCACCGGCCGAGGGAATAAGAGTGAGGACGGTTCCTCGCCGGTTCGCGCCGCGGTCGAACGACTGCTGTACACGCTTCGACGCCGCGGGGTCATCACGACGCACCGCGAACACAGTGCGGGGTCGTTCGTCGTCGAACTGGCGCCGGTGTCGTCGCTCTGGGAATCGCCGCGACGAAACCGCGGCCGCGGAGTGGCGACGCCGGCTCCGCCGGCGCCTCCCTCTCTCGAGTCTCTCGACGCCGATACGCGGACGATGCTACGCAATCTGGCGGAGCGCGCGCTCGAAGGCTTGGGCGTGCGGGACACGAGCGCGTTCGTACAAAGTGAAATGTTGAAGCAATTCGGCGCCATTGCCGCGACGGTCGGCGACGCGCCGGGCCGCGACGAGCGCTTCAAGCGCGCGGTACGCGCGGCGCTGGATCAGTACGAGTGACTCGCATGGTCATCGGACGCGCTGAGATCCTGATCGTCCACACCACAACTTCTCTGTAGCCGCCAACGTGAAAAAATCCATCGCGCTGTTCATCGTGTTCCCCGCGTTGTCTTTGGGCGCACAACAACCGCTCGTCGGTTATACGCCGTCGGGATCGGCGCGCGAACGCGATCTGGAAGCGAGCGCGATCAAACGCCCCTCGCCGACCACCGCCGCCGCGAACTCCAAGGAGCTATCGAAGGAGACGCACGTCGCCGGCACGCCGGCGCAGGCACGCACGCGAGACTACGTCATCGCACAGATGAAGTCGTGGGGGCTCGACACCGAGGTTCGATCCTACGACATCTGGATGCCTCAGCCGACGTCGGTGCATGTCGCGCGCGTGTCGCCGGATCCCAAGTCGTTCTCGCTGGCCGAGCCACCGGTCAAAGGCGATCCGACATCCGCACTCCCGCAATATCCGACGGTCAACGGCTACAGCGGGCAGGGCGACGCGACGGCCGACGTCGTCTACGTCAACTACGGTCTCATCGAGGACTACGCGCAGCTCGATTCGATGGGCGTTTCGCTGAAGGGAAAAATCGCGATCGCCCGATACGGCCGTTCATTCCGGGGCATCAAGGCGCGCGAGGCGGAAAAGCACGGCGCGGTCGCGCTGCTCATCTACAGCGACCCGCAAGATGACGGTTTCGTCGCCGGCGACGTGTATCCCGACGGCCCGATGCGAAACAGCAACGGCGTCCAACGCGGGAGCATCCTGAATCCAGACGGCGATCCCTCGACGCCTGGGTACGGAAGCACCGCCGGTGTTCCGCGTCTCACGCCCGACAAGATGGAGATCTCGCACATCCCGGTTGTGCCGATCGGGTACGGAAACGCCGGCGAGTTGCTGAAATACCTCAGGGGTCCAGGTGTGGCCCGCGGATGGCAAGGCGGCCTGGCGTTTCACTATCACGTGGGCCCCGGCCCCGTTCGCGCGCGTGTCGCCGTCAGCGACGATCGCGCGAGCAAGCCGATGAAACCGATTTTCGATACGTTTGGAATCATTCGCGGCAGCGAGTTCCCCAACGAGCTCGTGATCATCGGCGGGCACCGCGACGCGTGGGGGCCCGGAACCGCGGACAACGTCAGCGGGACGGTGAGCGTGCTCGAAGCTGCTCACGCGGTGGCCGAGGAGGTAAAGGCCGGCATGCGCCCGAAACGGACCATCGTGTTCGCGACTTGGGACGCCGAAGAGTGGGGATTGATCGGTTCGACGGAATTCGTCGAAGATGACTCGCTACGTCTCTCACGCGAGGCGGTGGCGTACTTCAATCAAGACGTCGCCGCGCAGGGGCCGCGATTCGGCGGTGGCGGATCGCCCGCGCTTCGGCCGATGCTGCGCGACGTCGCGCGGAGTGTGCCGGACCCCAACGGGAAGGGAAGCGTCTACGCCGAGTGGCGTCGAGCAGCGGCGATTCCCGACACGGCCGAACCGGCGATGGGCGATCCTGGCGGCGGATCGGACTTCGCGGGCTTCTACAATCACCTCGGAATTCCGATCGCCGAGTGGGGATTCGGCGGGCAGGGCGGCGTGTACCACTCGCAGTACGACGACTACGCGTGGATGACGAAGTTCGGCGATCCCGGATTTCTCTATCACGCCGCCGCGGGCCGGATCGCGGCGGCGATGGTACTCCGCATCGCCAACGCCGACGTGCTTCCGTACGACTACGTGGAGTTCGCGAAAACCATGCGGCGCTACCTGCCGCCGATTGACAAGACAGTCGCCGACCGTCACTGGAATGCTTCAACGACCGGGCTTCGCGGCGCGATCGACCATCTCGAGCGCGAGGCGAGCTCGTTTGCATCGGTGCGAGACTCGACGCTCGCCGGAGCGCCCAGTCGGGCCGCGATCGAGCATGCGAATCAGGCGTTGATGCGCGTTGAACGCGCGCTGACGCGACCCGAAGGACTCCGTACTCGCCCCTGGTTCCGCAGCCTCATTTACGTGGCGGATGAAAACAACGGCTACGCGAACATGCCGCTACCGTCGGTGAACGAGGCACTCCGCGCGAACGATGAGCGGCTCACGAAAGCCGAAATGGACGATCTGATGGCGCGCTTCGAGCGCGCGGCGCAGGCGGTGGCTGAAGCGAGAGACGCGCTGCGAAGCCGTTGAGGAGCCTAGCGCCTCACGGGAGCTGTCCGGTCGGCGCACTGGGAGTCTGCGCCGACCGCCCCGCGAAATAAGCGGCGCCGGCGACGAGCAGCAACGCCACCGCCGCGACGAGTATGTACACCACCGTTCGTGACTGACCACGCGATCGCGGAGCGGCGTCGACAGACTCGCTCCGCGGCGCGGTCGGTTGCGCGATAGGAGTCGAGGCGGGCGTGGGAGTAAAAATCGGAAGGCGTTCCGAGACCGGCGGCGACATTCCGTCGAGATGAAGCTGGTCGATGTCCACGATCGCTGGCGGCTGCCCAGACTCGTCTGCGGGCAGCGCCCCCTCTCCATTCTCGACGTGAGCTTCCACAGGCTGCACGGCCTCGCGCGCTGCGGAGGCCGACGCCTCGACCGGAGTCGACGACGACTGCTGTTCCGTCTCGACAGAGGGTGGCGCCGTTCCATTGGACGAGGACACCGTCGACGGCGATTCGGCGGCCACATCGGCCGGCGCGACATTCGGCACTCCGCTCGACGAATCCGGTGTGACGTAGCTCGAAGCGTCTCGTGTCGTCTCGTTCGCCGTGCTCGAGGCGGGGGGAACAACAGGATTTCCCTTGGGCGCTGACTGACGGCGACGCGCGACGTAGGCTCGCGGTAGCGCCTTTCCATCCCCGTGTCGCGCGGTCGGCACACTTCCGCTGATGGGTCGAGGAGGAGGAGCAGACGGCGGACGCGGCGTGCGCGGTTCGGTTACCGTCGGCGTGGATCGGTGTCCCCTCGGCGGAGTTCCCGCCGTCGGGAGTGCGAGCGGTGACGAAGGCGTTCTCTTTCCCAGCACGACGTCGACCGGCGTGCGCGGTACGGCGGGAATCGGAAGATCGAGATCGAGCGGCGTTTGCTCTTCGACGACCGGCGCCGTCGACCGCGGCGGCTCCAGTGTCACGACAGCCACGCGCGCTTCTCGCGCCGGTGTTCCCGACACGGCACCGCTGCACAAGCAGCCGAGACGCGGCGCCACGTCCATCAACACCTGTTCGCCGGCGAGAAGATGCTGCGCGATCTCGCTCACGAAATCGTCCGACTCGACGTCGACGAGCGCGCGCGAAACGAGATCGGTCCACAGACGTTCGGCCGACGGCACGCCGCCCGGTTGAGAGAAGTAGCGTCGTCGATCAGGCGGAATGATCGACTCGAAAACGCGCGGCTGGTCGTCGAGCACGATCTGACGCTCGGCGAGCATTCCGATCAGCGTCTCCGGAGACATACGAATGTCGATCGATTCGTCGGTGGCGCCGGGGCAGCCGCCGACGTACGTGATGCGCACGCGAGTCGGATGCGATACGGCGCGGAGATATCGCGCGAGCGCCACCGGCGGCGAGACGAGCGGCAACATGACGGGTCGAAGATCGCCGCCGGTCGTGAGCAAACGGTGCGCGACGATCGGACAGCTGCACTGAATCGCCGGTCCGTGGCCGAAGCTCGGCAAACGCCGGAGGACCGCGGCGGCGACGAGCTCGTCACCCCAACTCGCTGGAACGACGCTCGCGTAGCCCGCCTGCAGGCACGCATGCGCGAGTTGAACGGCGGTGTACGGCGCGGCAGCGAGCAGCGCATCCGTGCCGAGGACGACCACCGGCACAGTCTGCGAAACGGTCGGTTCGGTTTGCTCGGGAGCAGCCGCCGCCAAATTCATGTGGTGCGTGATCTGTAGCTAGTTCAGCTGAGAGGGATGGAGCGAGGCGCGCGCACTCCTTCGTCCAAACTTCAGAACGAAGATCGAAAAGCGGAGCCTGTCAAGAGCGGCCCAGACATTGCACCTCGCACAAATCGTTGCAGGCTGAGAGGATGGTAGAGTTGGCGGACATGGATTTCGGGCGTGCGCGCCTCGAAAAGGAAGATCGCGACGCCCTCGCTGAATACGCGGCGCAGGCGTCATGGCCGGCGGGTTTCGGCATCTATCAGCGCGGTGCGCCAGCCGATGGACTCTTTGTCGTTGCGCGAGGCCGAGTCGTGCTACGTAGTCGAGTACGTGCGTCGCGCGGATTCGTTCCGTGGGTCGCGGGTCCCGGTGAAACATTCGGTTCCGAGGGGCTTTCATCGACACGCCGCTACGCAACCGACGCTCGCGCGGACGAGGAGGCCGAGACCCTGTTTTTGAGCACGGCTCGCTTTCGTGCCTTCGTTCGCGAGCAGCCGCAGCACTCCTTGGCGCTCATCAGCCAGCTGCTGGCCGAACGAGCATCGTTGCTCGATCGCCTTCGCGAGCTGACCACGCTCAGCGTGGAGCAGCGCGTTGTGGCTACGCTGGTTCGTATGGCACGAGACGAGACGTTCGACCGCGAGGAAGGGCGCATCGTTCTCTGTCCGGCGCGGTATCGCCTCTTGTGCGAGCTCGTCGGCGCGACCCGAGAATCGGTCTCGTTGGTGCTCGGCCGGTTGATCCACAGCGGGCTCGTCGAAAGGCGCGGCCAAATGCTTCTCGTCTCGCCGGCCGAGCAGCTCGCGGAACGCCTCGATAACGGCATCGAAACGGAATTGCCGATTTCGACCGTAGCCGAAGAGCAAGAACAGGCACTTCAGTAGCACGCGCGGGCGGCCTTCAACGGGCCACCGCCCCGCCGGGTGTATATTCGACGCGCCCGCCGCCTAGGCTCGGCGCTCCCCCGCACAACTCCACACTCGCGCATGATCGTTTTTGCGGCGTCGATGGCCGTCGTTTTTGTGGCCGGGTTCGCGTTTCGCGCCTGGCACCTGCGATCCATCGAGCGTCTTTCGACCGATCGACGCCCGCTTGGCGCCGATGGGATTGTCGTTGGCGCTGAGGGATTCACGCTCGCGCGGGCCGAGGCCCCCGCGGTGCTGCTGATCCATGGGGCGGGGGACACGCCGCAAACTCTTCGCTATCTCGGCGACGCTCTCTTCGCGAACGGATTCCATGTGGAAGCGCCTCTGCTTCCCGGTCACGGCCGAACGCTCGCGGCGTTCAGAAGAACGAGCGCGGACGACTGGATGAACGCCGTTCGATCGAGCTACAGCGCGCTTCAATGCGATCACGACTGGGTCGCGATCGCCGGATTGTCCATGGGCGGCGCGCTGGCAATTCGGGTCGCGGCTGAGTCACCGCAACTTCCCGCGCTGTGTCTGATCGCGCCGTACCTCGCTCTGCGAGAAGGGGCGGACCGGGCGGCGAGATTGTCCCACTGGTGGGGCCCAATCTTCCCCGTGGTGGAGTCGAGCGAGGGGTTCTCGGTGCTCGATCCGGCGGAGCGTGCGAAGAGTCTCGCATATGGAGTCTTCTCAGCCGCCGCTCTCCGCGCGTTGCGCGAGACAGTCCGCAAGGCGTATGACGCCCTGCCACGCGTGGCCGCCCCGACACTCTTCGTGCAATCACGCGAGGACAACCGCATAACGATCGAGGACGCGGAGCGGGCGTTCTCGAGGCTCGGAGCGCGCGAAAAAGTCCTGGAGTGGGTCAGCGGCGCGGCCCACGTCGTCACGGTCGACTACGGACGAGATCGCGTTTTCCGCCTGGTGTCCGACTGGCTGTTCGCGCACAAACCGGCAGCCCTTCCGGATAAATAAGGGAACCAAAGCACAGCGTCGCGGGTATGATAACACTACCCCAGGCCGCCGCGTAATCCATGGGGACCTTGGGAAACTCCCGGTGCCCTTTGGTGGTATCTAGTGGAGCTTGTCGCCGCATGTGTGATCTAGCCCAACGCGGCCGGTGTCCATCTGCTATAAATTGCTCTATCTTATAGCGTTACGAGTGTAGGCAGTTACTTGGTCTCGGCGAACCGGCGCCGCCGTCTTCCGGTGCTGTTAGCTGTTGAGGAGGGCGCATGCGAAAGCCACGTCCAGCGACGTACAATCCCGCGCAAGCTTTGAATCTGATCGCGAACGACCGTACCGGTTCACCGCTGAGCTGTCCCTCGTGCTCAGGGCAGATCGAGCGTATTCCCGGGCAATTCCCACCACCGCCACGGTCGCAGGTCACGCTGAAGTGCCGCACGTGCGGCCGAGTCGCCCGTTACATCGCGGGGGCGGCCTAAGTTTTCGGTTGTCGAGCGACGCTCAACCACCATCTGGTTCGGCAGTTGCCCCGGTTCCGGCCGCTCCCTCATCGCGAACTTTTTTTCTAGCTTCGGCCGGCGGGCCGAAGCCGCGCCTTGCACAAAACTTGCGCGCGTTTTCCAGAACCGGCCTGAGGTCCGCGAGCGGATCCCTACCCACCGGTTCGAACGACGCCGTTCGCGTTTTCGGGACGCCCGGGTTCATCACTACAGTTTTTGAAAGGGGAACGTGCAATGCCACGTCTGACTGGCACCGTGAAGTGGTTCAACGACGCAAAGGGGTACGGTTTCATTTCGCGAGAAGGGGGGCCGGACGTCTTCGTTCACTTCAGCGCAATTCAAGGCGCTGGATTCAAATCGCTCGCCGAAGGCGACCGGGTCGAGTTCGAGATCGTCCAAGGACAGAAGGGGCCGCAAGCGGCTGACGTGACCAAGGCGTCTTAGTCGATACCGGCAACACCCCACAAACCAGCTGTAAAAAAGGGCGCCCCGTCGTTCGACGGGGCGCTTTAGCTTCGGCCTGCTATCGTGCCGCTACGGATGCACCACGACAGACCGGTCTAGCCCGGTGCCGAAGCGCAATAATGGCGGAATGGTGATGGGCAGCCGCCCGCCGATTGGCGTGAGACCAAGGAGAGCGCGGGCGGCGGCCGCCTGCGACACGGGGAATCCTCCCCAGCCCACAACATAGGTGGACGCGGCCGGCACTTGCTGGAGGAGATAGGGATTACCGAACGCGACGACGATCGTGCGCGGATGGCGCTCGACCAAATTGCGCATGAATTGCGCGATCGGCTCAGGCGCGTTCGGGTTCGACACGTTGGTGCCGGTCGACAGATAAGAACTGACGATGGTCACGTCCGACGAATCCGCCGCGGCGAACAGTCGCTCGAAATTCGTGGACGGATCGTCGGGGTTCACGAGCTCAGTTCGGACGTTCGCCGAACGGCGAAGCTCGGCGTTGAACGTCGCACCCGCCGGCAGGTCCGTTCGAGATGCGATCGTAATCGACAGAAGCCGCCCCGGCTGCTGGGCTCCCGCACGAGGGAGCGGGACGAGCGACAACGAATCCTTCGCCAGCGTGACCGACCGCTGCGCTGCCAGGGCCGCAACCGCCAAATGGGCGCTGTCGCCGACGATCGCCCGCACACTGTCGAGGTTCACGACGCGCTGGCGTTCCAGCCCAAGTTGCCGCTTGATCTCCAGAACGCGGCGCACCGATGAATCGACCCGAGCTTGCGTGAATCGTCCTTGGTTGACGCCCTCGACGACGGCGTCGATCGCGCCCGGCACGTCGCTGGGCATGAGCAGGATGTCGGCGCCGGCCGCGAGCGCGAGCTTGCACGCCTCGCCGATGCTCAGTGCGTTGCGAATCGTGCCGTAGTTACCCGTCGCCGTCGGGCCCGTGGATCCGCCCGCGACCGTCACGCGCGAAAGAACTCCGCTCATGTCCATCGCGTCGGTCACGAGCAGCCCCTTGAAGCCTAGCTGCCTGCGCAAAAGCCCGGTCATGATCGCCGGGTTGAGGGTCGCGGGAACGGACGCCGTATCGAGCGCGGGGATGATCCCGTGGAACGTCATGATCCCCTGAACGCCGGCGGCGACCGCGCGCTCGAATGGAACGAGCTCCACGGAATCGATGCGCGCGCGACTCGCGTGCACGGTCGTGATCGTGAGGTGCGAGTTCTCGTCGGTGTCGCCGTGCCCCGGGAAATGCTTGCCGGTCGCGAGCATCCCGTGTTCCTGCACGCCGTGAATGAAGGACGCGCCCATCGCGGCCACGAGGTGCGGGTCTTCGCCGAACGACCGCATTCCAATGACCGGATTTGCGGGGTTGTTGTTGACGTCGAGGACCGGCGCGAACGCGATGTGGACGCCGAGCGCGCGTCCCTCGAGCGCGGTGATGCGGCCTTCTTGGTAGGCGAGCGACGTATCGCGCGTCGCACCGATTCCCATCTGGTACGGGAACATCGTCCCGCCGCCGAGATAGATGTCGTTCGGCAGGAAGTAGCCGCCGCGCTGCCGGAAAGCGACGCCCGTCTCGTAGTCGGCCCCGATGACCAGCGGAAGTCGGCTCAGCCGCTGCATCGCGTTGAGCTTGACCGCCGTCTCGATCGGAGAACCGATCGACATGATGAAGCCGCCGACGTGCTCTCGCGTGATGAGCTGCTCGACACGCGTCCAGCCGACGCTCGTGGTGGGCGTGTAGTCGCCGAAGAGTTGAGGCCAGACGAGCTGCGCCGCCTTGTCGCGCGGAGACATCGTCGCGATGACCGAGTCGGCCCAGTCGGAACCACGCGAAGGCGTCGGCCCGCGCGCCGGATTCGCCGCGGTCGTGCACGCGCCGAGCAGCAGCGCCGCTCCCGCGACGAGGAGGCGGGCCGCGCGTACGCCGGCGACGGCCGACGCTCTCACCACTGAATGGTGCCCTTTTTCGACGTATCGACCTCTTCTTCCGCGCCCGACTTGAAGAGAAAGCCCTGCATGTTCTGCTTCAGAAAATTGCGCGCCTGTGGGTCCATGACATTCAACCCGTAGTGATTGATCAGCATCGTCTGCTGGCGCAGCCACAGCGCCCAGCAGTCCTGACAGATCTGCTCGACGATGCGCTGACCGATGGCACCTGGAAACGGCGGCCGGTCGAACGCGGGCTTCTGCAGCCCGCAACGAACACACGTGATCTCGGACATGAAACGGGGCTGGGGCTCGGGATTTCGAAAATCTAGCCTGCGTTGAGACTCGACTGCGCCTAAACGAGCGCGGGCGACCCACAGGGGGCCGCCCGAATTCTACGACACTCTTGGACGCCGGCCTCGACCGGGCATCCGAACAGCCCGCCCAGACTACTCGCGAGCGTAGTCCACTTTGGCCAGGCGGAAGAACTGAAGAAGGCGGATGTACACCCAGCCGATGTCGAACTCGAACCAGCGCGCCGCGAAGCGTGCAGATTTTGGATCGGCGTGGTGGTTGTTGTGGAGCTCCTCGCCGCCGAGCCAGATGGCGATCGGGGTAATGTTCCGGCTCTCGTCTTTCACCTGGAAGTTGCGATACCCGAGAGCGTGGCCAACGCCGTTGACGATGCCGGCGGCCCAGAAGGGAATCCACATCATCTGCACGGCCCACACGAGCGGCCCGACGAAAAAGCCGAACAAGTACACATCGAGGCCGAGCATGATGACGATGCCCAGCCAGTTCAGGCGGCTGAGCAGGGCGCGCTCGATCCAATCGTTCGGCGTGCCCTTGCCGTACTTCTCCAGCATTCCGGGTTGGCGAATGGCCCGCCGGTAGTAGAAGGCGCCCTTGAAGACGATGTTGCGAAGACCTTCGAGGAGGGGGCTGTGCGGGTCGCCTTCGCGGTCGGCGAAGGCGTGGTGCTTACGATGGCAGGCGACCCACTCCTTGGTGACGATCGCGGTGGTGAGCCAGAGCCAGAGGCGCATGGGAAGCGCCGCGATGTAATGAAGACGCACACCGCGATGGGTCTGCGAACGATGCAGGAAGAGCGTGACACACACATTCGTGAGGTGTCCGGCGACGATGATGAAGACGACAGGCATCCACCATCGCGCGGCCCACACGCCGAAACCGGGCATTGCGACTCCGAATTCTGGGAACGAGAACGAGCAGACCGTTAAATTTAAGCCGATAACGCGGTCCCTGCCATCAAAGACGACCACGTCACGCTCTCGACACTAGCGGCGATCGGGCGTTGGGGGAATAGGGGGAACTACCCCGCCGCTCGTGGACGCTGGCCGGACATCGGCCGGGGGGACATCGCCCCAGACGTCGTTGGACGCGTTGAAATCCGGCACGCTCTGGTCGGGCCAAAGACGAACGCCGACGACCGGGCGCTGGACCACGATCGTCGCGACGTAGCGATCGCCGCGCGACCAGATCTCGACCGGAAAGCGCACGTCTTGAGTCGTGAGGTCATTGAACTTGAGCCGCATCGTCACTGGAAACGGTATCGTCGTCACGCGACGCAAGTGGACTTCGGCCACATTCTCGCCCTTCGACTGTCGCATCGTCACGCCGTCGACCGCGATGTCGAGCACGTCGGTTTCGTAGAAGAACGCGTTCCAGAACCACGACAGATCGTGCCCCGACACGTTTTCGACGGTGCGAAAAAAATCTCCGGGCGTCGGATGTCTGAACGCCCAGCGTCGCACGTATTCGCGCATTGCTCGATCCATCGTCTCGCGGCCGATGACGTCGTTGCGCAAGGCGAGGAGCACGGCTCCGGGCTTCCGATACCCGACCGCCTCGAACCCCTCCGCGTCGATCCGATCCGGCGGCGTCATGAGTGGCGCTTGGCGGCCGTTTTCAACCGACGCGCGCCAAGCGGCGAAATCGACCGGAAACGCGTCCGTGCCGGGCGAACGACGCTCGCTGGAAAACGCATTCTGGTACGTGTCGATGCCTTCGTCCATCCACGTGTACCGTCGCTCGTTCGACCCGACGATCATCGGGAACCACTCGTGCCCTTGCTCGTGATCGATCGCGGAGAACGTAGACGCCGAATTGGCGCCGCCGTATCCAACCATCACGAGCATCGGGTACTCCATTCCATGCACGGGGCCCGCGACGCTCGTCGCCTGCGGATACGGATACCGCATCCACAACCCCGAGTAGGTGCGAATCGACCACTGGGTCTGTTCGGCGGCCGATTCCCATCCTCGACCGGCCTTCGGAAACTGATACAGCGCCTGGGTGAGAACGCCGTCCCAGCCCACCGCGTCCCACCGGAAATCGGGCGCCGCGGCCCATGCCGCGTCGCGCACATGCTCAGCGCGGAACCACCATGTCTTCGTGCCCGGCACGGGGCGATGTCGCGCCGCCGCGGCCTCGTCCGCGGTGATGACTTGCACGACCGTCGCGGATCCACCGGCGCGATCCAGACGATCGATCTGCGCGGGCGTGAGAACCGCCGCGCGATTCTGAAGCACTCCGCTTCCGGCGACGACGTAGCCGGCGGGCACGGTGACCGAGTAGTCGATGTTGCCGTACTCGAGGTAGAACTCGCCTTGACCGAGGTAGGGATCGGTGTTCCAGCCGCGCACGTCGTCGTACACGACCATTCGAGGAAACCACTGACCAATCTCGTAGAGCGAGCTGTCGCGGCCCATGCGATCCGATCCCAGAACCGGCACCTCGAACGAGTACTGCATGCCGATGGTCGCGACGCCGCCGCGGGGAAGCAGCGGCGACTCCAGCTCCACCTCCATCATCGTATCGTCGATGCGTCCAACGGCCGTCCGGCCGTTCACCTCGATCCCGGTAATGTTGTATCCGCCGCGAAAGCCGCCGGCGCCGACCCGCGAGTCCGAAGAGAAGAGCGCGGCACCTTTGCTCGTCGTGCGATACAGGTTCTGGTCGAGCTGCACCCAGACGTAGCGCAGCGTGTCGGGCGAGTTGTTCGTGTAGCGAATGCTGACTGATCCGCGGACGCTCTTTGCGGCAGTGTCGAGCGTGGCGACGATCGTGTAGTCCGCGCGCTGCTGCCAATACGAGGGTCCGGGCGCGCCGTTCGATCCGCGATATTCGTTCGGTCCGGGCCAGTCCATGCGACCGAGCCGATGGAACGGATCGGCATCGACCGTGATGATCGGACGCGTGGGGGTCGCCGCCGTCTCAGTGAGATGGCCGGCAAGGGAATCGATGCGCACCGGCACGAGCACGGGCGCGCCGCGGCCGAGGCAGGCTGACGAAGCGACGAGGACGGCAAATCCAATCAGGCGGTACACGCGGAATTCCTCCCCCTCCAAACGCCGACGATGGACCGTGCTACGCGCCCGCACACCGGAAAACGAGCTTGCGCCCGTTCCCGAGCGGGAGTAGCTCTGAGACACCGATGACCACCAGGCCCCCCCGCACGCGCGAGGCCGTTGCGCCGACGAGCGACGAAGCTCCCGCTCAGCGCGCAAGCGAGGCCGGGACCGCGCGGTATCGTGAACGGTTCGCGCCGCGGTTCGCGTCGGACTACTTCCGCGCGGCGCCCTTCGACGCGACGGTCTCCTCGATCGGGATCGGCACGTATCTCGGCGAGCCGACCGCCGCCGACGACGCCGCATACGTTGATTCTGTCGAGCATGGCGTGCGCTCCGGGGTCAATTTGATCGACACGGCGCTGAACTACCGCGGCCAACGGTCAGAGCGCGCCGTCGGCGCCGCGCTTCGGCGCCTGACGGCGGGGCCGGGCGCGGGCGACGTGTCGCGTGACGAGGTCGTTGTCTGCTCGAAGGGCGGATATATCCCACTGGACGGAGAACCGCCAGCGTCGCGCGACGAGTACCTCGCCTACGTCAAACGCGAATTCATCGACACCGAGATCTTGCGTCCGACGGAGATCGTGGGCGGCGGCCACAGCCTCGCCCCACGGTTCATCCGATTCTGTGTCGCCAAGAGTCGGCAGAACCTCGGCGTCCGCTGCATCGACGTGTACTACCTACACAACCCGGAGCAGCAGGCGGCCGCCGTCGGTCGCGACGAACTGCAGGCGAGAATCCGCGCGGCATTTCTCATTCTCGAGGACGCGGCGGCGCGCGGCGAGATCGGCGCGTACGGCTGCGCGACGTGGAACGGTCTCCGCTCGACGCCGGACGCGGCGGACCATCTCGAGCTCGAGGCGTTGGTTGGACTGGCGCGCGACGCGGGCGGAAAGGACCACCATTTTCGCGCGGTGCAAATGCCGATCAGCCTCGCGATGCCCGAGGCGATCCGCGCTCCGACGCAAACGGTGCGAGGGAACGCGCTTCCGGCGGCCGAGGCCGCAGCCGCGCTCGGCTTGATGGTCGTCGGTAGCGCAACGCTGATGCAGGGCAAACTCACCGCGGGATTGCCGGCCGCGGTGGCGGAAGCGTTTCCGACGCTGGAGACCGACGCGCAACGCTCCATCGCTTTCGTGAGATCGATTCCCGGCGTGACGTCGGCGCTCGTCGGAATGAAGCGGGCGGAGCACGTCGACGAGAATCTGAAAGCCGCAGAAACGCGCTAGGGTTTCCAGTCGGCGAGAAAGAGGTTCAACTCGCCTTCCCGAGAGGAGCGCCCCGACGCCCAGACGAGCTTCGTGCCGTCCGGGCTGAACTGCGGAAAGCCGTCGAACTCGACGTGGTGCGTCACCTGCTCCAGCCCACTGCCGTCGTCATTCACAAGATACAATTCGAAATCTCGGCTCTTGGGATTCTTATAGTTGGACGAGAAGATGATCTTGCGTCCGTCGGGCGTGAAATACGGGGCGAAGTTCGCGCCGCCGAGGTTCGTGATCTGGTGCTGACTCGAGCCGTCGGCGTTCATGACCCAGATCTCCATCCGGTTCGGCCGGACCAGTCGCTGCCGCAGCAGCTCGCGGTACGACGTGAGCGCGGTGTCGGTCGGATGCCAGGCGCGGTACACAATCCGTTTCCCGTCGGGCGAGAAGAACGGGCCGCCGTCGTAGCCGGGCTGCGTCGTGAGCCGCTTCAGGTCGGTGCCGTCGACGCGCATCGTGTAGATATCGAGATCGCCGTCCTTGAGCGACGTGAAAACGATCGTCTGTCCGTCGGGTGAAAGCGTTCCCTCGGCGGTGTAGACGCCGTAGTTGGTGAGGCGCCGCAACTGCGACCCATCGGGATTCGCGACATAGATATCGTACGGATCGAGGCCCCAAACGTAGCCCTTCGACGGATCCGGCTTTGGCGGACACGCTGTGTCGGCGGCGTGCGTCGACGCGAAGAAGATCCGGCGGTCGCCGTCGTAGAAGTAACCGCACGTCGTCTTGCCGAATCCGGTCGAGACCCGGTGCACACCGCTACCGTCGACGTTCATGACGTACTGCTGGTCGCACGTACGGCCGTCACGCGTCGATTGGAAGATCAACCGCCGGCCGTCGCGGCTGAAATACGCCTCGGCGTTTTCGCCGCCGAAAGTCAGTTGCCGAATCCTGGCGAAGTGTCTCTCGCCGGGTTCAGGGGCCGGGCCGGTCGGGCGGGTTGCCACGGCGGTCGTCGACGCGGCGCTGCTCGAAACGCCGCCCGAATGAGCACAAGAAGAAACCGCCGCCGCGAAGATCGCGGCGGCGGTCACGATTTCCATTCGCATGTCTAAAACTTACGGCTTTTTCGCAGGCGGGACAGAGCTCTTGGCCGACAGCGGCTCGCCGGCGAGGGCGAACAGCTCACGCTGCGAGCCGCCCTTGTCGATCAGCTCCAGCGCCTTGCGCAGCGCGGCGTCGTACGGGAGGTCGCGCCGTTTGGCCAACGAGTCACCCGCCGCGAAATGGGCGATACGCTGCTCGAGCAAGCGGCTCACGTACCGGTTCGCGCCATCGTACGTCTTCCGGTCCGCCGTGACGCCCTTGGCCTGCAAGCGCGTATAGAACTCATTGAGCCACGCCGGCTGCACCGTGAACGTCGCTCCGGCAGTCTTCGACAACTGCATGGCGTAGTCGTCGAGCACCGTGCGCGCATCCTGACCCTTGGGCGCAATCGCCTTCGCGAACGTCTGTTCCGGCGTCGTGAGCGTGTCGTCCGCCACGATGACGTCCGGCGTGATTCCACCGCCGCCGTACACGGTGCGGCCCGCGTCGGATTTGTACGCCGGACGGTTCTTCTTCGTCGCGTTCGTCTCGTTCGTGTCAGGCGTGTCCTCGACGAATTGGCCGTTCACGAACTTGCGCGGGCGTTGAATCGAGCGGCCGCTCGGCGTGAACCACTTTCCGGTCGTCAGCTTGAGCGCGTAGCCGCCGTCGAGATGGTCGTAGACACCCTGGACCAGACCCTTTCCGAAGCTCGTTTGTCCGACGACGAGCGCGCGGTCGTGATCCTGAAGGGCGCCGGCGACGATCTCCGAAGCCGATGCCGTGCGATCATCCGTCATGACGACGAGCGGAATGCTCGGCGCCAGCGGCGCAGCTTTGGCCATCTCGATCTGAATCGGGCCCTCGCGTCCCTTCACGGAAGCGAGGAGCTGTCCCTGCGGCAGGAAGGTGTTCGCAACCTTCAAACTTTGATCGAGGATGCCGCCCGGATCGCCGCGCAGGTCGAGGATGATGCCCCGCGCGCCCTGATCCTCCAACTTCTTGACCGCAGCCTGGATGTTGTCGGCCGCATTCTCGTTGAATTGCTGGAGCGGGATGTACCCGATCTTGTTGCCCAGGGTGATGATGTACGGAACGGCCGGCACGTTGATGATCGCGCGGGTGAACGTTCCCGTGATCGCCGCGGCGACCCCCGGGCGAGCGAACGACACCTTCACCTTCGTGCCCGGCGTGCCGGTGAGCGAATCGGAGACCTGGTTGATGGTCCATCCACGCGTCGAGACGGAGTCGACCCGGATGATGAAGTCGCCCTCGTGCACGCCGCCCGCTTCAGCCGGCGTGTTCGGATAGACCGTGACGACGCGAACCGTCTTCGTATCAGCGTCGGGCTCGATGAGCATGCCGAGTCCGCCGTATCGACCCCCGGTCCGGCTGCTGAACTGTTTGAGGTCTTTTGGCGTTAGGAGCTCGCTATATGGGTCATTGAGCTCTTTGACGAGGCCGGCGGCCGCCTTTTCGTAGACGTCGGACGTGGGCAGCGTGTCGACGTAGCGGTCGTTGACCAACGTCATGACCTGGTCGAGCAACTCCGCGCCTTCGCGTTGCGAGCGCGCTTGCAGCAGGAACCCGCCGGCCACGACGGGGACGAGCAGTGCGCCGATGAAGGCGGCTTTACGGATGCGAGGCATGCGTCGAGTCCAGCTTTAGGGTCTAGAAGGTATACTGCGGCCGGCAACTAGCCGTTGCGCGTTCCGCGCCTACTGCTCGACGGCAGGCTCTTCCGGCAACTCGGCGGCGTTTCCGCCGTGACGGGTCCAAACCGTCTTCCAGGATAATGCCACGCCGGACCGAAACCGCTTTTTTGTGAGGCGGAATCCGTCGGGAGAAATCGCTACGGTGTATGCCTCACCGTCGATTTCGATCTCGCGCCGGATGGTCTTGTCGAGCTTGGTGGCCATAAGTGTATTGCAGATGGTACACGACGAACCCCGGAATCGTTCGCGCCGACCCCTGTTTCGGGCCCCCGGGGCGGGGCTATCCCGCTTCTGCCCGCTTCCCCGCAAGCATGTAGTCGACGAACCAGTCTCTCTGTTGTTGACGAATGACCGCCTCGCGAATCACTCCAGCCTCCCGCAGGAGGTCGTGGGCCGGCTGGAGCACCCGCTGCAGGTGTGACGGATAGCGTTGTGTAAGTGGAAGTTGCTCCCGCAGGCGGTCGAGCGATACCCGCCAGGTCAGGATGTCAGCGGCCCTCGCCAGTTCGATGAGGCGGTATAGGCGCCTGGCGACCGGAGAGGCGAGTGCCAGATAACGGCCGACCGCGAGAGGGATGACGTGGCGCGCGGACACGTTCTGTCGCACAACGCCGGCGATTACGACGCGGGCCTCGCCGGGCTCGGCGCTGGGCGAGCCCGGGAACAGAACAAGCTGATCGCGCTCGCGAGAGCGTCGGCGCTCGATCGCGACGGAAGTCAGAAGCGTAAAGGTCGCGTCGGTGAGGCGGTCGACCGTGGCGTCGAAATAACTCCCTTCCGATTGCAACGTCGTTCGCTCGAGTCGGGTAAGCGCGCCGCGGAGCTGCTCGTAGGTGCGGCCGTCGGCTTGTCTCCCCATCGAGCGTAGGAAGGCGTGCAGCGTGAACGTGAGGACCCCGTCGGCCGGTTCACCGGCCTCCTGGAACCGATGCATCAGCTCGACGTAAACGTCCTGGTCGAACGTCCCGGGCAGGCGATCTCCGGGAGCGGTCAACACGCGCCATCGTCCGCCGTCCTCGGTGAGATAGGACAGCGAGGGTTCGTCCGGTGTGTCGCTCAGGCGAAAGACGGGAAACTCCTCGAGCGAACGGTCGAGGAGCACCGTCCGCGCTGGAGTTCGGCGCTTCGCCGGAAGCGTCATCGCGCGGCGAGCGAGGAGAAGAGCATCACGCGATGGGGACCACGAGTCCCGAAATCGCGCTCGCGCGCGCGGAGCAGAGAAAGAGGACGACGTCGGCGACCTCTTCACGTTCGACGTACTTCACTTTGTCACCCATGTCGCGGACGTTGGTCGCCGTGCGAATGGACGAGGGCGCAACCGCGTTGGCGCGAATACCGTTCGGCCGCTCCTCCGCAGCGATAGCGCGCATCAAAGCGACGACTCCACTCTTGGCGACGGCATACGCGGACGTACGCGCGCCGGTAGACCCCGGCAGCACAGCCTCGGACGCGAAGAAAACGATCGCCCCTTTACCGGCGCGAAGCATCGGCAACACCGCGCGCGCCGCCGTGAACGCGGTGGTCAGATTGATGGCGATCTGACGATTCCAGACGTCGTCGGTACTCTCGGCGACGGGACCGCTCATTGCGAATCCGCCGGCCATGTGGACGAGAGCCTGAATCGCGTCGCCGTGTTGTTCGCGGATTCGAGCGACGACGGATTTCACGGCTGCGCCGTCGGTGAGGTCGCACGGATAGCCCGCCGCGCGAAAGCCATCGTCGGTCAGCTCACGGACCCGAGCATCGACGTGCTCCGCCGCTCGGTCGACCAACAAAAGCGAGGCACCCTGCTCGGCAAACGCTCGCGCGACCGCCTGACCCACCTGCCCGTCCGCGCCGACCCCCGTCAACAGAACCGTCGATCCGTCGAACGTGCGAGCTGAGTCGGGCATTGGAGCGCGTCCTCGAGTGAACCGGAGATGCCGCTCGCCTATCGAATGTCTTCGCGGCCCAACGCCGCACGAACGGCTTCACGCATCGCGACCAGCGCTTCGTCGCGCGAGGCCGGCGAGTTGTCGCGGACGTGGAGCTCCACGCCGTCGGCGACGGGCATTCTACGCCAACTCGCCGGGTTCTCCTCTTCGGAGACCGCGCCGCCTTTGCGCGTTTCGACGGTGGCGCCGAGCGCGGCGGCCAGCGAGGTGGCGACCCGGCGCTCGAGCGCGTCGCCCGTGGCGTCCTCCATCTCTTTCTTGATCGAATCGAGCGTCGCGCCCTCGCGCTGTCGAATCTTGATCGCGACCAGTTGGAGGAAATGGCGGTAGTTGTAGGTGGCCGACGTTCCGGCGCCCTCCGGCCGGGAGAGCAGGCCGTTCGCGATGTAGAAGCGGATCGATCGAGCGCTCGGGGCCGCGCGGGCGGAGGCGTTGGTCGGCCGCACGCCGGCCGCGTCGACGAGCGCCGTCACGTGCGCCGCGAGTCCCCGGGCGTTCCATGGGGCGTGGCGTGCGTGAGCGCGGAGGAGCGTGATCGGCGAATCGGCCATGAGGGCGGACGTGTGCAAGAAACCGAGGGGCAGACAAGGGGCGGTCGACCCGACCTCGTACAATAACTCAGGTGGCGTCCCAGGTTGAGGGGACAGGCCGCGGTCCGAGGCGAGGGCAAAACGAAAGCGCGGCAGCGGGACGTGCATGCCGTCGCCCCGCTGCCGCGCCACGTCGATGGACGGCTAACGCTTCTTTTTCTTGGCGCCCTTCTTCGCGGCTTTCTTCGACGCCTTTTTCGCGGCCTTCTTGGCCTTCTTCGCGCTCTTCTTGGCGGCCTTCTTCGCGTTCTTCTTCGGGGCGGCCTTCATGGCCGCATTCTTCACGGGCTTCGCAGCGGGCTTCGCAGCGGGCTTCGCAGCGGGCTTCGCAGCGGCCTTCGCGGCAGGTTTCGGCGCGGGTTTCGGCGCGGGTTTCGGTGCCGCCTTCGCCGGTGGGGCGGCGGCCTTCTTGGCGGCCTTTTCCGGAGCGACAGCAGCGGGCGCGCTCGCCGGTGCGGGACGGGAGCGCGGCGGCTTCGCGGTACCGAAGACCTCCGCCTCTTCGTCCTCTTCGCCCACCTCGATCGTCGTCGCCTCTTCGTCGTCGTCGTCGACGTCGTCGGTGCTGTCCCACAAATCATCGCTTTCGTCTTTGTGGGTCATCCAACCCCCGTCTTCTTCGTCGTCGTCGTCGTACGACGCGCTGCCTCCTCCGCCGCCACCGTATCCCAAATCGTCGACGTCGTCGTCGCGATCAGAGAACTGGTATTTCCCGCGCACCTCGTCATCCAACGGCATGCACGCCTCCTGAGAGGTTGTTGTGATCAGAGAATTGGAATGACGGCCCCGGAAACCCGATGCCGGCCGTGCGTCCGAGTCGCCGCCGATGCGCTTGCGCGCCCACGAATCGGCCCGTCGCAACGCCTTAGTATACCTGACAAAGGGCGGCGTCAAGGAGACGCCGAGCCTCGCTCGGGCGCGCGAAGAGTCGGCGGCGCTAATCGACGAATTCGATCGCGACTGGTTTCGCGATGATTCCGGCTTCGACGCCGCGCTCCAGGAACTGGCGGACGGCACGCCGGCCCGCCTCCCCGTAGTCGAGCGTCCAGTCGTTCACGTACATCCCGACGAAGGCGTCGGCCTTGGACCGATCCAACCCTCTGGCGTACTGCATCGAGTGGTCGAGCGCCGCCGAGCGATGCTGCAACCCATATGCGATGCTGTCGCGAAGATGCCGCGAAATTTTGCGCGTCAGATCCTCGCCGAGGTCCTTTCGAACGACATTGCCGCCGAGCGGGAGCGGGAGTCCGGTCTCGCCGAACCACCATTCACCCAGATCCTGGACCAGGTGGAGGCCACGGTCGCCGAACGTGAGCTGGCCCTCGTGGATCAACAGGCCGACGTCAACGGCGCCGTCGACGACGGCATCCTCGATCTGATCGAAGGGCGTGACGACCGGTTCGAACTCGGGCTCGAAGAGACGCAGCGCGAGGTAGGCGCTCGTCATGAGGCCCGGAACGGCAATTCGCTTTCCGCGCAGCTCGGACCGGGACAGCGGTGAGCGAGCGACGAGGCGAGGGCCGTACCGATCCCCCATCGACGCGCCGTGGGGAAGCAGGGCGTACGCGTCGGCCAGGTAGGCGTACGCATGGATCGACACCGCCGTGACTTCGAGCTCTCGGCGCAGCGCGCGCTGGTTGAGCGTCTCGATGTCCTGCAGTTGATGGACGTAGGTGAGGCCTTCCGTATCGATCTTCCCCGATGCGAGCGCGTAGAACATGAACGCGTCGTCGGAGTCGGGGCTGTGGGCGACGTGGATCGTGGTGGTCATGGTCGCTTGGAGTCGAGCGCGATGGTGATGTCGTTTTCGTGCGTCGTGTATTCGGTGAGCTGCTTCGCGCGCTCGGCCGGTGCGGCGGCGACGAGCTTGTCGTGGAAGCTTTTTTCCGCAGCGGCGTCATGGCGCATTCGAGCCGCGTTACCGGCGAGAATGAGGCCCAGCAGGTGATTCGGATGTTGGGCGAGAATGGTGTCCGCCTGCGCGCGGGCGGTCGCCGAATCACCCGCCACAGCGGCAATACGTCCGAGGTCGTAGCGCTGATCGAGATTCAGCTTGCCGAGCATCTCGTAGGCTTGCATGGCCATGGGCGCGAAGATTTGCACGCTGTCGGCGCGGCCGCGCTCGTGCAGGCTCATCACGCGGTCGTAGAGACGCGCGGCGGCATCTTCGGGGGTCATGCTCGAGAGGTCCGGCGGTTGCCCGGGTGCTCCGGTGGCTGGCGCGGCCGCCTGAGTTTGCCCTGCATCATCACTCGCGCTTCGTCCGAATCGCTGGCCGGCGACGAGCGCGATCAACGCGACCAACGCGATCGCGGCAACTCCCCACGGCAGCGCCGACGAGAAGCTCCGTTCGTCGCGGGGCCCGTCCGATTGGCCGGCGGGCGTCCCGCACCGGTGGCAGAACCTCGCGCCGGGCGAGAGCTGCGTTCCGCACGCCGCGCACGCGACGCCGACGAGCGCCGCGCCGCACGCGGAGCAGAATCTCCCGTTCGCCGCGGCGCCGCACGACGGACAGGTCTGCGCGGCCGGCGTTACCGGAGGAGACTGATCCATGCGATAAAGCTACACGACTGTTCCGGTGCCCCGCGATTCCGACTTACAATCGAATCCGGGTTGCCTTAGCGTTGAGCCGACGCGTGAGCTTTTCGGCGCGCTTCTCCCACCCCCCGCCCAAGTCGCGAGGACGATCCGACGCCGCACTCCCGTTCCCTTACACCCGATACCGCCGGCGCGTCCATCAACGACATCCTCGAGCTGACGGAGAAGCTGGGTGTGCGCTTCATGCGTCTCCAGTTCACGGACATCCTCGGCATCAACAAGAACGTCGAGATCCCGTCGTCGCAGTTCGAGAAGGCGCTCGCGGGCGACATCATGTTCGACGGCTCGTCGATCGAAGGGTTCGTACGGATCGAGGAGTCGGATATGCTGCTCGCGCCGGATCTCGACACGTTTCTGGTCTATCCGTGGGGCGAAAAGGACAAGCGGATCTGCCGGCTGATCTGCGACATTCACAGCCCGAGCGGCGAGCCATTCGCGGGCGATCCGCGCGGCCGGCTCAAGACCGTGCTGCGGAAGGCGAAGGGGATGGGGTTCACGATGAACGCGGGGATGGAAGCGGAGTTCTTCCTCTTTCGGCCCGACGCATCAGGCGGGGCCACGACCGCGACGCACGACGTCGGCGGCTATTTCGACCTCGCGCCGACCGACCTCGGCGAAGACGCGCGACGCGCGATGGTCGACACGCTCGAACAGATGGGGTTCGAGGTCGAGGCCGCGCATCACGAGGTGGCGCACGGGCAGCACGAGATCGATTTCCGATATGCGGACGCGCTCAAGACCGCCGACAACATCGCGACGTTCCGGTTCGTGGTGAAACACGTGGCGACACAATTCGGGTTGCTCGCGTCGTTCATGCCGAAGCCGATCTTCGGGCAAAACGGCAGCGGAATGCACACGCACCAGTCGCTCTTTCGCGGCGGCCTGAACGCGTTCTGGGACGAGTCCGCGGAGTGGGAGCTCTCGAAGACCGCGCTGCACTACATCGGCGGGCTGCTGCGCCACGCGCGCGGGATGTGCGCGATCACCAATCCGCTGGTCAACTCGTACAAACGACTGGTGCCGGGATACGAAGCGCCGGTGAACGTCGCGTGGTCGATGCGGAATCGCTCGCCGTTGATCCGCGTTCCGGATCGGCGTGAGGCCGGGACCAGGGTCGAGCTCCGAATGCCGGACCCGTCGGCGAATCCGTACCTCGCGCTCGCCGTCATGCTGGCGGCGGGCCTCGACGGAGTGGAGACGGAGGCCGACCATCGCGAGCCGGTGAACGAGAACATCTGGGAAATGAGCTTCCGCGAGAAGCGACGTCTACGCATCGACGACTTGCCGCACGATCTCAACGAGGCGCTCGACGAACTGGAGAAAGACGACGTGATCGCGGATGCACTGGGCAAGCACATTGCGTCGCATTTCGTGGCCGCGAAGCGGCAGGAGTGGCGGGAGTACATCACGCAGGTGAGCGCGTGGGAGTTGGAGAGCTATTTGGCGAAGTATTAGGCGGCGTCGGCGGGTCGCGGGGACGGTATGAAAATGCGAACGGGATTCGGGGCGCGCGAATTGGCGGCGTCACTCTCGGCGTTGGTCTGCTTGAATGCGCCGACGGTTGCGGCGCAGACTCGATCGATCGTGGGAACGGTCGTCGCCGACTCGGCGCGCGGCCACCCGGTCGAAAGCGCGGAAGTGATGGCGCCGGCGCTCAATGTCAGCACACGCACCAACGCGAAAGGGGAGTTTCGCCTCGCGGGTCTAGCGCCGGGGCGACACATGGTCGTGGTGCGATTGATCGGATATCGCACGCTCACGGACACCATCGAGCTCGGCACGGACGCCGACACGCGCCATAACTTCGTGTTGAGTCAACGCGCCGTGCCGCTGGATTCGATGGTGGCCGAGGCCAAGCAGCCACGCGAATACATCTCCCCGAACTTGAACGGTTTTCTCGAGCGGATGCATAATCACGCCGGCGGCTATTTCATCGACGATTCGACGCTGCGGAAGAACGAGGACCATCATCTTCAAGACGTGGTGTTGTCGAGAATGGCCGGGATGCGGCTCATCCGGTGGTCCGGCGACGAGGCGTACATGGCTTCGTCCCGAATCGGCAGCGGCGCCGCTCTCCTCGGCAGCGGCGGCGGCAAGTCGAGCTTGAATCCGCTGCCCCGCGCGTGCTATTCGACCGTCTATCTCGACGGCATTCTGATTTACGATCTGGAGCGGATGGGACGCGACGTCAAACCTCCGGATCTCAGCAACATTCTCGTTTCAGATCTTGCGGGCGTGGAGTTTTATCCGGGACAGGCGTCGCTCCCCATACAATTCAAGTCAGGCCAATGCGGAACGTTGCTCCTGTGGACGCGGGAAAAGTAGATACATCGGTTCGCGACGTCCGAGCTGAGGACGCGCAGTCGGTGGCGCGGCTGTGCTCCCAGCTCGGGTATCCAACGTCGGAGCCGGCGATGCCACGACGGCTCGCGCGTTTGCAAGCTGACCCGAATGCGCGCGCGTTGGTGGCGGATGCCGGCGACGGTCCCATCGGTCTGGCGACCGTCCATCTTCGCCACACCCTCAATCACGAAACGCCGATCGCGCAGCTCACGTTGCTCGTCGTCGACGAAGCGCAGCGAGGACGCGGTGTCGGACGCACGCTGGTCCGGGCGGCGGAGCAGTGGGCGCGCTCGCGCGGATGCCATCGCATCGTCATCACGACGGGGTTGCAACGCGCCGACGCGCATGCATTCTACGAGCGGATAGGCTACCGCCACACCGGCCGGCGGTACGGGAAGGATTTCGACTGAGGAGGACGGAGTGCTCGCTGCATCGTCGCGCGTTGCGCTAGTCGCAATCGCCGCCCTCGGCATCGCGGCCGCGGCACAGGCGCCGCCGACGTACGAGGTGTACGCGGTTCGCTACGCGACGTTGCCGGGCTTCAAAGTCTCGGCCCTCATCAAGGGCGCCGATACGAGCCGGCGCTTGGACATCGCCATGATGGTGTGGGTGATCAAAGGCGGAGGGCGCACGATCCTCGTCGATGCGGGCTTTCATCGGGACGATTTCGTGAATCGCTGGCACCCGACCGATTTCAGTCCGCCGAGCGAGGCGATCGGAAAGTTGGGGATCAAGCCGGACGACGTAACGGACGTGATCGTGAGCCACGTCCACTGGGACCACCTCGACGGCATCGATCTGTTTCCGCGCGCGAAGGTCTGGATTCAGCGCGAAGAATTCGAGCACCATCTCGATTCAGCGGGCGTCGTGAAGGATCGAGCAATCGACGCCGGCGACGCGAAACTGCTTGCCGGCATCGCGCGCGAAGGTCGCGTGATCCTCGTCGACGGCGACGGAAAAGAGATCATTCCGGGGATCACCGTCTACACGGGCGGCAAGCACACGTTCGCGTCGCAGTTCGCCACCGTGCCAACCGCGGCGGGCACGGTCGTTCTCGCCTCGGACAACGCGTATCTCTACGAGAATTTCGCGAGCCACCGTCCGATCGCGCAGACCCTGGACACGGCGTCGAATCTTCGTGCGCAGAGTCGAATGACGACTCTCGCGTCCGACCCACGGCTCATCGTGCCAGGGCACGATCCGGAAGTGTTCGCGCGATTTCCGACGCCGGGCAACGGCGTCGCGCTGATTCACTGACCGCGCGTCAGGCCGGAGCCGGGTGCGTCGCGTGATTCGGCCGCTGCTCGGCCGGGCGCGGCGCGTGCTGATGCTCGACGTGGCCCAGATTGAACGCGGTGCTGAGGAGCGCGATGTGCGAGAACGCCTGCGGGAAGTTGCTCACCTGGCGGCGGAGTCGAGGATCGTACTCCTCGGCCAGAAGTCCGAGATCGTTCCGCAGCCCGAGCAGGCGATGGAAGAGCTCATGTGCGTCGCCGCGGCGGCCAAGCAGGACGTAGTTGTCGGCGAGCCAAAAACTGCAGGCGACAAACGCGCCTTCGCCCGGCGGTAAACCGTCGTCGGTGTGCTCGCTATCGTAACGCAGCACGAGGCCGTCGACCAACAGATGTTTTTCGACGAACGCCACGGTGCCAGCGACGCGCGGGTCGTCGGCGGGGAGGAATCCGACGAGCGGGATGACGAGGGTCGCCGCGTCGGCGAGGCGAGATTGATACGACTGCACGAACGCGCCAATGCTGTCGTCGTACGCGCGCCGACAGACCTCGTCGTGGATCGCGTCGCGCAGCGAGCGCCACCGGTCGAGCGGTCCGTCGAGGTTGAATTGTTCTGCGCTCTTGATGGCGCGGTCGAACGCGACCCACGCCATGACCTTCGAATGGGTGAAGTCCTGCGGCGCGCCGCGCACCTCCCAGATGCCCTGGTCGGGGCGTTGCCACATCTTCTCGAGCTGGGCGAGCAACGCCTTCTCGAAGGCCCAGGCCTCGGGGATCTCGGGCAACCCGCCGCGCCGCGCCTGGTGGAGCGCGTCCATCACTTCGCCGTAGACGTCGAGCTGAAGTTGGTGATGGGCGGCGTTGCCGACGCGGACGGGTCGAGAGTTCTCATATCCCGGGAGCCAGGGTACCTCCCATTCGTGGAGCATTCGCTCGCCGCTCAGCCCGTACATGATCTGCACGCGATCCGGGCTTCCCGCGGCGGCGCGGAGCAGCCAATCGCGCCATGCCGCGGCCTCGCGGAAATAGCCCGCGTCCATGAGCGCGAGCAGCGTCAGCGTGGCGTCGCGCAGCCAGCAGTAGCGGTAATCCCAGTTGCGAATACCGCCGATCTGTTCGGGAAGCGACGTGGTCGGGGCGGCGACGATTCCACCGGTGGGCCGGTACGTGAGCGCTTTGAGCGTGAGCAGGGAGCGGATGACCGCGTCGCGCCACTCGCCGGTGTATCGGCACTCGTTCGCCCACGTCGTCCAAAAGCGCTCCGTAAACTGGAGCGCGTGCTCGGCATCGACGGGCTTCGGCGGTGCGAGGTGCGACGGCCCCCAAGTCATCACGAAGGAGACGCGCTCGCCGGCGGAAACGCTAAAGTCGCCGACCGTGGTGAGCCCTTCGCCGCGGACCGGCACCTCGCTCTTGAAGATGATCATGTCCGGGCCGGCGATGGCGCGGAGCGTCCCATCCTCGAGGCGGCTCACCCACGGGACGATGGATCCGTAGCCGAAGCGAAGAATGATCTGCGTCGTCATGGCCACGGATCCGCGCAGCCCGACCACCGTGCGGACGACGTTCGACTCGCCGTCGCGCAGCGGCATGAAGTCGACGACCATGACCGCTCCCTCCGCGGTCTCGAAGGTCGTCTCCAGGATCATCGTCGAGTCTCGATATTGGCGCCTGCTCTTCGCGTTCGAGTCGGCGGGCGTGATCTGCCAGCGTCCGTGCTCGGGGCCGCCAAGAAGCGCGGCGAAACAGGCGTGCGAGTCGAATCGCGGCCAACACAGCCAATCGATGGATCCGTCGCGGGAGACGAGCGCGGCGGTCTCGCAGTCGCCGATGAGTGCGTAATCCTCAATTCGTGCGGGCATTCCCCTAGTCGACCGTTCCATGCTGTCGAGACTGTAGATCAATTCGTGCCACGGGCTCCACGTTCTCCGAGACGAGCACAGCATTTCGCGCGCGAAGCAACGACATCACCGCCTCGACGAGCTCATCCCAGCGCCTGGCGCCGCGTTCCGAGGAGGGTGCCTAATTGGTGCACACCGGGCCGCGACCACCTCGCCCGCCCGTCACCCTCTGCGGCGGTTGGGGCGCGCGCGGCCAAACGTTGTCGCTCGCGTCGCGGTCGGGAAAGCGACAATGCGGGTCGAGGACGATCTTGGCGATCTTCCGCGGGCCCAGGTCGAGATCGGCGTTGAACGTCTTGCTGCCCGAGAACCACACGTCGACCGGGTACGAGACGACCGCGGTATCGCCGGCAACGACGGCGTTGCGCATCCGGCGAATCTCTCCGCCGCCCGGTGCGAACTCCACCTTCAACACCACGGGCGCGGGCATCTGGCCGTCTTGCCGAACGGTCACCGTTGTGCGAGCGCCTTTGGTCGTGACGCTCTGAATCGATTCGTCGACTGATTCCGTGGTAAACAGCCAATAGTACCAGAACCAGCCGAGATCCCTGTGGAGCGCGTTGCTCATGAAGAACGCGTAATCCCAGGGCGACGGATGCTTGAACCGCCACGCCTTGGCGTACTCGCTGTGTGCGCGCCAGACCGCGGTGTCGCCTACCATTCCGCCGAGCATCGAGAGCATGAGCGGCGCTTTGCCGTACGCTTGGAAGGAGTACTGGGGGCCGCCGTAGTTCGCGTCCCACATGAGCGGTGCCTCGCGCTCGTCGCCGCTCGTCCGTCCGTACGACTGGCCACGGCCATCGAGATCGGGTTGCCGATGCTCGGCGTCGGCGGCCGAGAGAATGTTCATGTACTGATTGAACCCTTCGTCCATCCAGCCGTACCACGTCTCGTTCCCGCTCACCGTCATCGGCCACCACTGGTGACCGGTCTCGTGGTCGGCGGGGCCGTCGTTCGACATGACCAGCATGGGGTACTCCATGCCGTTGTCGGGACCGTCGACCATCGTGTGCTGCGGGAAAGGATCCGGCATCCACAGCCTCGAATAAAACTCCAGTGCGTGACGCAGAATGGCACCGGCCTGGGTGTACGACGACGCGTGACCGGGCAGGTAGTAGAAGTTGACAGGAATCGCGCCACGGCCAGGAATGGTGGCTCGCGTTGCCTGCCAGACGAATTGCTTGGCCGTGGCCCAGGCAAAGTCATTCACCGTGTCGGCGACGAAATGCCAGACGAGGCGGTCACCCGACGCTGTCGCCTGACCGGGACCGACTTCGTTTGGTCCGACAACCGTGCGCGTGGAATCGGATTCGAGGACGTGCGATAGTCGCTCGCGCGCAGCCGGAGTGAGCACGCGGTCCGGATTCTGGAGAACCCCGGTCGCGCCGACGATCCAGCCTGCCGGGACGTCGAGGCTCACGTCGAACCGTCCGAAGTTGTTATAGAACTCCGAAGGCCCGAGATACGGGTCTGTGTCCCAGCCGCGCAAATCGTCGTACACGGCGACGCGCGGATACCACTGGGCGACTTGGTACAGCGTGTCGCCCCAGCGGAACGTCATGCGATGTCCCTGACCGGGGCCGCCGGCGAGCTTGTAGTGCCACTCGACGTCGAGCGTCGCGTTGGACCCGGGAGCGATCGGAGACGGGAGAACGATGCGCGCGGACGTCGTGTGAATACCGATCGCGATGGGTTCAGTCGGCGCGCCGCCACCGCGACCGCCACGACCGCCTCGGCCGGGCGCGGGTGCGTTGAGATCGACCGGTGCGCCGTTCACCGCCAACTTGGTTATGACGAAACCGTCAGTGTTCTCGGCGGGCACCGACGCGCCGCGGGGGACGTCGCCGCGAAAGATGTTCTGGTCGAGACGCATCTGAATTGACGACAGCGAGGAATCGCTCGCGTTGTGCAGCTTGATGGTCTCGCGGCCAGAGAGCGTGGACGTCGCGGGATCGAGACGGGCCGAGATCGTGTAATCCATCCACGTCTGCCAGTAGTTTCGCCCGGGCCGACCCGTGGAGTCGCGCGTGCCTTCGGCGAAGGCACGGCGAATCATGTTGGTGAGCGGGATGTCGCGACGGATTGCGCGTTCGGGTGCGCGCGTCGTGCTCTGTGCGCGAAGCGACGGCGCAGGAAAACACAGGGCCAGCGCCGCAGACGCGGCGATCCCAAAGCGAATCATCGCAGCTCCAGTGACGGGAATGGCGGCCGCGCGGCGCCGCTACGGCGTTACCGGCGTTCCGGCCTGCTTCGGTCCCAACTCGTACTCTTTCGGCGGTTCGGCGCCGAGGAGGTTCTTCACGAAATAGTCCCAGCGTCGCCGCGTCATGTAGTTGGCTTCGGTGCCGTAGCCGTGCGCTTGGTTGGGCAGCATGAGCAGATCGAAATCCTTGTTGGCCTTGATCAGCGCGTCGGCCACGAGGAGCGTGTTGTTCGGCGGCACGTTGTTGTCGAGCGTACCATGCGCGAGGAGCAGCTTGCCTTTGAGATTCTTGGCGAGATTCTGGTTCGCGGCGTCTTCGTAATTATGGCCATCGTCGAGGCCTTCGTACCGCTCGCCCCAATCGTCCTCGTAGACGCGGTTGTCGTGGTTGCCGGATTCCGAGATGCCCACCTTGAAGAAATCGGGATACCGGAACATGGCGTCGGCGGTCGCGAAGCCGCCGCCGGAGTGACCGTAGATGCCCGCCTTGTCGATGTCGATCCATCGATAACGCTGCGCGAGCTCGCGCATGCCGGCCACCTGATCGGGGAGGGTGTTGTCGCCCATGTTGCCGTAATAGGCATCGTGGAAGGCCTTGGAGCGCCACGGCGTTCCCATGCCATCGATCTCGACGACGATGAAGCCAAGGTCGGCGAGTGCCTGCGCGTCGCCGCGCGCCGGGTTGAAGGTGCGTCCGCCGACCGACCCGGTCTGCGGACCGGGGTAGATGTGGTTGATGATCGGGTACTTCTTTGTCGAATCCAGACTCACCGGCGTGTACATCAATCCGTAGATGTCCGTCTTGCCGTCGCGCGCTTTCAGTATGATCGGCGTGGGCGGCTTCCATCCGGTCGCGACGAGGCGCGAGATGTCGGCCTTCTCGACGGCGACGACGACCTTGCCGTTTAGGTCGCGCACCACGCTGGTCTGCGGCGTCGTGGGGGTGGAGTACGTGTCGAAGAGGTATTTGTTGTTCGGCGAAAGCGACACGTCGTGGTCGGCGTTCTCCGGCGTGAGGAGCGTGAGCCCCTTGCCGTCCATTCCGATCTTGTAGAAGTGCCGGAAGTACGGGTCGCGCCCCGCCTCTTTGCCGACGCCCGCGAAGTACAGCTCATGCTTCGGCTCATCGACGCGCACGAGTTGGGTGACGTTGCCGTCTCCGTTCGTGATCTGGTGTTTCAGCTGTCCCGTCGTGAGATCGTAGAGGTACAGCTGTCCCCAGTTGTCGCGCTCTGAAAACCAGATCACCTCGTTCGACGCCGGCAGCACGTGCCAGTTCACGCGTCCGTTGCCGGACTCGAACTGTGTCTTCGTCGATTCCTGAAGCACGTCGCGAATGGCGCCGGTGTTGGCGTCGGCGATTCGCAGAACCTCGTGCTTGTGATCGCGCGACGTGGAGACGAAGGCCAGATGCGAGCCGTCGGGATACCACTCGACATCCGACCACGAGCCTCCCCGGCAAGCTACGTCGTCGCAGAGCGTCGAGCGGTGCTGGTCCGGCGGCATTTGGAGCCGCACGATGCGCGGCGTCGTGCCACTCAGGTCGATGAGCACACGCTGGATCATCGTGACGATGCTATCGCCCGGAAGCGGATACTTGAACGTGCGCAAGTCGGGGTGGCCGACCTTGGTGCTCACCAGATACATCTCGCCGACGTTGCGCTGATCCTGCTGGAAGGTGGCGATCTTCTTGGAATCGGGCGACCAAAGAAGAATTGCGCGGTCGCTGTTTTGCCATCCGGCGTTGTCGGTGGCGTAGCCGAAGTTCTTCACGCCGTCGGTCGTCAGCTGCGTTTCTCGCCCACTGGCGACGTCGCGAATCCACAGATTCCAATCCCGGATGAACGCGCCTTTGGTCCCGTCGGGTGACATCGTCTCGGGCGGCCGGCCGCCGCGTCCTCGGCCACCACCGCCGCGGCCGGCGACTCCGCCGCGACCACGTCCGCCGGTCGTGTCCGGCGGGAAATCGATGCCGCAGTGAGCCGGCTCGTTGTCGCAGCGCGTTCGCGTGCCTTTCGCCGGGTCCACGAGGATGATCTGGGTGCCGGTCGGCGTCACGTCGCGGAACCAGAAACGCTCGTCGGGAAGGGGCAGCCACGTCGGACGGACCGCGGTTCCGAAGACGAGCGGGATGACGTTGTAGCTCATGGCCCGTTCCGCCCGCGCGTAGTCGGCGGCGGTGACGGCGCGCTGTTGCGCCAAAGTCGGGCGGGGAAGGGACAACGCGGCGGCGAGAGTCGCCGACACGGCAAGAACACGGGTTCGCATGGATCCTCGACGGAGTTTCAGCTCGCCGCTGAAATTGCCGTCGGGGTGACCGGCGGGCAACCACACCGCCGGTCACGCCACGCGACTAGTGCACGACCACGCTCACCGCCGCCGCGATCTGGACGCCCGTCGTAAGCGAGCCCGTGAGGTCGAGCTCCGTGGTCGACGGCGTCAGCACGCCGGCGTTCGTGAGCGCGAGCCGGCTGAAGTTCAGAATGAGCGAGCCTCCCCGCACCTCGGACTGAAATCCGCTTCCGTTGCGCGCGACTCCGACGCTGCCGAGGCGAATGGATGAAATGTCGACCAGCGAGACATCAACCCCGTTCCCATTGGTGAGTGTGAGCGAGACGTTGCCGTTCCCATTTCCGTTCAAGTTGATCGTCGGCGACTCGATCGTGGTCGGAACGGGGCGCGGCGCGACATTCACCGAGAACGAGTTCGATCCGGTGGCGCCGTCCTTGTCGGTCACGGAGAGTGTGACGGTGTAGCTGCCGAGGGCGAGGAAAATGGAGGACCCGGTGATCGAGGCGCCCGACGCGTTGAAGGTGCCGGGCGTCGTCGCACCGTTGCCCCAGTCGATGAGAGTGTGCCACGCGGCGTCGTCGCCCGGATCGGTGAAGCCGCCGGCCGCGCTGACCGCGTCACCGGAGAGAATCGACGTCGGTGTCGTCGCGCCGAAGGTGACGCTCGGCGTGACGTTCGCGACGACGACGGTTTGCATCGAGTTCCTTTCCCAACCGAACGCGTCGGCGACGGTGAGCGTCGCGGTGAACGATCCGTTATCGTGAAACGTGTGGTAGACGACCTTGCCGGACGTCTGGCCGCCGTCGCTGAAATGCCAAGTGTAGGTGAGCGCTTCGGCGCGGCCGAGGTCATCGCGGCCGAGGTCAGGATCCGTGCTGGCGGATGCGTCGAACTTGAGCGACGAACCCTCGTTCGTGGTGCCGCTCATGGAGAAGCTGGCGACCGGCCGATGATCCCCCGCTTCGACGGCATCCTGGTACGACGTCTGGAGAAGCGAGAGGAAGTTGTAGCCCGTGGACGTCTCGATCCTATCGACCGTCGTGAGGTACTTCTGCCAGGGATCGTTCCGCACGCCGGCGATGTTGGGCATGTTGACGGCGAGCACGGTGACACCGGCGAGATCATCCCACGTCTGGATGTCGCCGAGCTTGAACGGGACGCCGTCAATGACCGGACCGATGAGCGCGATCTTCCACGTGCTGTCGGGAACCGCGACCTTGCCCTCGTTCTTCAAGAACGTGAGTTGGTGCGTCGCGCTGTAGAGCGGGCCGGTGATGATGTAGACCGCGCGCCCGGCTTCGGCGGAATCGGCGACGAAATTCTCGAACTGCGCCCACACGCCCTGATTGAGATCGGCCTGCTGCGGGACGACGTTCGTGAGATAGAACGTCGTTGCGTTCTCCATGTTGGTCGTCGTGCGATCGGCCGAGCGAGTCATGTGCCCGCGATCGAAGCCGCCGTTGGTGTAGTCCGACGTGAAGATCTGCTTGTCGGCCGGCAGGTTCGGATCGGCGGTGAAGCAGTTGCACCGGTTCTCGTTCCCGAACTGCCGGCTGTCGAGCTCGTACGAGACCCAGTTTGGCGTGCCGCGCGACTCGTTGTACGAGAGCACGTACTCCGGACGAGTGATGAGCAGGTCGTTCGGGTTCCCCCCCGCCGGTGTCGGATCGCCGAATTCGTCGTTCTTGGCATAGATCGACGGCGACGCACTGACGGGAATCTCGACGGTGATGGACGTCGTCGACGACGGCAATCCCCCGGTGGTGAATTCGTCAGGGGTGCCGCCTCCCACGGGCGTTGCGGTGATCTTGAGCCGCGGCTTGTTTCCCGGGATCGCGGGCGGCGCGACGGCGTTGATGATGAACGCGCCGGGTGAGGGCGTGAGCACTGTGGCGATCGCCGGATCGAGCGCCTCGACGGTGAATGTCGCGGGCACGATCGTGCCGCCGCTGGACACGCGCGCGGTGAGAAAGATCTGAGCCTGGAAGCCGGGGACGATGCTCGTCGACGAGTAGCTCACGTCGATGAAGTGGATCTCGGGCGTCGTCACGGTGACCTGAATGCCTGCGGTCACGGTGATGCTGTTGTCGACCGCGGTCGCCGTGATCGTGACGGGGTTTGGATCGGCGGCGACGCCCGTGATTTGGCCGGTTCCCGGATCAACGCTCGCAACCGCACTGTTGCTGGAGGACCAGGTTAGCGTCGCCGTCGGCACGGTTTGGTTATTCGCGTCCTGTGGCGTGGCGATGAATGTCGCGGTAGTTCCGGCGGTCAACGAGACGGTGGCCGGTCCCCCGATCGTGACGTGATCGAGGGGGCCGAGGGGCAGTTGCCCGGGGCACACGTGGACCGCGGTGGCGCTGTTTCTGGGGGTGAGGGGCTGGCTAACCCTGGTGAAATCGGCGCTCGGACTCGCCGTATACGCGCAGCCGCTATCGTTTCGGCTGTCCGAAGTCGTGTTGGTCAGCGTCCTCGTCGTATCCGCGCAGGTCCCGGCGCCGTAACCAACGATATCGACGGCCGCGGGGCACGCGCCGGTGATCAGCGCCGTCGACGCGACGAGCGCCACCTTTGCGTTTGTGGCCGACATCGCAATGGTGCCCGTGGCATCGGGCGTCGGAAGCGCGGCGGCTTGGGCATTGGCGCCCGCCGCCTCTTGCACGAGGTAATAGCCGCCGGGCGGGATCGTTCCCGACAGGGTCGTGGCCGCCCAGGTGGTGCTGTTCGCCGAGGCGTACTGCACACTCCATCCAGTGACGGAGACGGCGACGCCGCCAGGATTGAACAACTCGATGAAGTCATTTTTCAGCGTCGCGCCGGAATTTCCGCCGCCGCCGTAGATCTGACTGATGACGATCGACGGCCGGCTCGCCGATTCGTCGCGTCGCGCCGAGCCGGGTCTGATCCCTGACGGGGCGATCGGGTTTTCCGAGCAGGAAACAAGGCTGATGCCAAGGAGTAAGGCGATTGTATGACTCGCGGCGCGAGGTCGCATCTCGGGTGGGATCCTCATATGAATTCGAAGCGGAGTTTGGCAGCGAATCTGCGTCGAATCGCCGACCAGCGGCGGAGAACCTACGCCAATCGCCGGGTTCGACAATAAGCACGGGCAACGAGAACGCTTCGACCGGGTAACATTCGACCATGTCCAACACCCACCCAGCTTTTCGCATTGTTACGGCCGCGCTCGTTTCATTCGCGGTCCCCGCTTTCGCGCCCGCCGGCGCACAACAGGCGAAAACGGCCACAGCTCCTTCCGCCGCGCCGTCCGCGTCTACGCCGCTGCCGACCGATCCAAAGGTCAAAGTCGGCTCGTTGCCGAACGGCATTCGCTACTACATCCGCGTCAACCACAAACCCGAGAAGCGCGCCGAACTGCGGCTCGTCGAGAACGCCGGGTCGGTGCTCGAGAACGAGAACCAGCTCGGGCTCGCGCACTTCGTCGAGCACATGGCGTTCAACGGGACGACGCATTTCAACCACAACGATCTCGTGAAGTACCTGCAGTCCATAGGCGTAAGGTTCGGCGCCGATTTGAATGCGTACACGAGCTTCGACGAGACGGTGTACATCCTGCCCATTCCGACCGACACGGCGCGGATCGTGGACCAAGCGTTCACGATCCTCGAGGACTGGGCGCGCGGACAGCTGTTCGATTCGAGCGAGGTCACCGACGAGCGCGGCGTCGTGCGCGAAGAGTGGCGCTTGGGCAAGGGCGCGAGCGATCGCATGCTACACCAGTGGCTCCCGATCGCCTTGCGCGGATCGCTCTACGCCGAGCGGCTGCCGATCGGCAACGAGCAGAGCATCATGACGGCGACGCCGGCGCGCGTCCGCTCGTTCTACAAGACCTGGTATCGGCCGGACCTCCAGGCCGTGATCGCGGTCGGCGACTTCGATCCGGTGGCCATCGAGGCGTTGATCAAGAAGCACTTCAGCGGAATTCCCAAGGCGGTGAATCCGACGAAGCGGCCGACCATCACCGTGCCGCCCAACAAAGAGCCGTTGATCGCGGTCGCGTCGGACAAGGAAGCGCAGGGCTCCGACGTGAGTCTCATGTTCAAGCTGCCGCTCGAGAAAACAAAGACGGTCGGCGACTACCGGCGCGACCTGATGGAGCGTCTGTACCTGTCGATGCTCAACGCGCGGCTCGAGGAAATCTCGCAGAAGCCCGACGCCCCGTTCCTCGGTGGCGACGCATCGAAGGGGTCGTTCATCGGACGCGAGAGCGACGCCTTCACCCTCGCGGCGAACGTCAAGAACGGCACGATCGACGTGGGGCTCCAAGCGCTGCTGCTCGAGGCGAAGCGGGTCGATGAATTCGGGTTCCTGCAGAGCGAGCTGGATCGCGCGAAGCAGAACATGCTGCGCGGCTACGAGCGAGCCTACGCCGAGCGCGACAAGTCGCAGTCGGCTTCGTACGTGCAGGAATACATCGACAACTACTTGAACGGCGAGCCGTTCCCGGGGATCGACTACGAGTACAAGCTCGTGCAGCAGCTCGTGCCGACGATCTCGCTGGCCGAAGTGAACAAGATGGCGAGCGCGTGGATCACGGACGAGAATCGCGTGATCATCGCGGAATCGCCTGCCAAGGACAGCGTGAAGGTGCCCACGGCGGCGGAGCTCAAGGCGGTATTCGAGCGAGCGGCGAAGACGCCGGTCGTCGCGTACACCGAGAATCTGTCGAGTGGTGCGCTCGTCGCGAACGATCCAACGCCAGGCAAGATCGTGGCAACGAAGACGATTCCGTCCGTGAGCGTCACTGACTGGACGCTGTCGAACGGCGCGCACGTGCTGGTGAAGCCGACGGACTTCAAGGACGACGAAGTGCTGTTCAGCGCGTCGGCGATGGGGGGCTCGTCGCTCGCGCCGGACTCGAACTTCATCTCGGCGGCGTTCGCGTCGAGCGTGGTGGGACTCAGCGGCATCGGCGACTTCAGCGCGGTCGATCTGGGAAAGAAGCTCGCCGGAAAGGCAGCGGCGGTGAGCCCGTCGGTCAGCGAGACAGGTGAAGCGCTGAGCGGCCATGCGTCGCCGAAGGATCTGGAGACGCTCTTCCAGCTGGCGTATCTCGACTTCACGGCCCCCCGCCTCGATGAGTCGGCGTTCGCGGCGTGGAAGAACCAGGCGGCGGCGTTCTTCGCGGACAAAGGGAACGATCCGGACCAGGTGTTCGGCGACACGGTGAGCTGGACGATGTCGCAGCACAACTTCCGGGCGCGCCCGCTGACGGCGCCGGTGTTCGCCGAACTCGATCCGCACAAGTCGCTGTCGTTCTACAAGGATCGGTTCGCGGACGCGGGCAACTTCACGTTCCTGTTCGTCGGCAACGTGGACACGGTGACACTCAAGCCGCTCGTCGAGAAGTACCTCGCGTCGCTGCCGTCCACACACAAGAACGAGACATTCCGCGACAACGGCGGGGCGCCGCCCAAGGGCGTCGTCGAGAAGGTGGTGCGCAAGGGCGTCGAGCCCAAGGCGAACACGCTCATCCAGTTCACCGGCGCGTGCACCTATGCGCCCGAGACGCGCTTTGCGTTCCGCGCCCTCGTCGAGTATTTCCGAATCAAGCTCGACGAGACGCTTCGCGAAAAACTCGGCGGTACCTACAGCCCGAGCTTCGGCGGAGGCTGCGGCCGCATCCCGCGCCAGGAGTACGAGTTGAGCGTGCAGTTCAATTCGTCGCCGGAGAACGTCGAGATGCTCAGCAAGGCCGTCTTCGCAATGATCGACTCACTCAAAGCGAAGCCACCCTCGGCGACGGATCTGGCGAAGGTGAAGGAGCAGCTCACGCGTGCTCGCGAGGTGGAAGTGAAGCAGAACGCCTACTGGGTGGGCAACATCATGGCTCGCCAGCAGGCGGGGGAAGACATCGCGGGCCTGCTCAAGCCGTACGATCAGATGTTGGCCGGCCTCACCGCCGGGCAGATTCAGGACGCCGCGAAGAAGTACTTCGACACGAACAATTACGCGCGGTTCGTGCTGTTGCCGGAGAACGCGAAGGTGAATCCGTAGGGGCCGGTGGGCCGGTGGGCCGGTGAACAAACAACAGCGAAGAGGAACGACGATGTTCCGACTGGGAATGGTGCGTGGCGCCGTCGCGATGCTTGTCGCGGCGGTGCCCGCGGCGGCGCAGATCGGTCAAGGTGAATTCTCGGCGCGGCGTGAGGCGTTGGCGAAGAAGATCGACAGCGGGTTCGTGATCGCGTTCGGTGGACGGACGCCGATCACGGACTTCGGCCCGTTTCACCAACTGCCGGCCTTCCACTACCTGACGAACTTCGACGAGCCCGACGCGGCGATGGTGATGGTCGTGCGCCGCGGCGTCGGGACGACGACGCTGTTTCTCACGCCGGCCGACCCGCGCGCCGCGTTCTACTACGGTTGGCGGCCCGATTCAGCGTCGGTCGAAAAAACGCTCGGGGTGCGAGCGCGGTCGTTCGCGGCGGTCGGAGCGGTCGCGGATTCGTTGGCCAGCGCCGGTCTTCCGCTCTACACGCTCGCCGATTTCGAGGACGCCGATTTTTCGCGCGCGGACTCGCTCACGCGGGGACGCGTCTTCGTTCGATCGCTGGAGTCGAAGCACCCCGGTCTGGTCGCGAAGGACGCCGCAACGCTCGTCGACCAGCTTCGCGCGAAAAAAAGTGCCGCGGAGATCGCGCTGTTAAAAAAAGCGGCGGAGATCAGCTCCGAGGGCCACCGCGCGGCCATGACCGCGCCGATGCCGTCGCACGAATACGAGCTCCAGGCCGCGCTCGAATACACGTTCACCAAACTCGGGGGATCGCGTCCCGCGTACGGTTCGATCGTCGGCTCGGGATTGAACGGAACGCAGCTTCACTACATGAAGGACCGCGGCCAAACGAAGCCGGGCGACGTCGTCGTGATCGACGCTGCGACGGAGTACGAAGGCTACGCGGCGGACATCACGCGGACGATTCCGGTGAGCGGCACATATTCGCCCGAGCAGCGCGCGATGTACCAACTCGTCCGCGACGCGCAATCCGCGGCCGAGCGCAACGCGCGTCCAGGAAAGTCGGCGGCCGCCGCGCAGGATTCGTCCGTTGCCGTCCGCGCGCGCGGACTCGCGAAGCTGGGCTTGATCGAGAGCGAGGACGCGACGTTCGATCCGCCGTGGCAGGCCAACTGCGAGCGCACGCCATCGATGTGCAAGCAGGGAATGCTGTGGATGATCCACGGCATCAGCCACGGGCTCGGCCTCGCGGTGCACGATCCCGCGCAATTCTCATATGGCGAGCGCGTCTATCAGCCTGGCGACGTGTTCACGATCGAGCCGGGGATTTACGTCAGCGCGCGCATGATCGACGCGCTGCCCGACACGCCGAAGAACCGGGCGTTCATCGCGAAGGTGAAGCCCGCGGTCGCCCGGTACGAAGGAACCGGCGTCCGGATCGAGGACGACTATCTGATCACGGACACCGGTCTCGAACGATTGAGCAACGCGCCACGCGAGATCGCGGAGATCGAGGCGCTGATGAAAAAGCGCACTCGGCCGGTCGTCCCCTAGGCGGACGGTACTCGGTCAGAAAAGAATTCCGAACGTGACGGGGATCGACTGGATCGAGCTTCGCTTGATCAAGCCGCTACTCTGCGTGAACACGTTCTGAATCCGTGCTTCGGCGAACGCTGACACGCGGCCGAACTTCGCCTCGATGCCGCCGCCGCCGTCGACGCCGAAGTTCGTGTTGGACAGCGTGCTTTGCGTTCCGCTTGCCCCGTTGACCAGGTCGCGCACGTTGAATGCGCCCATTCCTGCCATCACGAACGGACTGACCGGTCCGGGGACGAGGTGAATCTTGATCCCGGCGGTGCCTCCGAGAATCTGGCTCGTCCCTGGATTGCTCGTGCTGACCGAACCGACAGAGGAATTCGCGACCGCCGGTTTGTAGTCGAACCGATCGTAGGTGAACGCGAATCGCAGCGCCGGGAGGCCGGCCCCGAGAAAATTCACGAGCACGAAGCCTGTCCCGTTCACGCCGTTCTGAAGCGCGTCCTTTGCGTCGGAAACCGGCACGGTCACGCCGCCGCCGAACCCGACGCGAACCATCGGCTCACCACCTCCGCCCCCCCCGCCGCCGCCGCCGAACTGACAGAGAGCCGTAGCCGAGTTGGCGGCCAACGCAAGCACGATCGCCGCGACGCGAGCAAACGCGCGCCCACGGATCACTGAGTTCTGCACGACTGCTCCTCGAAACGGGTGAGAAGGCCGACCATCCAGTCTAAAGCCGACGGCCGGGCACGCCAGACAGTTGCTACGGTGCGCGCGGAATTTGTCTTTGTGCGGCCGCCGACGGAGAACACACGTGATTGCACCACCCCACCGAGCTCACCAGTGGCGGGATCATAGGCGAGAATCGAGAATGTGTCGGTCGGCCACAGTTCGGGAGTAGGGGACGCGCGCCTTTGCGAGCTCTGCGATGCGGCAGGTTCAGCTAGTAGCGCGAGACTTGCGGCTGTCATGAAGCTTACGAGAATGCGTCTCGTGGCATCTCCAATCGAGGAATGCGGCCGCCAATGCACTTGCTGATCATTCGACATGCGATCGCCGAGGATCGCGACTCGTTCGCCAGCTCCGGCAAATCGGACGACGTCAGACCGCTCACCGACGAAGGCCGCGCGAAGATGAAGCTCGGCGCGGAAGGAATTCGCGCGCTCGTGCCCGACATTTCTTTGCTGGCAGCGAGCCCTTTGACTCGCGCGCAGGAGACGGCCGACATCGTGGGCAAGGAGTACGGACTCGAAATCGGCGCGACGACGGACGCGCTTCGGCCGAGAGCGGCCTTCCCCGATTTCGTCACCTGGCTCGCGGAGCAGGGGCACCAAGACGTCGTGGCGGTCGTCGGACACGAGCCGCATCTGAGCGCGTTGGCGACCTGGTTGATCTGCGGCGACAAGCAGTCGCGACTCGAATTGAAGAAGGGCGGTGCGTGCCTCATCGCCTTCGCCGGCGCGCCGAAGAAGGGCGGCGGCACGCTCGAGTGGGCGCTTCATCCGAGTCATCTGCGAGCGATCGCCAAACAAGGTTAAGGTTTCGTCGGCGGCCGGTAATTCACGTCGAGCGATTGCAGACGCGCGAGCTCCGCGGGAAGCCGCGCCGAAAAATCGGCAAAGTCACGACGCGACTTCGGCGACCAGAGCACCTCGGCGAGCGCCGCCTCGCGCGGCAACGCCATGTACTCGACGTTTTTCGGACCTTCGATGTACTCGGTCCAGACCTGTCCCTGCGCGCCGAGGATGTGTGAGGTGAACTGCGGCTCGAGCTCGGCGGGAATCGGTTCGTAGGCGTAGACGGAATCGAGCGGTAGGAATCCGCCGATGGCCAGCGGCTCCGTGGCCTGGCTGCGCGACTGATAGTGGTCGAAGTACGTGTAGTCGCCCGGAGTCATGATCACGTCGTGGCCCGCGCGCGCGGCGGCGAGGCCGCCGGCGATTCCGCGCCACGACATCACGACGGCGTTCGGCGCGAGTCCTCCTTCGAGGATCTCGTCCCATCCGACGAGCCGGCGCCCGTGCGCGGTGAGAAAGTGATCCATCTGCGTTGTGAACCAACTCTGCAACTCGTTTTCGGCGCGGAAATCCCGCGGGTTGTTGGGATCATCGGGGGCGATGCCGAGCGCCTTGATCTTCGCTTGCGCGCGCGGGCTGGCCTTCCACTCCGGCTTGATGGCTTCATCGCCGCCGATGTGAATGAAGTCGCCCGGAAAGAGTCCCATGACTTCGGTGAGCACGTCCTGCATGAACGCGATGGTCGTGTCGGACGGATTCAGGATGTGCGGCGTGACTCCCCAACGATTCCAAACCGGAACAGAGTCGCCGAAGTTGCCCAGGCTCGGATATGCCGCGATCGCGGCTTGTGAGTGTCCGGGCATCTCGATCTCGGGCACGATTCGAACGAATCGTTCGCGCGCGTACTCCACGATCTCTCGCACGTCATCCTGCGTGTAGAAGCCGCCGTGCGGCTTGTGGTCGTAGACGTCGAGCGTCGAATCGCGCTGCGCCTTACCGACGAGGGTCTGCGACCGCCACGCACCGACCGACGTGAGGCGCGGATACTTCTTGATCTCGATGCGCCACCCCTGGTCGTCGGTGAGGTGCCAGTGAAACGAGTTCATTCTGTGCAGCGCCAGCAGGTCGATGTACTTCTTCACGAACTCCTTCGGCATGAAGTGGCGTGAGACGTCGAGGTGCATGCCGCGCCAGGCGAATCTCGGGCGATCGACGATCGTGACGGCGGGGATCGTCCATTTCACGCCGGCGATCGGCGCGTCGCGGAAGATTTCAGGCGGGAGAAGCTGCCGGAGGGATTGCGTCGCGTAGAAGGCGCCCGCGGGAGCGGCGGAGGTGATCGTGATCACGCTCGGCGTCACGGCGAGCCGGTAGCCCTCTCGTCCCAAGCTCGTGTCGCGCGCGGTGTGGGCAAAGACGATCCGATTTCCCGTCTTCGATCCGCCGACGCCGACACGCAGGTCGAAGCCGGTGGCGGGCGCGATGTCGCGCACGAACCGGCGAGCGACGGCGCTGTCGTCGCGGTCGGTCCACAGCGCGGTGCGTGCGGTCAGCTGAAACGTCCCTCGCCCCAGAGAGACGGATGCCGGACGAGGAATGATCGAGACATCGGTGGCGGTCTGCGCCGCGAGAACGGCGGGCGCCGCGCCAGCGAGGAGCAGCGCGAGGAGCAGCGCGAGGAGCAGCGCGAGAGGAATTCCGGCTGTTCTCATGCGCGTCAAGATAGCTCGCCCCGGGCGCCAGCGAACCCGCCGACGGCATTGCCGCGCCCGAAGCGTCCGACCATGTTTGCGATGTCACAACTCTGCTCCGACGAGGACATGGAGAATCGAAGAAGCTTTCTCGCGACGCTCGGCGTCGCGGCGCTGAGTGTGTCGGCGCGACGCGCACTAGGAGAGGGGATCGAGCGGCTCGCGGATTTCCCCGGGGCCCCCGCGACGCCGAAGAAGCTGGCCCGTGTCGGGATGGAGCTGTACACGGTTCGGAGCAATGTGTCCGCCGACATGGCCGGCACGCTCGCCGCCCTGGCCAAGATCGGCTACAAGGAGGTCGAGTTCGCGGGCTACTACAACCACGCCGCGAGCGAAATCCGCGACATACTGAAGGCGAACGGCCTGACCGCGCCGTCCGCGCACGTCGGTATCGAAGCGATCGAGACCGGCGGCGCGCAGACGTTCGCCGACGCCAAAGTCATCGGGCACGAGTTCATCACGGTGGCGTCGCTGCCGCGCGGACCCAAGACGACGGCCGACGACTGGAAGCAGGTCGCGGCGCGATTCAACAAGGCCGGCGAGGCATGCAAGTCCGCCGGGTTCCGCTTCGCGTTTCACAACCACAACGACATCGTAAAAAAGACCGGCGACGTGCTGCCGATCGAGATCCTGATGAAGGAGACCGATCCGGCGCTCGTGTCGTACGAGATGGACATCTATTGGGCAGTGAACGGCGGCGCCGACCCGCTCCAACTTCTTGCCGCCTATCCCGGGCGGTTCTCGATGTTCCACGCGAAGGATTCGATGGGACCGCCCGACCACAAGATGGCGGACGTCGGCGCGGGCGTGATCGACTTCAAGACCATCTTCGCGAAGGGCAAGGGCGTCGAGCACTACTTCGTCGAGCACGACAATCCGCCCGACCCGATGGCGAGCGCCGCGGCCAGCTACAAGTATCTCTCGAATCTGGAATTCTAGTGTTCGAGCACCGCGTACCGCGTTTGAGCCCGGGCACGCGCGCGATCGCCGCGTTGCAGCTCGCCGTGCTGCTGATCGCTCCGCTCGGAGTGCCGCCGCTCCTCGCGGCGAAAGCGCCGCCCGGTGTTCGCCGACCAGCGGCGACGCCGGCGGATCTGCGGCGAATCGCGGCGGCATACTACGATTCCGTGAAGGTGAGCTATCCGGTGGCGTCGAGCGGCCAGGCACTGCACACGTGGGACGATCGTCTCACCGACTACCGGCCCGAAGCGATCGACGCACGGCGCGCGTACGTCCGGCGACTGCTCGCCCAAGTCCGCGCAATCGACACGGCGACGTGGAGCCGCGACGACCAAGTCGACTGGGTGCTGTTTCGGTCGCAGCTCGAGGCGGCGGAGTTCTACAACCGCGTGCAGGACGCCGAGCACGCCGATCCGCAGACGTACGTCAATGAAATCTCGAACGGAATCTTCTCGCTTCTGACGAAGGATTACGCGCCGGCCCGACAACGCGCGCTCGCGGCGACCGCGCGGCTTCGCGCGACGCCGGCGATGCTTCGTCAGGGCGAAGCGAATCTCACCAAGCCCGTCTCACTCTACGCCAAGCTGGCGATCGACGCCGCGCGCGGCGGAGACGAGCTGTACACCGAGAGTCTGATGACGTTGGCGAAGGATCTCTCGCCGTCAGAACGATCGGCGCTCGTTTCGTCGCGAGACTCCGCGATCGCCGCGCTCCACGCGTATGCCGATTGGCTCGCCGCGCGCGCGAAGTCGATGCCGCCCTGGCGCGCGATGGGAACGGCGAACTACGAGTACATGCTCCACCACATCTATCTGTTGCCGCTGAACGCCGACCAGCTCACGACGATCGGCCAGACGGAGCTTGCCCGGTATCGTTCGCTCGAAGCGATGCTCCCCGATCCGCGCCTCGCCAATCCGGATCCTTCCCGAGCGCCGCGCATCCCAACAAATCAAGCGGATTTTCTCAAAACGTACCAAGCGCGCGAGAAGGAAGTCATCGACTTCATCAACGCCAAAAAGCTGGTGACGTTGCCCCCGTATCTCGGGCCGTTCTACATACGCCAGCTGCCCGAGGCGTTCAAGCCGACGAGTCCGGGCGGTTTCATGAATGCGCCGGGCCTCTATGACAAGGATCCGTCGGGCTTCTACTTCATTCCGACGTACGATCCGAAGAGCAAGAACTTCTACATTCGAGCCGCGATCGAAGATCCGCGGCCGCTGATCGTCCACGAGGGTTTGCCCGGACACTTCGTCCAGATCAGCATCTCGAACCACGTCTCCGACGAGATCAGACGCCAACAGGGCGACGGCGTCTTCGCCGAGGGGTGGGCGCTCTATCTCGAGGAGGTCGCGCTCCACGAGGGTCTGATCGCGCAGAACACCGGCGGTCACGGCCAAGTGCTTCGTCTTTCGCGTTATCGCGCCGCGCGCGTGGGCGTCGACGCGAATTTGCACACCGGCAAATGGACCTTCGAGCAGGCCGTGCAGTATTTCATGAACGAAGGCGGCCTCGATCGCGAGGCGGCCGAGGGTGAAGCGGCGGGTGCCGCTTCGCAACCGACGCAGAAAATGACGTACATCGTCGGGAAGCTCGGCTTCATGCGATTGCTCGGCCGTTACCGCGACGCGCACCCGAATGATTTTCGGCTCGGCGCGTTCCACGATCAGGTCATTTCCTACGGAACGCTGCCACAGTCGGTAGTCGAGTGGCTGATGTTCAACGATCCCACCGCGGTGAAGCAGGCAACCAGACAGGATACTCCCTAGATGCGACAACGACCGGTCTACGACGTCGCGATCATCGGCTCGGGGGCGGGCGGCGGCATGGCCGCCTACGTCCTGACGAAGGCCGGAGCGCGCGTGGTCATGCTCGAAGCGGGCCCGCGCTGGTTCGCGTCGAAAGACTCGAAGATGCTCGTGCCCAACTACGCGACGCCGCACCGGGGCGCGTCGATCCACGGGCGTCCGTTCGGCGAGTTCGATGCGTGCGACGGCGGTTGGGAAATCGACGGCGAGCCGTACACGAAAGCGCCCGGCACGCAGTTCAGCTGGTGGCGCGCGCGCATGCTGGGCGGCCGCACGAATCACTGGGGCCGGATCTCCCTGCGCTTTGGCCCCGACGACTTCCGGCGCAAATCGCTCGACGGGCTCGGCGACGACTGGCCCATCAGCTACGACGACGTGAAGCCCTACTATGACAACGTCGATCAGTTCATCGGTCTGTACGGCACGAACGAAGGCCTCCGCAACGCGCCGGACGGCATCTTCATGCCGCCGCCGAAGCCGCGGTGTCACGAGCTGTTGGTGAAGAAAGCGTCGGACAAGCTGAACGTCACGTGCATCCCGGCGCGGCTGTCGATCATCACGAAGCCGCTGAACGGACGGATGGCCTGTCACTATTGCGGCCAGTGCAACCGCGGCTGTCAGGTGAAGGCCAACTTCTCGAGCGGCGACGTCCTCATCGCGCCGGCGCTCGAGACGGGGAAGCTGACACTCATCACGAACGCGATGGCGCGCGAGGTGACGGTCGGGGCAGACGGATTGGCGAACGGCGTGTCGTACATCGACAAGAACACGAACACCGACGAACACGTCAACGCCAAAGTCGTCGTGCTCGCGGCGAGCGCGATGGAAACCGCGCGACTACTGCTCAACTCCAAGTCGAGCCAACACCCGAACGGGCTGGCCAACTCGAGCGGCGTCGTCGGCAAGTATCTCACGGACACCACCGGCGCGGGCGTGTCGGGACACATCCCCGCGCTCGAGGACCACATCCCGCACAACCACGACGGCGTGGGCGGGATGCACGTCTACATGCCGTGGTGGCTCGACAATTCGAAGCTGGATTTCCCGCGCGGCTACCATATAGAAGTGTACGGCGGAGCCGGACAGCCGGGCGCCGGATCGGGCGCCGGAATCCAGCGGCTCAACGGGGGGGGCTACGGCAAACAGCTCAAGGCCGACTACCGCAAGTACTACGGCGCCTCGATTGGGTTCGACGGCCGCGGCGAGATGATCCCCAACGAGAACTCGTACTGCGAGCTCGATCCGACGATGGTCGACCGCTTCGGAATACCCGTGCTTCGCTTCCACTGGAAGTTCACCGACTACGAGATCAACCAGGCGAAGCACATGCAGGAGACTTTCCGCGCGTTGATCGTGGCGATGGGCGGCACGCCGTCGTCGCCGATGCCGTCGCGCGAACGGAACTACGGTCTCGCCGACGGCGGGACGATCATCCACGAGCTCGGTGGCGCGCGCATGGGTGCCGACCCGGCGACGTCCGTGGTGAACGCCAACTGCCAAGCGCACGACGTGAAGAATCTCTTCGTCGCCGACGGTGCGCCGTTCGTGTCGCAGGCGGACAAGAATCCCACGTGGACCATTCTCGCGTTGTCATGGCGCACCAGCGAATACATCGCGCAGCAACGCGCAGCGGGGGCGATATGAGCACGACGAACGACGATCGCGAGCTCGAGACCGCGAGTCCGGCCTCGACCGACGCGACGATTTCGCGCCGGCGCATGCTGCAAGTGCTCGGCGCGGTCCCAGTCGCGGCGGCGTTGAGCCCGGCGACGGCGCTCGAGCAGGTCACCTCACAAACTCAGGCCGCTGCGGCCGTGCAGGCGGCCGCGCCTCGCTTCTTCACGCAGCACGAGTGGAGGACCCTCCGCGTACTCGTGGACTACATCATTCCACGCGACGACGTCTCTGGGAGCGCGACCGACGCGAAAGTCCCCGAGTACATGGACTATCTGCTCGCCGAAAAGGACGCCAATCCGGCGACGCAGGTCGCGATGCGCGGCGGCCTCGCGTGGATCGACACCGAGTCGGAGAAGCGGTTCGCGAAAACCTTCGTCGCCGCAACTGATCAGCAGCGGCGGCAGATCCTCGACGACATCGCGTTTCCGCAGAAGGCGCCGCCCGGCGTGTCGCATGGCGTCGCGTTCTTCAATCGGCTGCGCGACATGACCGCCTCCGGGTTCTACTCGAGCGCGTTGGGGTGGAAGGACCTTCAATACATCGGCAATGTGTTCAACCCGGGCTACGACGGCTGCCCGCCCGCCGCGCTCGAGAAGCTCGGTGTGACCTACGACCTGATGACCACACGTGTAAGTCCCGAGCAAAAATGAGCCCCCAAAAAACAGACGCGAAGCCGGGAAAGCGACTCGGCGTCGCGTTCATTGGAAGCGGATTCAACGCGCGCTTCCACCTGCAAGCCTTTCGTGCCGTGCGCGATGCGGACGTCCTCGGCGTCTGGAGTCCCCACAAAAAGAACGCCGCCTCGGCCGCGCAGTTCGCGCGCGATCTCGACGTCGGTAACGCGAAGCCGTACGCGTCGGTAACCGAAATGGTCGCCGATCCCGCGATCGACGCGATTTGGCTCACGGGTCCCAATCAGGCGCGAGTAGAGAACGTCGAGGAGCTCGTCGACGCGATCGAGCGCGGAAAAGGCACGCTCGCCGGAATCGCCTGCGAAAAGCCGCTGGCGCGGAACGTCGCCGAGGCGATCGAGGTTCGCGATCTCGTGAAGCGCACGGGGATCAAGCACGGCTATCTCGAAAACCAAGTCTTCGCGCCGCAGGTCGAGACGGGGCGTGACCTGCTCTGGGCGCGCGGTGCGGCGACGACAGGCCGGCCGTATCTCGCGCGTGCCGCCGAGGAACACAGCGGCCCGCACATGCCCTGGTTCTGGCGCGGCGCGCTTCAAGGCGGCGGGGTGTTGAACGACATGATGTGCCACTCGGCGCTCGTCGTGAGGCATCTGCTCACGAAGCCTGGCGCGCCGCTGTCGACGGTGAAGCCCGTGCGCGTCACCGCGCACATCGCGAGCCTCAAATGGACTCGCCCGACCTACGTGAAGCAGCTCACCAACACATTCGGCCGCGACGTGAATTACGCCAAGGAACCCGCCGAAGATTTCGCGAGCACAACGATCGAATTCGAGACGGACGACGGCTACACGGTGATCGGCGAGGCGTCGACCTCGTGGAGCTTCGTCGGCGCAGGGTTGCGACTCTCGGCCGAGCTGCTCGGACCGGAATACTCGATGGCCTGGAACACGCTCGACAGCGGGCTCAAGCTCTTCTTCTCACGCGCCGTGCAAGGAAAGGCCGGCGAGGATCTGGTCGAAAAGCAGAACGCGGAAATCGGCCAGATGCCGGTCGTCGCGAACGAGGCGGCGGCGTACGGCTACGAAGCGGAGGATCGCCACTTCGTGCGTGTATTCCTCGGCAAGGAAAAGCCGAAGCTCACGTTGGACGACGGGCTCGACGTGGTGAAGATCTTGATGACCGCGTATCAGAGCGCCGAGGAGCGGCGGACGCTCTCGTTTCCCCCGCTCGGACTGGACGCGTTCGTTCCGGCGGTGGCGCAGGGCATTTGGCACCCATGACCGAGAGCTACTGCTGGAACTAGCAATTCCCGCCGTGATCTTGCTGCGGGGCGCCCCCAAGAGGTTTCTTACCATTCGCATCCGCGCAGTGCATTAATAAACCACCCGGACGCCGCTCTACAACGGACATCAACCCCCCCCCAACTTCGCGGGATCGAGAATGTCAAAGCCCGACGATCAGATCACACGTCGCGAGTTCATGGCTGACGCAGGCAAAGCTGTGCTGGGCGCCGCCATCACCGTCAATGCACCGATGATCGTGCCGAGGCACGTCCTGGGCGGGCCCGGATATCGGGCGCCGAGCGACGTCGTGAACTTCGCCGTCGTCGGCTTCGGCGGAATGGGCTCGGGCAACGCGCAGGAACTGGCGAAGACGGAAAATCTTTGTGCCGTCTGCGACGTGGACCTGAACTTCTCAGCGACGAACGTCACGAGCAAACTGCGTCCGAACCGCGAAGGCGTGGTCAGTCCGGCGGCGACGAAGCTCAAAGACCAATTCGACAAGGCGGCGAAGTACTACGACTTCCGCGAGATGCTCGAGAAGGAGAAGGGCATCGACGGGATCGTCGTCGCGACGCCCGACCACAACCATGCGGTCGTCGCGAAGGCTGCGATGGACTTGGGCAAGCACGTGTACGTCCAGAAACCGCTGACATGGTCGGTCCACGAAGCGCGCGTGCTTCGGCAGACCGCGCTCGCGAATCCGAAGCTCGTCACCCAGATGGGGAATCAGGGCCACTCGAGCGAAGGCGCGCGCCTGATCAACGAATGGATTCAGGCCGGCGTCATCGGCCCGGTGCGCGAGGTGCACGTCTGGACCAACCGTCCGCTTGGCTACTGGCCGCAGCCCGTTCCGCGACCGCAGGCGCCGAACCTGATCATGCAGGCGGGTTCGACCTCGTTCGGAACGTCGTGGAACCAAGGGCGAGTGAACCGCACGCTCGCCGAAGGAATGGGCGCCGGCTCGTATCCGATTCCCGAGGGAGTCCACTGGGATATCTACCTGGGTCCCGTGGCGGAAGACATTCCATATCACCCGATCTACCACCCGTTCAATTGGCGCGGCTGGACGGACTTCGGGATGGGCGCGCTCGGCGACATGGGAGCGCACCTGATCGACCATCCGTTCTGGGCGCTCAATCTGGAATATCCGACGAGCATCGAAGCGACGTCCACGCCGTGGGGCACGATGACGATCCCCGGCGATCCGACCGCGCCGGCTGGTTCGCCGGCGTCACGCAGCAAACAAAAGCCGGTGTCGTATCCAGCCGCGACGAACGTGCACTACCAGTTCGCGGCTCGAGGGTCGATGCCGCCGGTGAAGCTCTTCTGGACGGACGGTGGTCTCTATCCGCCGCGCCCCGACGTGCTGCCTGACGACGTGACTCTCGTGTCGGAGGGCGGCGTAATCTTCGTCGGTGAGAAGGGCATTCTCATCAACGACACGTACGGGTCGAACCCGCGCTGCTATCCGGCTGGCCTCATGGAAGTCGCGGCGAAGGTTCCGAAGACGATGCCGCGCATCACGTGGAGCCACGAGCTCAACTGGGCGAAGGCGATTCGCGGCGAAACGAAAGCGAGCTCGCCGTTCGAATACTCGGCACTGCTGACCGAGACGATGCTCCTCGGAGTGGCCGCGCTCCACGCGGGGCAGGGGAAGAAGGTCATCTACGACTCGGCGAAGAGCGAATTCACGAACGCGCCGGATGCAAACCAATATCTCACGCGCGAATACCGCGCGGGGTGGGCGATTTGACGATGCGAGCGAAGACGTTCGTGGGCAGCGCGGCCGCGCTTGCCCTTTTCTCCATGGGCGGATGCATCCATCGCGGGATCTCGACGCAGGCGCACGTCGCCGAGGTGACCCAGGCCGCGGCCAGCGGATTTCGCGTGCTCGATCTGAGCGCGTTCCGCGGCTACGAGACCATGGAGGTGCCGGCCGGATGGACCGTCGCCGGCAACGAGATCACGAAGTCGCACGGCACCGGCGACATCATGACGAAGGACCAGTTCTCGAACTTCGAGCTGGAGCTCGAGTGGAAGATCGGCAAGGGCGGCAACAGCGGGATCTTCTATCACGCGACCAAAGAGTACGACCACATCTACTGGAGTGGCCCCGAGTATCAGCTGCTCGACGACGCGAACGCGGGCGACGGAAAGAATCCATTGACGTCGGCCGCGTCAGCCTATGGCCTCTACGCGCCGCCGCGCGGCGTCGTGAAGCCGGCCGACGAGTGGAACACGACGCGCATCATCGTGAAGGGCGCGCACGTCGAGCATTGGCTCAACGGACAGAAAGTCGTCGAGTACGAGCTGTGGAGCCCTGATTGGAAGGCGAAGGTCGCGGCGAGCAAGTTCAAAGATTGGCCGAACTACGGTTTGGCCAAACGCGGCTACATCGGCATCCAGGGCGACCACAACGGAACGCTTTCGATTCGCAACATCCGCATTCGGGAGCTGCCATGACCGCAGCGACGGGCGCCGCGGCAGGGGGCGCACGCACGAAGCTCTCCGCGATGATGTTCCTGCAGTACTTCGTGTGGGGCGTCTGGTTCGTGACGATGGGCACGTATCTCGGACAGACGCGGCATTTCACGGACACCCAGATCGGCGCCGCATACGGCGCGATGGCGATCGCGGCGATCGTGTCGCCGTTCTTCATGGGTATCGTGGCCGACCGATTCTTCTCGAGTGAAAAACTGCTCGCGATCCTGCACATCGTCGGCGGCCTTCTGATGTGGCTCGTCTCGGCGCAGACATCGTGGAGCACGTTCTATCCGCTGCTCCTGGCCTACGCGCTGTGCTTCATGCCGACGCTGTCGCTCACGAACTCGATCTCGTTCCATAACGTGAAAGATCCGGCGCGCGATTTCCCGATCATCCGTGTGCTCGGGACGATCGGCTGGATCGTCGCCGGCATTCTCGTCGGCAAAGTCTTGCACGCCGACGCGCTTGCCGTGCCGATGCAGATCGCCGCGGGAGCGTCGGTCGTGCTCGGGCTGTACTCGCTCGCGCTGCCGCACACGCCGCCGACGGGCGCGGGTGCGCCGTTCAGCGTGCGCGACGCGCTCGGGCTCGATGCGCTGAGCCTTCTGCGCAACCGCGACTTCTTCATGTTCGTGCTCGGCTCGTTCCTGCTCTGCATCCCGCTCCAGTTCTACTATACGTTCACGAACCTGTTTCTGAATGAGATCAAGGCGCCCGACCCGGCCTTCATTCAGACGTTTGGACAAATGTCCGAGATCGGGTTCATGCTCGTGCTGCCGTTCGCGCTGCGCCGCTTCGGCATCAAGGCGATCATGCTCGGCGGCATGCTCGCGTGGGCGCTTCGCTACTTCGCGTTCGGCAACGGCAACGTGGGGTCGGGAATGTGGATGCTGTACGCCGGCATCCTGCTCCACGGTGTGTGCTACGACTTCTTCTTCGTGAGCGGCCAGATCTACACCGACCAGCGCGCGGGCGAGAAGGTTCGCGCGGCGGCGCAGGGGTTCATCAACTTCGTGACGAACGGCGTCGGCTACTTCGTCGGCGCATCAGTGTCGGGGCGCGTCGTGGCGCAGTATGCGTCGCCGAGTCCGTCGTGCGCCGGCGCGGCGGCGTGTACGCAGGTGGTGCACGACTGGCACGCGATCTGGATGGTACCGGCAATCGGAGCGGTTGCCGTCTTCGTGTTGTTCGGTCTGTTGTTCAAGCCGGCCAAGCAGCCGGCCGCTCTCCCCGCGGAAGTGGTGACGGCGTAGCCGCAAACCGTCCCAAGAATCCATGCAGTCGTTACGCGACGACTAGCGACATCGCGCGCATGAGGCGACCTATGAGTCGCCCATGACGCGCGATGTCGTTTTCGCATCTCATTCGCGATACGATGCATCGCATCGCAGCGAAACTGGATCCCCGGGAGTTCGTTCGGATTCACCGATCGGCCGTCGGCGGCCGGAGCAACGTTCGCGCCTTGCGCGAACCGCCAACGCCGCGTCGAATTGAGCTTCATCGAAATCGACGAGAGCGTTGGTATGCGTTCGATGCGCGGCAATCAGGTGCACTTCAGCCGGTGGCGACGGCCGATCATTCTGGCGGCGGCGATCGTGGCGACCGGAGCGACCACGACGATCGTGGCCAGCACGGCGCGCGCGACGCCGGCGTCGGGGCAGCCGGCTTCGTTCAACAAGCGCCACGTCACATTCAAGAGCGGCGACCTCACGCTCGCCGGCTATCTCTTCAAGCCGCCGGGCGACGGGCCATTTCCGGCCGTGTTGTGGAATCACGGCAGCGAGCCGGATCCGGGCCGCGGACCGCAGTTCGACTCGGTTGCCGCCGTTTTCGTACCCGCGGGATTTGTGGTCTTCGCGCCGATGCGGCGCGGACACAGCGACTCGCAAGGCGAATACATCCGCGAGTCGATGGACAAGGAGTCGGCACTGCACGGGCAGGCCGCCGGCGTCAGGCTTGGCGTTCGGCTCCTCGAGACGTCGCAGGTGGACGACCAGCTCGCGGGCCTCGCATTTCTCAAAGCCCAGCCCTTCGTCGATGCGACGCGTCTTGTGGTCGCGGGTTGCTCGTTCGGCGGCATTCAAACGATCTTCGGCGCCTCGCGACATGTCGGGTATCGCGCGGCGGTCTCGATCTCGCCGGCCGCGCTGAGCTGGAACAACAGCCCCGATCTGCAAGCGCGTCTCAAGGACGTCGTATCGAAGATCGACATTCCGACTTTTCTAATTCAGCCGGCGAAGGATGCGAGCCTCGAGCCGTCGAAAGTGCTCGGTCCGATTCTCATGCGGCGCAATGCGTCCAACCGGGTGAAGGTCTTCCCGGCCACCGGCCCCGACGCCCAGCAAGCGCATTGCTTCGGTGGCGCCCAAGGAATGCACATCTGGGGCCCCGAAGCGGTCGCGTTCGTCCGGGCGGCGCTCAAGTAGTGTTTCAGAAAGCGCAAGTGGCCGGAATCCTGGCTCGCCGAACAAAGGAAGCAAATGCCAGTTACCGAACCGGTGCCGAAGTGGTAGCATAACTCGCGCAAGGACGGCCACATCGCGACGTCTGCAACTTCGCGATCGCATGCTCCGTTGTATCTCTGGTTGTCCGACCTTCCACGAGTTTCCGAACGATGGATCTCTACATCTCGAGCATGGTCCTGGGCGCGGTCGGCTTCACGGCCATGGCGCTCGGTGGCCTCGGGAGTCGAGGTGGAGGTCACCACGGCGCGACGGGCCACTCGCACGGTCTCGTCCACGGCCACTCGCACGCGGGGCACGGAGCGCACGCGCACGGCGGTCACGCGCACGCCGGTGCCACGGCCGGCCGCGCGTTCTGGCTCGTCACGTCGCCGCGCTTCCTGTTCAGTCTCATGCTCGGCTTCGGTGCGACCGGTGCGATGCTGCACTCGGTGCTTCCGGGTCCGCTTCTGCTCGGCGCGGCGGCCGTTGGGGCCGTGGTGTTCGAGCGATTGATCGTGACGCCGCTCTGGAATCTCTCGATGCGGTTCGCATCGCGGCCCGCGGCGACGTTAGAGAGCGCCGTCGCCGACGAAGCCGTCGCCGTCAGCGCGTTCGACGACAACGGTCAGGGCATCGTCTCGCTCGAGTTGGACGGACAGGTGCTGCAGATCCTCGCCACGTTGCAACCGCAGGACCGCGTGCTCGGCGGCAGAGTTCGCGCCGGTCAACGGCTGCGCATCGACGACGTGAACGCGGAACGACAGACCTGTACGGTATCACTACTCTAACAAACCTCTCGCCTCCTTCGAGGAGTCGCTCATGCAATCCCTCATCACCACCCCAGTCATCATCGGGATAGGCTCGGTCTTCTTCGTCCTCATCGTCATTCCGGCGATCGTTTCGAGCATTCTTCGGAACGTCGAAGCGGGCACGATTCGCCTCGTCAGCTGGCTGACGGGCGGTACGGTCATTTATCGCGGGCCGGGCAAATCGAAGGAGATTCCGCTCCTCACGACGGGCACCACGATTTCCAGCAAGGTCATCAACATCGATCTCGACATCACCGACCAGACGGCGGACGTCGACGAAAACGGGACGCCGCGTCCGATCAAAGTGCGCGTGCTTGCCAGCGCGATCGTCTCTGTCGGCGAAACGGACGCGCTCATCAAGACGGCGGCGAACCGCTTCTTCTCGAAAAGTGACGCGGACCAGCTCAGTACGCTTACGGACCTGCTCTCGAGCTCGGGTCGTCGGGCCATGAACCTGCTCACACACGACCAGCTTTTCTCGGCCAAGGGCACGCCCAGCGCGATGCGGCCTCTGCTGCCGGCGGCGGCGGGCAGCTCACTGCCCGTCCGGGTGGCTCCCGCGCCGTCCGTGGCGCTCGAACAGACCGGTTTGGCTCCAGAGGACGAGGACGATCCGCTCGCGGTCATCATTCGCAAAGCGTGCTCGCGCGAGCTCACTGACCTTGGCCTCATCTTCAATTCGCTCAACATCAAGGTGGTGCAGTCGGAGGTCGCCGAAGCTCGGCGCCGTCAGTCGGCCGCCGAAGCTCAGGCCAACGCGGACATCGTCTCCGCCAACCAGTCACGACGCGCCAAGGAAGCGCAACTCGAAGCCGAGCGTGCCATTTCCGACAAACAGCGCGAGCTGGAGCAGACAAAGGCCTCGAATGCTGCGCTCATCGCGCAGGCCGAGGCGAAGCGTCAAGAAGCCTCCGGTCTCCAGCGCACCGCCGAGCTCGACGCGACGCAGATCGCGCAGGCGAAAGCCGACGCGGCGCGCGTCCGCCTCGAGGCCGAGGCAGCGGCCGACGCCGAAGCGATTCGCATTCGCAAGATCGCCGAGGCGCAGGCCGAGAGCATCCAGAAGGTGAACCAGGCCATCGCGGCGGGCGGCGAGTCGTACTTCCGCTACCGCCAGATCGAGATGCTGCCGCAGATCGCGCCGGTCATCGCCAACGCACTGTCGGATGCGAAGCTCATCACGATTTCCGGCGGCGAAAACGGCGGCGCCGCCGCGTCGACGACGAACAGCATCACCGGTGTCATTCAGACGGTGCTGGCCGCGCAACTCGTCTCGCGCGGAATCTTCGACGGCCAGGAACCGGCGCCGAGACCGGTCGGTCCGCCGCCGACCGCCAGCAACGTGCCGAGCAGCGGCGCGTTGCCGGCGCCGGGCATCAAGAAGTGACGGTCGACGACGACGGTCCGATTGGGTAGGCGCGCACTATCGAATGTGCGAAAGGGGAAATGCAGAGGCCGCAGATTTTGAACGGCAATTGGTTTTCAGATCTGCGGCATCTGCGTTGAAACTGCTCGACCTTGCTCGGTAGCTCGTCCGCGCGTCGTGGGCCGCCACTCGCTACTCGGATCGCAGCGCGATCAGCGGATCGATTCGCGTCGCCCGTCGCGCCGGTATCAGACTCGCCGCCAGTGCGACGCCGACGAGCAACGCGGTCACCGCGGCGAAGGTCCACGCGTCGGTCGGACTCACGCCGTAGAGAATGCCTCGCATCAGCCGCGTGAGCGCGATCGCCGCGGCCAGTCCGGCGGCCGCGCCCACCGAGACGATCGACAATCCCTCGCCGACAATGGAACGCATCACCGACCCCGGTTCCGCGCCGAGCGCGATGCGAATTCCAATCTCGTGCGTGCGTCTCGACACCGCATACGTGATGACGCCGAATATCCCCACCGCGGCCAAGAGCACGGCCACCGCCGCGAACGCGGTCAGCAACGTGAGATAGAAGCGCGATTCCGCCGTAGCCGACCGGGCGAGCGCGCTGAAGCTCACGACGGCCGAGATCGGAATGTTGCGTTCGTCGGACCTGATTGCGCCGCTGATCGCCGCGACAGAAGCACTCGCGTCGCACTCGACGCGCCGGCACGCCACGCGCGCGACGAGGGTCATGGTGCGTGATGCGCCGAGGCCGTTCACGTAGCGCGGCTGTTGCGCGAAGGGAAGGAACATCTCCTCCTCCGCCGGCGCGGTCAGCGACTCGCCCACGTGATTCTTCACGACGCCAACGACCGTGACCCAGTTGGAATCGTCGAGCGAGATGCGGCGGCCGATCGGATCGAGTCCCGGCCAGTGCTTCTTCGCCATGAACTCGTTGATGACCACGACCCTGGGCGCATCCGCGCGGTCCATTCCCGAGATGTCTCGGCCGCGGAGAACTGGAATTCGCATCGTCGCGAAGTAGTTCGGGAACACGACGCGATACGTCGCCGTCGGCCATTCGTTCGGGCGCGGCCGCGGCTGTCCTTCGACGCGAAACTGGAACCCCCACATGTCGCCGTCGAACGGCCGATGGTTGATGTAGCTCGCCGATACGACGCCAGGCACGCCGCGCACTCGCTCGAGCGAGCTCTCGTAGAACGCCGCGTGGCGCGTGCTGTCCGCGGCGGGCGTGCCCGCGGTGGAAACGATCATCGACACGACGTTCCGCGGATCGAAGCCCGGGTCGATTCGCTGCATCGCGACCAGCGTGCGAATCATCAGCCCCGCGCCGACGAGCAGGACCAACGCCAGCGCGAACTCCGACGCGACCAGCGCGTCTCGAGCGCGCGATCGTGCTCGGCCGCCGCTCGACGCACGATCGCCGTCGCGAAACGTTTCGGCCAGATCCACTCGCGATGCGCGAATGGCGGGAAGAAGACCGAACGCCACGACGGTCGCGGCGGAAATCCCAAACGCGATCAGGAGCACCGAGCCATCGACCGTCAACGTGGTCACGCGCGGTATGATGGCCGGACCAGCTGCGACCAACGCGCGGACTCCCCAGATCGCGAGCGCGACGCCGCCGAGTCCGCCCAAGGCGGCTAGCACGCAGCTTTCGGCGAGCAGTTGGACGACGACACGTCGGCGCGTCGCGCCGAGCGCGGTGCGTACGGCGATCTCTCGCTGGCGCGAGGCGGCTCGCGCCAGCAGCATGTGTGCGACGTTGGTGCACGCGATGAGGAGCACGAAGCTCACGGCCACGAGCAGCGTGAGCAGCGGCGTCCGGATGTCGCCGACGACTTTCTCTTTGAGGGGCGTGATCACGACGTTCTTGTTGGTCCCCGGGTCGCTCGCCTCGAGGCGCGCGGTCACGGCGCGCAAGTCTGCGCGCGCCTGCTCGAGGGTGACGGTCGGCGCGAGCCGCGCGAAGACGCGCAGGCTTCGTCCGTCGTTGATTCGCCCCGCGAGCGCGAGCGGCGCCCACAGCTCGGAGTGCGTTGCCCAGAACGGCGCGAATTGAAACGACTTTGGCATGACACCGACGATCGTGTACCGCGATCCGCTGAGGGACATCGAGGTCCCAAGTACGTCGCGGCGTCCGCCGAACATTCGCTGCCACAGTCCGTAGCCGAGCACGACGACGTGCTCGTTCCCGGTTTGCTCGTCCGCGACTGTAAAGACGCGACCGAGTGCCGGCCCGACGCCGAGCATCGGAAACATGCGGGTGGTGACGCGCAGCCCCATCACCTGCGTCGGGTTGTCGCCGCCGGTCAGGTCCGGTGTCCAATACTCCGCGGCGGCCATGTCGGAAAAGCTGCGGGTCTGCGATCGCCAATCGTCGAAGTTTCGCGGCGACGCCGGATTGCGGCCGTCGTGGAGGAGCACGACGAGGCGGTCGGCGTCGACATACGCCAGCGGGCGCAGAAGCACAGAGCGCACGACGCTCAGGATCGCGGTCGTCGCGCCGATCCCGAGGGCGAGCGCGAGCACCGCGGCAACGGTGAACGCGGGCGTATTGCGCAGACCGCGCGCGGCAAACCGCAGGTCGCGCCCGACCGCGTCAACGCCCGACCGGAGGGAAGGGAGAGACATGCCGCATAGACATCCGGCGCCGAGAAAGGGTTGGTTCTGCGGTGCCTGGGCGGCTGAGGCGCTACTCGCACCGAGCAGGGAAGAATTGAACGCGGATTCCGCGGATTTGAAACGACAATTGCCGCAGATGAATCAGGGTTGTTCCCCTCGATTCATCCGCGGCAATCGCGGTTTCAATCTGCGGCAATCTGCGTTGAAATTGTTCCGACCCACCGCGTGGCTCGGTTACGGCTCCGGAACCTTCGGCACCGTGTAGACCTTCTTGAGCCCCTCGAGGTATTCGGTGTGTAGCCCGCGGATCGTCTCGAACTCGTGCTTGACCATCGTGCGATAGTCGGCACGCGTCGCGAAATCGTAGAGGAGCGCGGCCATCGCTTGCGCGTCGGTGACGAAGCCGCGATGTCCGACCGGGGACGTCGCGTCGGCGAGCATTTCGTACGTATGGTTCGGCGCCGTCGACGTCATCGCGCTGAATTCGCCGCCCGGAATGGCGCTGGACACGCTTCCTGTCTCTTCATAACCCTGCGGTTTGCCCGGCTCCGGCTGCACGTTCTGCCCGCCGTACTTCTTGAGATATCCGAACGCGACCTCGTTGATCGATCCGATGCTCACGCCGTCGCGATTCTGGCCGTAGTGGTCGATCTTGACCTTGGTCCCCGTCTCGAGCGCGGCGGCGCGCGCCGCGTCGTCGACGATTTGCAACTCCTGCGCGAGGTAGACCTCGTCCGGATAACGGATGTAGAAATCGGCCGCGGTCTTGTCCGGTACGACGTTGGGCGCCGCGCCTCCTTCGGTGATCACGCCCTGGATGCGCGCCTCGGGACGCATGTTGCTGCGCATCGCGTCGATGTTGTTGAACAAGTGGATCACCGCGGTCAGCGCGTTGCGTCCGTTCCACGCCGTGAGCTGGTGCGCCGGCGCGCCGCTGAACGTGTACTTCACGCCGTCGATGTTCATGCAGCACGTGCCGAAACCCGGCGCCGGTCGGCTCGTCACCGTCGTCGAGTGGCTGCGGACGAGAATGTCCACTCCGTCGAAGACGTGCGACGTGAACATCACGGTCTTCGCGTTGGGCGGCATCATCTCTTCGCCCGGCGTGCCGAATACGGTCACCGTTCCCGGCGTCCTGGTCTTCGTGAGATACTCGGCGATCGCGACGGCGGCGGCGATGCCGATCGGCCCTTGCGTGCTGTGCTGGTCGCCGTGGAACGCGCCCTTCGTGCCGCGCAGCGCGTCGTACTCGAGAATGACGCCGAGGTTGGGAGAGCCGGTCGACTTGGTATACCGCGCGATGAACGCCGTCGGGAGGCCGGGCGTTCCCATCTGCACCGTGAAGTCGTGCTTCTTGAGATAGTCGACGAGGATCTCGACCGACCGCTTCTCCTCGAAGCCGATCTCCGGGTGACGTGTGATGTCGTCGCCCATCGCGAGAAGCTCGGTGTCCATGAGCTCCTTCGCTCTCGCCGCGACTTGATCGCGCGCCGGATTCGGGCCGGTGAGCTTGGCGACGAGCGCGGGGAGGTTGAGCGACTTCTCGAGCGAGTCGAGCTTGTGGACGACGTCGCGAGCGGCGTCGCGTTCGGTGGGCGTCTCCTGCGCCGCCGCGCCGGACAGCGCGGCGAAGCAGAGAAGCGCGGCGCAGCATCGCGAGCGAATCATGCGGTGTCCTCCGGTAGAAGACGGATCAGACGTAGCGCGCCACGGCCATCGCGATCACGGCCGTGAGGAGCATCGGGAGCACGACCTTGGAGCCCGACGTCACTTTGTCACGGAGCGCCATGAGCTGCGCGGTCTGCTCCGGCGACGGCGGCGCTCCCTGAGCGTCGATCGTGCGGAACAACTTCGCCATACCCGACGCGGACCGGCCCACAACGCCGCCGCCATAAATCACAGCGACGAGGCCGGCGACGCCACCGATGCCGAGCGTCATTCCCATGTGCGACGAGTAGAAGGCGCCGTTGGAACCTGCGGCGTCGCGCCAGTACATGAGCAACCCGGAGAGCACGGTGAGTCCGCCAAGCGAAGGGAAATACGGTCCGAACTTGGTGTTCACCAACAAGTGTTTCATGACGCCCCCGCCGGCGGGTCCGGTTGCCTGTACCGATGGCACCAGGAACCACGCCAACATGGCGACGCCGCCGACCCACAGCACTCCCGAGAAAACGTGAAAAAGACGCAAAACAATCATCGTCGGCTGCATGCGTCTGCCTCCAAAGCAGATGGTTGAGTTTGTCAGATACGATCGAACAACACGATTCCCGAAAACCTCTTGAACTGCTCGCGCACTTTGGCCGAGCGAAACCGCCCGAGGAGCCGCCAGAGCCACATCATGGGCATTTCGCGACGCAGTCGGTACGCTTCCTCCATCGAGGAACGAAACTCCACTTCGCGCCAACCAAACGGCTCGAAAAACTTCGTGTTCTCATCCGGCGCGAATTGGAACGGCGCGTTGACGTTCCCCATCGACTTGCCCCAGTAGCGCTGCATGATCTTGAGCAGCTCCGGCCGCGCCAAGTCGATCAGCCACGAGTGGAAGCTCGGCGGGCGATGGAGGTCGGCGGCCAGCGCGCCAACCTGCTCGGTCGTCAGATAGATGAGAAGCCCTTCGGTGACGACGAGGGTGCGCCGCGACTGAGCGCCGAGCCGGGCGAACAGCTCTTCGCGAACGGCGGGCTCGCGGAGATCCGCGCGGACCGCATCGTAGCGGCATCCGGGCTTTTCGCCGCGCATGATCCCGAGCTTGTAGTCCAGAATGCCGGGTAGGTCCACGTCGACCCACCGAAGGTCGGCCGGGAGCTTCATGCGCCAGGGGCGCGCATCGAGCCCAGCCGCAAGGTTCACGATCTGGTCCGTCCCCGCCCGGATCTGTGCCTCGATGATCTCGTCGAAGACGGCTGTGCGAACGATCATCGCCCACGCCATCTGGCGGCCGCGCTTCATCGAGTCGACGATCGCCTCCCCCTTTTCCCCTGCCAGACGGGCGGCAAACGGGTCTTGGAAAAGGGCGTCGGGCCGGGACGTCTCCATGGCGCGATAGACCGCCACCCATCTGGCGGTATCGGAGACGTTCTCGATGTGGGGGCGGGGCGGGGCGGCAACCATCCACTGGAGATTGGGCCGTGCGGCGCGAAGCGTCAACCGGCCTGTCAAGGTTTTGGGCTGGACGCGCGTGGGTACGGAGGCGATGCTTACCCGTCTCTTTCCCCAGACCTATGCGTCGCTCCTCCATGGTATTCGCGGCCGCGATCGCGGCCTCCGCCGCGTTCAACGCCGGCGCCCAAACGCGCATGTTGCGCACTCCCACCGTGAGCAAGACCCAGATCGCGTTCGCCTATGCGAACAACATCTGGGTCGTCGACAAGAGCGGTGGAATCGCTCGTCGCATAACGAGCTTCCAGGGCACGACCGAGAATCCGAAGTTCTCGCCCGACGGAAAGCTGCTCGCGTTCAGCGCCCAGTACGGCGGGAACGTCGACGTTTACGTCGTCCCCGCGGAGGGCGGTGAGCCCAAGCGACTCACGTGGCACCCGGGCGCCGACATCGTCGAAGGATGGACGCCTGACGGCAAATCGATCGTCTTC